>JAKQCW010000302.1 GCA_029558955.1 Chloroflexota bacterium
GTTCACCGTTCACCGCAACCCTCTCAAATCCGCGCGCGCTGGACCATCGTCTTGCGGACGGAGACCAGCCGCCTGCGCCAGATCAGTTGCGCCAGCAGCAGCAGCAGCGCGACGCCGACCGTGGCCAGCAGCGCCAGCAGCCAGACGGTCTGCGGCGGACGCTCGGCAAAGGACGCCTCCTGCATGAAGGCGCGCAGGTCGTCCTGCTCCGCCGGGGTGAGCGGCTGGCTGCTCCAGACCGCATTCATGGTCACGGTGGGCAGGGTGTTCAGGAAGGCGGCCAGGCCCGCGTCTCCACCGTAGGTCTCGTAGGCTTTGGTCAGGTCGACGCCCAGCGCGCCGCCGCCCAGCGCGCCCAGCCCGGCGATGCTGTGACAGGTCATGCAGGGCGGGCCGCCGTTCTCCAGCCGGCTGGCGCCGGTGAACAGCGCCCGGCCGTGGGCCGCGTCGCCCTCTGCCAGCGGCGCCTGCGGCTGCGTGACCGCCTCCGCGCCGGGGTTCGCCAGGAAGGCGATCAGCGCGGCGACCTCCGGCTCGGTCAGCGCCAGGTTGGGCATGGGGACGCCCTTGGACTCCTGCAACAACTGCGTCGCGATGGGATCGTTGGCGGCCAGCATCTTGTCCGGCGCCAGAATCCACTGGCTGAGCCAGGCGCCGTCGCGGCGATCGACGACGCCGGCCAGGTCAGGGCCGACCAGCGCGCCGCCGCCGATGGTGTGACAGGCGACGCACTTCTGCTGGAAGAGGGTCTCCCCTTCGCCAGCCGACTGCTCCAACGGCGCTGCCAAGAGCAGCGCCGGCGCCGCCAGCGCGAGGGCCATCACGCCCGCCAGCAGCGCCCAGATCCAGCGCCGCCGGGCGGCAGGGTGAACAGGTTGGTACGTCATTGCTTGCACCTCCATCGGTGGCGCCGCCGCAGCGTCGCTCAGTCGTTCAAGAGTCAGTGGGTCTCTGTCCGGTCTGGGTACTCTGGCCGGTTTGGTTGCACCGGCCGGTTTGGTTGCTCTGGTCAGTCTGGATGCTCTGGCCGGTCTCCTGACCAAGCCAGTCGGCGCAGTCGTTTGGCCGTTGTCTACGCTCGCCGGTCTGGGTGCTCTGGCCGGTCTCCTGACCGAGCCAGTCGGCGCGTCGCTTGGCCGTTGTCTATCCTCTGCGCATCGATCCGCTCGCCAGTTTGGATGCTCTGGCCGGTCTCCTGACCGAGCCAGTCGGCGCGTCGCTTGGCCGTTGTCTATCCTCTGCGCATCGATCCTTCGCGAATCGCGCTGATCAGGTCCAGGCTGCTGGCGGGCCAGCTTTGAGCGGCGAAGACCCGCAGCGTCGCCATCTCTGGCCCGGTCTTGATCACGCGCAGATCGGGGAAACGTTCCATCAGCAGGGCGGTCAGGTTGAGCAGGTCGGCGCTTTCCGGGCGTTCATCGGCCAGCACCACCACGTCCGGCGTCGCCTGTTCCACCAGGGCGCAGACATCGCCGTCGGGCGCTGCGCTGGCGACCAGGGTCACGTCCGCGGCGTTGCGCAGCAGCAGCTCCAGGCTTTCACCGAAGAGCGTCTGCGAGCTGACCAGGAGGACGCGGCGGGTATGTGGGGCGGGGATGGCCGTGGTGGGCGGCATAACAGCGCCTTCAGGCCTGGCTCAGTGCAGCGTAGCGCCGGCGCCAGGCCTGGGCGACGGTCGCAGGAGTTGGGTTGGCTCAGGCCGGCTGCTGGAACCGGCACAATGGATGACCACCGACGCCCTCAGGATACCGCGTCCGGGGCGATCTGGCATCCATCTTGCCAGCGGCGCGAGAACTACTTAAGAACGATTGTTGGGAGGGGGTGAGAGGGGGAGAAGAACTAATGGCGCGACGCGACGCGGAGGACTGACAGTGCTGCTCTCGCCTGGAGCTTCATTCCCCGCATGGCGTTGTTGGTGCGGGTGACCAGCACTGTCAGTCCTGGCCTGGCGCGCGCGGAGGACTGACAGTGCTGCTCTCGCCTGGAGCTTCATTCCCCGCGTGGCCTTGTTGGTGCAGTTGACCAGCACTGTCAGTCCTGGCCTGGCGCGCGACGCGGCGCGGAGGACTGACAGTGCTGCTCTCGCCTGGAGC
>JAKQCW010000016.1 GCA_029558955.1 Chloroflexota bacterium
TGGTAGGTTTGGGCTGGCTCGGTCAGGAGACCGGCCAGAGCAGCAGGTGTGGTAGGTTTGGGCTGGCTCGGTCAGGAGACCGGCCAGAGCAGCAGGTGTGGTAGGTTTGGGCTGGCTCGGTCAGGAGACCGGCCAGGGCAGCAGAGCAGCAGCGCCAGGAGATTCCTCATGTCCGAGAACTTGATCTATCCCAACGGCATCGACGCTGAGACCGGCCTGCCGCTGCTGCCGCCGCTGCCGGTGGAGAGGGTGGCCGCGCTGGCGCAGGGCCAGCCTATCGCCCAGGAGGAGCTGGCCGAGCTGCGCGCGCGCGTGGCGGTGCTCAAGCAGCGCCGCGAGGCCCACTACGGCGTCATCGCCGGCGTGGACCCCAACGACCTGGCCCAGGCCGGCTGGGGGGTGATCTTTCCCTTCGCGGATGAGCAGAAGCTGCCGGCGCTGCGCGAGGCGTTGGCCCCCCTCCTGGCGCTGCGCCGCGCCCAGGCCGGCGAACGCTACCGCGATGAGACGGTCGATGCCAAGTTCTTCTACCGCCCCGGCGAGTCGATGAACACCTGGCGCAGCCGCAACGGCGGCGCGCCCGGCCAGGTGGATCCGGCCCGCATACCCTACTATCTGCTGATCGTCGGCGACCCGCAGCGCATCCCCTTCGAGTTTCAGTATCAGCTTGACGTGGCCCACGCGGTGGGGCGCATTCACTTCGACACGCTGGAGGAGTATCACAGCTACGCGGTCAGCGTGGTCGCCAGCGAGGACCCGACCCGGCCGCTGGCCCTGGCGCGCAAGGCGGCCTTTTTCGGCGCGCGCAACCAGTTCGACCCGGCGACGCAGGCGAGCACCCGGCATCTGGTCAGCCCGCTGGCCGACAGCGTGGCCCAACGGGCGGCGGGATGGGAGTTTCGGCGCTGGATGGAGGGCGCGGCCAGCAAGGCGCAACTGGGCCGCCTGCTGGGGGGCGAGGATACCCCGGCCTTCCTCTTCTCGGCCGGCCACGGCCTGGGCTTCAGCTTCAACGGCCAGGCCCAGCCGCGCCAACGGGCCGAGCAGGGCGCGCTGATCTGCAGCGACTGGCCGGGCGCCGGGCCGGTGCAGGAGGCCATGCGGCTCAGCGCCGACGACGTGGGCGGCGACGCCCGGCTGCTGGGCTTGATCGCCTTCTTCTTCGCCTGCTTCGGCGCCGGCACGCCGCAGTACGACGACTTCGCCATCCGCACCCGCCAGGAGCAACTGCAGGCCACCGGCGCGGCCGTGAGCGGGCTGGAGCAGTATGATCGCATCCCCATCGCGCCCTATCCCTTCGTGGCCCGGCTGCCGCAGCGCCTGTTGGGCCACCCCAAGGGGGGCGCGCTGGCCGTGGTGGGCCACGTGGACCGCGCCTGGGGCAGCTCCTTCATCTGGGAAGGCGCGCAGCAGTTGGCCACCTTCGAGAGCGGCCTGACCCGTCTGCTGAGCGGCGCACGGCTGGGGGTGGTGATCGAGGACTTCAACAACCGCTACGCCGAGCTCTCCACCCAGTTGACCCAGCGCATCCAGGACATCAAGTTCCGTGAGATCGTGCCGCCGGAGGAGCTGGCCGGGCTGTGGACCGCCAACAACGACGCGCGCAGCTACGTGGTTCTGGGCGACCCGGCCGTCAAGCTGGCCGTGGCAAACGCCGAAACCGAAAGCCAGCCCCGACCGCAGATCGAGAGCATCACCCTGGCGGCTGCCGCGGACGCGCCGGCTGCCGCGGCCAGCCGAGGGGCAGCCGCGGTGGTCGCGGCGACTGCAGCGGCCGCGGAGGCCGCGGAGGCCGCGGCGGCCGCGCCGGTCGATCAGCGCCAGGCCATCCGCCAGGCGCTGGAGCATCTGGAGGCGGCCGTGGCCCTGCTGGCCGCGGCCTTGGACCATCAACCGGGCGATCGTTAGTGCAAGCGACTACTTCCTTCTGCCGCGAGAGGTGGTCGACCGCGGCCTGGACGCCATGAAGGCCGCCCTGGCAGAGCCGTCCAACGCGGCGGGCCTGAACGACCTCGCGTCGCGATCGCTCAGCTCTCTTGCCCTCGACGGCGCGGTCGACGCGGCGCTGGCTCCGTATCGCTGGGCGCTGCCGCCGCTGTGACCGAGGTCTGCGAAACGTTGCCGGACGCATCGGCGCCCGGCACGTTGCTGGCAGATCATGCGTGGCGCCAGGCTGGGATCAAGCGCCGGGCGCCTGTTCACAGACAGAAAGGAAGCACCCATGTCCATCGCAGAGGCAGCACTCTACGGCGATCTGGTCAAATATCTGCGCGACGTCTGCGCACAGCAGTTGGCTGAGCTGAAGGGCGTCAGCCCTGACGCTCAACGCGCCGCGCTGGATGAGGTCATCCGCGCCTGGTTCTTCACCCCTCAGGATGAGCTCTATGGCTTTACGCCGCAACGGGTGATTCGCAACGAGGAGCTGGGCTTCGCCAACACCATCCCCGGCGACAGGATGGGCGAGATGTTCGAGGATGACTGCCCGGTCTGCGTTGCTATGCGGGCCGAGGCGGAGGCAGACCTGGCGGCCGATCCCGACCACGACCACGGCTGGGCTTTCAGCCTGGCGCCTGGTTTCAGCCTGCTGGACGCGTATGATCCTGAAGGCTCTGACGAGCGCTGGCGCATCGAAGAGGAACGCATGGAGGCCAGCCAGGCCGCGCGCAAGGCTGAAGCGCAAATGTTGCCCTTCGCCGGCGCCGACGATCCCGACCTGGCCCACGATATCCAGTTGGAGCGTGCCTGGCTGGAGGGCGATATTCCCTTCTAGCCGCCAGCGCCGGTTACCGCTGGACCTGGCGCGTCAGCCACTCCTTGGCCTCTTCCAGGTTGCCGGCGAAGTGCATGTCGCGGCGCACGGCCTGGGCGATGGGCCGTTGCAGGCGGCCGACGCCGATCACCGCGTCGATGGTCGTGATGCCCGCCGCCTTGGCGGCTGCGGCCAGCTCGCCGGCCTTGGCCATGATCGCGCGCGACGGGTGGCTGTGGCTGACGTCGGTCACGGTCAGCACCGTGCTGTTGGGCCGGCTGAGCAGCACGCGCAGCGTCTCATCCATGGCGTGCAGGTATTCGGCCTCGGTGAGACGGGCGTAGTTGCTGTAGAGAATCGGGTGTCCGTTGTGTTCGATCCATTGGGTGTGTGAAGTCATAGCCCCAATTATAGTCCCCCCAGCGGGCCAACGCCAATCAAGAAGAGCCACGACACTGTTCAGCCGGCTGGTGCGAACACGTTGATTTCGATACGGCGGCCTACTCAATCAACGTTTGGCCCGCCGGCTGAAACAGACAGCCATGCTCAGGTCGGCGCCAGCCCCGCCTGCGCCCACTGCATGGTATAGAGCTTGTAGTAACGGCCGCGTTGCGCCAGCAGCTCGGCGTGCGTCCCCTGCTCCACGATCTGGCCGTGATCCATCACCACGATCTGATCGGCGTCGACGATGGTGCTCAGCCGGTGGGCGATGACGAAGCTGGTGCGGCCGGCCATCAGCGCGTCCAGCCCCTGCTCGATCAGCTTCTCGGTGGTGGTGTCCACACTGCTGGTGGCCTCGTCCAGGATCAAAATGCGGGGATCGGCCAGCAGGGCGCGGGCGAAGGAGATGAGCTGGCGCTGCCCGACGCTGAGGTTGACGCCGTTCTCGCCCACCTGGGTGGCGTAGCCCTCCGGCAGGCGCTGGATCATGGCGTGCGCGCCGACGGCCGTGGCCGCAGCTATCAGCTCTTCGTCGCTGGCCTCCAGCCGGCCGTAGCGGATGTTGTCGGCCACCGTTCCGGCGAAGAGAAAGGTGTCTTGCAGCACGATGCCCAACTGCGAGCGCAGGCTGGCCTGGCTCACCGTGCGCACGTCGTGGCCGTCGATCCGCACCGCGCCGGCCGTGACGTCGAAGAAACGGGCCAGAAGGCGGATCACCGTGCTCTTGCCCGCGCCGGTTTCGCCCACCAGCGCCACCCGCTGGCCCGGCTGGACGTGCAGGCTGACCTCCCGCAGCACCGGCTCCCCATCTTTGTACTGAAAGCTGACGCGGTCGAAGGTCACCTGGCCGGTCACCGGGGGCAGAGCTATGGCGTCAGGCCCGTCTTGCAGGTCAGGCTCCAGATCCAGCAGGGCAAAGAGCCGCTCGGAGGCGGCCATGGTGGCCTGGAAGGTGTTGTAGCGCTGGGCCAGGTCACGGATGGGGTCGAAGAAGCGTTCCACGTAGAGCACGAAGGCCACCAGCACGCCGGCCGTCAGCGCATCGCCCAGCGCCAGCCAGCCGCCCACCCCCACCACCAGCGCGGTGGCCAGCGATCCGATGAAGTCCACGCCGGGGAAGAAGAGCGCGCTGAGCCGCGCCGCCAGGATGTTGGCGTCGAAGAAGCTGTGGTTGAGGTCGTCGAAGTGCCGTTCGTTGACCGTCTCGCGCGCGAAGCTCTGGGTGACGCGGATGCCGGAGATGGACTCGTTGAGATAGCCGTTGATCAGCGACAGGCGCAGCCGGGTGGCGCGGTAGGCCTCGCGCGCCCGCCGGCGCCAGAAATTGGTCAGCAGGATCATCAGCGGCATCACGGCCAGGGCGATCAGCGTCAACTGCCAACTGAGGGCGAACATGGCCAGGGCAATGCCGGTCAGCAGGAAAACGGAGCGCGCCAGCCCGGTGATGGTCCAGGTGATGAACTCCTGCAACACCCCCACGTCGCCGATCAGGCGGCTCATCATGCGGCCCACGCTGAAGTTGTTGTGGAAGGTCAGCGTCAACTGATGCAGATGGCGGAAGAGCGCGCTGCGCACGTCGGCCACCACCTGGGTGCCCACGTAGGCCATCAGGCTGATGCGGTAGCGGTTGGTCAGCCACTCCACCAGCGCGGCCGCCAGGAAGATCAGCGTCCAGCGACGCAGCGCGGCCGGGTCGTTGGCGGTGATGCCCTGGTCGATGGCCTGGCCGATGATCCACGGCCCGGCCACGGCCATGGCCGAGGAGATGATCATGAAGACCACGGCGATGATGGTGTTGCGCTTGTAGGGCGCGAGGAAAGCGCCCAGCCGGCGCACCAGCCCGGCGTCGTAGACCTTGCCCAGCAGGTCATCATCCTGCTGGTCGGGCATCAACACCCGGATGCGCGCCTCGCGCGCCTGCTGCACCTGGCCGGCGCGTTGGTCAGGGATTCCCAGCGACTCGCGCAGGGAGACGCGGGACCGGTTGCGTTGGGTTGTGTTGATCATGGTCGTTTGCCAAAAACTGCTCCTGATCGCGCAGTTGCAGATCGTAGATATGGCGGTAGAGCCCGTCCTCGGCCAGCAGCTCGTCATGCCGGCCGCGTTGCACGATGCGGCCCTGCTCCAGCACCAGGATCTGATCGGCGTGTTTGAGGGTCAACAGCCGCTGGGCGATGACAAAGGTGGTGCGCCCCTGCATCAACGCTTGCAGCGCCTGCTGGATGATGTACTCGGTCTCGGTGTCCACGCTGCTGGTGGAGTCGTCCAGGATCAGGATGCGCGGGTCGTAGAGCAGGGCGCGGGCAATGGCGACGCGCTGCTTCTGGCCGCCGCTCAGCGTCACGCCGCGCTCGCCGACGCGGGTGGCGTAGCCGTCCGGAAAGCTGACGATGAAATCATGGGCGTTGGCCGCCGCGGCGGCCCGTTCGATCTCTGCCTGGCTGGCGGTCGGCCGGCCATAGGCGATGTTCTCGGCGATGCTGGCGCTGAAGAGGAAGGGCTCTTGCAGCACGATGCCGATCTGGCCGCGCAGGCTGTCCAGCGTCAGCTCCCGCACATCGACGCCGTCCACCAGCACCCGGCCGGCCACCGGATCGTAGAAACGGGGGATCAGGTTGATGATCGATGATTTGCCGGAGCCGGTGGGGCCCATCAGCGCGATCACCTGGCCCGGCTGTGCGCTGAAGCAGAGATCTTGCAGCACGTTCAGGCCATCGCGGTAGCCGAAGCTGACCCCCTCGAAATCCACCTGGCCGCGCGGCTGCGGCAGGGGGCGGGCGTCGGGCCGTTCAGCCACCGTGTTGGGCGTGTCCATGATCTCGAAGACGCGGCTGGCGCTGGCGTCGGCCGTGGCGGCGGCGTTGACCAGAAAGCCCAGCCGCTGGGCCGGCCCGTTGAGCATCAGCACATAGCTGATCATGGCGAAGAGCACGCCGACGGTGATGGTACCCTCAAGCACCATGGGGCCGCCGAAGAAGAGCAGCAAGAAGTTGCTCAGGGCGATCAGGAAGGTGAAAAAGGGCCAGTTGTTGCCCCACAGGCGGATCAGCCCCTCGCGCAGGCGGAACCAGATGCTGTTGTCGCGGTCGAATTTCTCGAACTCGTAGGGCTCGCGCGCGAAGGCCTTGACCACGCCGATGCCGGTCAGGCTTTCCTGCATGGTGGTGGAGAGCACGCCCAGTTGGTCTTGCACGTGGCGCGACTGCGGCCGCACCGTCATGCCGAAGCGCACGGTGGAGACCAGCAGCAGCGGCAGCGGGATCAGCGCCAGCAGCGCCAGCCGCAGGTCCATCAGCAGCATGGCCGTCACCACGCCGATCATCAGCAGCACCGTGGAGAGCAGCTCCATCAGGCCCATGCCCACGAAACGCTCGGTCTCGGTGATGTCGCCGGTGGCGCGGCTCATCAGATCGCCGGTGTGCGCCTGGTCGTGGAAGGCGAAGGGCAGCCGTTGCAGGCTGGTGTAGAAATCGTTGCGCAGGTCGTAGGCGGCCCGGTAGGAGAGCCACTCGCCGAAATAGCGCTGGAAGAAGCCAGCCACGCCGCGCACCACGGCCACGGCCAGGATCGCACCTGCGGCCGTGAAGAGAATGGCGGCGTTGTGCTCCTCCAGCCCGCGATCCACCGCGCCGCGCAGCAGTTGCGGGATCAGCAGGTTGAGCAGCGTCGCGAAGAACATCGCGGCATAGGCGAGCACGATCTGCAGCCAGTAGGGCTGCAAATAGCGCATCAGCCTTCCATAGATCGCCAAACGGGCCATAGCAGAGGCTCCAAACTCAGTCAATCACGGCGTTCACGTCAAACTGCCCAGAGCGCCAGGTTCAGCGCGGCCGCATCCGTGGCGGCCCTGACAGCCTGGCGGGAGGCGCCAAGCGTGCAGCGCCAGAACAATGACGGCGGGCCAGGCACGCCCGCCAAAAAACAACATCACCACTGTAACTATACAGGTACCCTGCTCCCGGCGGATCCGTGATCCGCCGGGTTTGCGCCCAACAACGCCGCCGGTTCACGGAACCGGCTTGAGCAGTGGGAACCGGCTTGAGCAGTGGGAACTGGCTTGAGCAGTGGGAACCAGCTTGAGCAGTGGGAACCGGCTTGAGCAGTGAGTGAAGACCGATTTAGGCCGACGTGACCTAGTACAAGTTGGCGTAAATAACTCTTCAGTTTACCTGCTCCCGGCGGATCCGTGATCCGCCGGGTTTGCGCCCAACAACGCCGCCGGTTCACGGAACCGGCTTGAGCAGTGGGAACCGGCTTGAGCAGTGGGAACCGGCTTGAGCAGTGGGAACTGGCTTGAGCAGTGGGAACC
>JAKQCW010000032.1 GCA_029558955.1 Chloroflexota bacterium
CATCATGGCCGACATGAACGACATGGAATGGGCGACCGCCTTTTCCGGAGCCATGGCGCAGACCGTGGCCTCGTTCAAGACCAACGGCACCCAGATGGCCGACGCCATCAAGAACATCGGCGCGGTGGCGGCCGCGAGCAACATTCCCCTGAACGAGCAGCTCGCCGTGCTCGGCCAGCTCCAGACCACCATGCCCGGCTCCGAGGCGGGCACGCTGTACAAGGCGTTCATCATGAAGGCGGCCGAGGCCGGTGACGAGCTTGGCCTGTCCTTCACCGACACCAGCGGCCGTCTCAAGGGCGTGGTTCCCATCCTGCAGGAGATCAAGCGCCAGTTCCCCGATCTCTCCAACGCC
The DNA here is from genome assembly GCA_029558955.1 of Chloroflexota bacterium. GTDB lineage: Bacteria > Chloroflexota > Anaerolineae > JAAEKA01 > JAAEKA01 > JAAEKA01. The sequence goes on from JAKQCW010000032.1 coordinate 356, forward strand.
GCCGCCCAGGTGAAGCTGAAGAAGGCCTTCGGTTCCGACGAGGCGGTCAAGTTCCTGCTGCAGATGTCGGCGGGCATGGAGAGCCTCGAAGGCAATATCCAGTCGGTGGGCCGAGCCATGAAGACCGGCACGGCGGTCACCGAACAGATGGCCGACGCCATGAACCAGGACATCGGAGCCCGGTTTCTGCTCCTGCGCCAGCAGGTGGCCAACCTCAGCGAAATCCTGGGTCGCACTCTGCTACCGGTGGTCACCCCGATGATCAATGGCGTCTCCCGCTTCATTCTGTTCCTGCAACGCATGGCCAAATCGATGCCGGGCGTGACCCGGGTAGTCCTTGGATTATCCATGGCCCTCGGCACCATTCTGGTCGTGGCTGGAGCCGTCACCGCCGCCGTGGGCATGGTGGGACTCATGCTTCCAGCCATCAAGGCCGGGTTCGTGGCCATCAGCGCCGCGCTGGCCGGGGTGGGTTCGGCGGTCGCGACCTATTTTCTGCCCGTCACCGCGATCATCGCGGGCGTGATCCTCTCGGTGTATCTGCTCAAACGCGCATGGGAAACCAACTTCGGCGGCATTCAGGAGATCATCACCGGGGCCTGGAACAAGGTCTCGCTGGTGTTCCGGGGGATCAGAGAGCTGGTGGGTACGCTCAGCGGCGGCGTCGGGCAGATGTCGGCCGAACTGGCCCAGAATCTCGAATCCGCCGGACTGCTGGGCTTCGTGGTCACCGTCTTCAAAGCCTATTACCGCGTTCGCGAGGCTCTGGCCGGATTGTGGGGCGCGTTCTCCCATGCCTTTGGCCGCATCCGCGCCATCCTCGAACCGACCGTCCGCACCCTGATGAGCGCCTATGCGACACTGGCCAGCGCGGTCTTTTCAGTGGTGGAGATCTTCGGCGTGGCGGCCAGCGCCACCGACGGGTCGTCCTGGCGCAGCTTCGGCACGGTTATCGGCACCGTCGCCGGTGTGCTTCTGCAGGGGCTGGCATTCGCGCTGAAGATCGTGGCCTGGAACCTGTCGCTCATCGTCCGAGCCCTGGCGGTGGTGGTGCGCAGCGTGGTCTGGGTCGGCAAGATCATCGTCGGGTCCCTG
>JAKQCW010000040.1 GCA_029558955.1 Chloroflexota bacterium
GACCGGGTTGGTCTTGACATAGAGGTTCACCGTCAGCGGCTGGCTGCCCGAGCCGCTGAGGGCATCTTCGATGCCGAACTCCACCTGGGTCACGTCCATCCCGTTGGGAAGCCCAAACGCCGCCAGGTCGAACACCCGCAGATAGGCGTTGTTGGTATGGCCGCTGCCGTTGTTGCAAGACACCGAGTTCAACGCTACGATGGACTGGGACACCGAGTGAGTGATGGTCACCAGACCGTCAGGCGTCGCCGGGCGGCTGGGGGTCACGGTCTGGCCAACGCCGGTTCCGGCGGCGGACAGAGCGTTGTCGCCGATGGTCGCCGGCTGCCGGGCAGCCGCCTTGGCCGCTGCGTCAGCACTGACGGCGTAGGCCGGCGTGTGCGTGGGCAGGATCAGGTCGGGCGCCGAGAGGTTTTCCTCGGCGATGCCCCAGTTCAGCATGCCGCCGCCGGTGTTGCTGATGGTCAGCGTCTGCTGCACCTGGACATCGGGCGGCTGGGTGCTGGCCATGCTGAGCGGATCGACGTAGATGTTGGGCGGATCGCCCTGAGTGCAGTCCAGCGACACATCGTCGATGGCATAGCCGCTCGCCCAAGCGCCGCCGTCGTTGGAGTGGAAGCGCACCTGGACGTTGTTGTTGCCGGCGTAGGCGCTCAGGTCCAGCGAATAGGTCTGCCAGGCGGCGCCCGTCGGCACGATGGTTTCGCCGTCCCAGGTCGCGCCGCCGTCGCCGCTCACCTCGACGCCGCCGGCCGTCTGGCCAAAGGCGCCGTTGAAGTGGTAGGCGAAGTCGAGCGAGGCCGACGAGTAGCCGGAGAGGTCGATGATGTTGGTGTAGAGGTAGTCGGCGCTGCCGTTGCTGTCGGATCCGGGCAGGTCGTCGTTGGCCGAGGCGTAGTAGACGCCCTCAGGCGCGGGGCCTGGATCCCAGAAGCCGCTGCTGTTGTCCATGGAGACCACCCATTCGCCGCCGGGCAGCGCCAGGGTGGTGTAGGACCAGTCGGGCGGGAACGCGCCGGTCTCGAAGCCAACCACAGCGCCGTTGCATACGAGCGCATCGGGTGTCGCCGGCGGAATCCACGCGCCGCCGGAGAAGACCTCAGAGCTGGTCCAGGGGGCGGTCAACGGCGTCGTGTAGGCGGCGCCGGCGAAATCCCAGACGTAGATGTTGCCCGGCTCGTCGATCACCAGGTAGGCATAGCCGTCATGGCTCACGGCCAAGCCGTCGATGTCCGTCTGGCCGGCCGGGTAGGGAGCAATCAGCGTGCCGGTGCCGTCGAGGTTCATACGAAACAAGCCGGAGCCGTGCGGGGTTGTGTCGTCGTTGGTGGCGTAGAACGTGCCGGTGTTGGGGTCGGCCGCGAAGCCGCCCAGGTCGAAGTCGAGGTCGGTGTAGTCGATGTAGACCGTCGCCACCCGGGTGGTGGTGTCGATCGCGTAGATGGCCTCGTTGGCGATGTTCTTGATGCCGTAGAGCGTGCCGTTGTAGAAGGCCAGGCCCACCATCGCCTGCGTTGCGCCGGCCGGATCGGTCATGGTGCCCAGGTTGGTGATCGCGCCGCCCACCGGCCACTCGTAGAGGGTGCTGCCGTTGTTGAAGTAGACCTTGTCGTTGGCCGCGTCATAGGCTGAGCCCCAGACCTGCGCACCGACAAAGGCCTGGATGGTGCTGCTGTTGGTGACGTCCATCAGGTAGGCGGGCACCGCGGCGTCGTCGACGCCCATGAAGAGGGGGTAGTCGCCGCCGGCGGGCAGAGCGAAACTGGCGGCGTCGCCGGCCGCGGCAGCCGGCGACTGCTCGGCCGCCAGCGCCTTGGCCTGCTCCAAGAGCGTTTCAGCCGATGGATCATCCGCCTGAGCGGCGGGGCTGGCGACAGCCATCGGCGCCAGCGATAACAATAGAACCACCAGGGTCAGCAGACAGATGAGACGTTTGCGTTGCATAGGGGACCTCCTGAAGAGCATTCGTTCCGATGTGAATCGTTGAATTGCGAGAACCTAAACAGTACGATCAACGCGGAGAGACGAACAACGGGGCAGACAGCTTCGATTGGCAACACCTCTTTCGACGGGTAAGATCACTCAGCGGAGAACGGTGGCGCTATTCTAATGCAAAAAACCCATGCATGCAAGTTGATTACAAATTCTCTACAAAGCATACAAAACAAGAGCTCCGAGGTCGCACTCGACCTCGGAGCTCTGGCGTGGCTATCGGTTTGAGACCTGCCAGGCTTGAAAAAGCCTGGCAGGTCGGGCGGGGTTGGCTATTGGCGGCGGCGCAGCACGTAGGCCGCGCCCAGGGCCATGCTGACCACAGCCGGCAGGGCAGCCAGCGGCAGGCCGGCCAGCGGCAGCGGCGCCTGGGCTGCGCTCAGGCTCTCCAGCGTCACCGCGGTCGGATTGCCCACGATCAGCGTCACCGGGACGATTACCAGGTCGGTCCCGTTGCCGGGGCCGGCGTCGGGGTCGTTGCTGGTGATGCAGAGGTTGGCGTTGTAGGTGCCTGCGACCAAACCGGTGGAGTTGAAGCCCACCGTCACCGGCGTGTTGGTGCCGCCGGCGTTGGCGCCGCTGGTGGGGCTCAAGGAGAGCCACGACACGTCAGCCGGCGCATCGCACGTCTGGCCGCCGCCCGCGCTGGTGTACTCCACCGTGTCGATGCCGATGTAGTTGGAGTTGTTGCCGCTGGGGCCGCCGTCGGTCACGAAGTAACGGAAGGCGAAGCGCCCGGTGGCGTTGGCTGGGATGCCCGACAGGGTGGCCGTGTACTGGGTCCAGCTCTGCGGATAGCCGCTGGCTGTCAGCGTCGGGTTGATGTCCAGCAGCAGAGTGGTGAAGTCGCCCACGTCGGTGGCCAGCGTACCCACGTTGGTGCTGCTGCCGGCCGTGCTCAGGCGCACCTGCAGGCGGTCGGCCCAGATGCTGCCGGTCGCGGTGCGGGTCCAGAAGGAGATGGTGTCGCCGTTGGTCAGGTTCAGCTCGGGCGTTAGCAGCCAGTTGCTGATAGTGCCGGCGCCGGCGGTGTTGTTGAAGTTAGCGCCGATGTAGGCGGTGGGTGCGCCGGCATGGGCTGGGAAGACGGTGTCGTTGCCCTGGAACCAGTCGGTCAGTCCCAGGGGCGCCGAGTTGTTCTGCATGTACCAGCCGGGCAGGGTGGTGATATCGTCGAAGCCCTCGCTGAAGTCGGCCGGCGAGCTGTAGGTCAGCGGCGCGGGGCCACCGCTGGCGCTGCCGCGGCTGCCGGCGGTCCCGGCGGCCGCGGCTGACACGGCCGCGTTGGGCGCGTCAGGTCGCACCAGCACGCTGGCCGGCTCTTCGGCGATGCTCCAGTTCAGCGTGCCGCCGCCGGTGTTGGCCACGGTCAGCGTCTGGCTGGTGTTCTGAGGCGGCGTCGCGTGTGTCTCACTCAGGCTCAGCGGGCTGACGTCGATGTTGGGATCGTTGCCCTGGGCGCAGTCCAGCGACACGTTGTCGATGGCATAGCCGCTTGCCCAGTTGCCGCCGTCGTTGGAGTGGAAGCGCACCTGGACGTTGTTGTTGCCGGCGTAGGCGCTGAGGTTGAGCGAGTAGGTCTGCCAGTTGGCGCCCGTCGGCACGATGGTCTCGCTGCCCCAGGTCACGCCGCCGTCGCCGCTCACCGCCACGCCGCCGGCCGTCTGGCCATAGGCGCCGTTGAAGTGGTAGGCGAAGTTGAGCGAGGCCGCCGTGTAGCCGGACAGGTCGATGATGTTGGTGTAGAGGTAGTCGGCGCTGCCGTTGCTGCCTGAACCGGGCAGGTCGTCGTTGGCCGAGGCGTAGTAGACGCCCTCAGGCGCCGGGCCTGGGTTCCAGAAGCCACTGCTGTTGTCCGTGGAAACCACCCATTCGCCGCCGGGCAGCGCCAGGGTGGTGTAGGACCAGCCAGTGGGGAAGACGCCTTCCTCGAAGCCAACGGCCGGAGCGTTGCAGACCAACGGCGGTCCGGCCTGGGTCTCCACCGTCAGCGCCACAGGAACCACCACCATCTCGGTCTCGTTGCCGGGGCCGGGGTCAGGGTCGTTGCTGTCCACGCAGAGGTTGCCGGTGTAGGTACCCGCCGCCAGGCCGGTGGAGTCGAAGGTCACGGTCACATCGGTATCAGTCCCGCCGGCGTTGGCGCCGCTGGTGGGGGCCAGCGAGAGCCACGGGATATCCGAGGGCGCGGAGCAGGCTGGCCCACCGAGCTCGATGTAGTCGAAGCGGATGTTGCCGGTATCCGTGCCCTGGCTGACCGCGCCCAGCTCCAGCGACACATTCTGCCCGGCGTAGGCGCTCAGGTCCACCGTGGCATTGACCCAGTTGGGGTACGTGTCGTTGGCCTGGATCAGGTCAAGGCTCCAGACCTGGGTTCCGTTCACCTCGACGTAGGCGTAGTCCAGG
>JAKQCW010000225.1 GCA_029558955.1 Chloroflexota bacterium
TCGTTGTTGATCGACGCGGCCTGGGCCACGTGCATGGGCAGAAAGGCGGTGAACGCGGCCGCGCCCAGGGCCAGCGCCGGCTGGCCAGGCAGGATCAGCCGCACCATGGCGTAGATCAGGAGGATGAAGAGCCCGCCCAGCACGACCGACAGCAGGCGCAGCGGCAGCAACGCACCGCCGGTCAGCCGAAAAACCGCCGCGCCCAGCAGATAGTAGAGCGGCGGCTGATGCGCCTCGTAGCGCAGCGGCGCAATGGAGAGCTCCGGCGGGAAGCGCTGGCTGGTCAGCTCCCGGATGGTCGCCTCGTCGTAGTCCCCCATGCGCAGCACCGGCATCTGGCCCGTGGTGGCCAGCTCGTGGATGTAGTTGAAGTGGGCCGGCTCGTCGGGCGCCTGCCAGGCCGGCACGTTGACGGCATACAGCGTCGCCAGGAGGAGATAGACCAGCAGAATCAGCGCCAAGAGGAGATGTCGAAGGTGCATGGCGGCCATTGTACTTCAGATGCGGGCGGAGGAGAAAAAGCAGCGCCGTCCCAAGAGCCGACTGGTGCTCATGGTAACACCTGCGCCGCGTGTATGCACAGGCGTCAGCGGCGCGCAGAGTGCAACCGAGCTGTACTGCTGCCAGATCGATCAGCCAGACGAAACCGACTGCAAGCATGCCATCCAGGAGATCGCCGGCCAGTGACCTTAGTTTCCCTGCTCCCGGCGGATCCGTGATCTGCCGGGTTTGTACCCACAACACCGCCGGTTCACGGAACCAGCTTGAGCAGTGAGTGAAGACCGATTTACACCAACTTGTACCAGCCGATTTTCGGGTCCAGTCACAGGGGCGCATCGCACCGATCGCCACACACCTCCGCTCCGCGTCCTCCGCCCATCCGCGCTGCTCTGATTGACACCATCCCCCATCGCGGTTAGAATGGCGTCATCATGAACCCGACTGTACGACGCCTCGCCGGTAAGATCGTCCCCCTGGCCTTGATTTCCGCCGCCCTGTTCATGCTGGCCGCGTTGGCCCTGGGCAGCCTGCGCTACGGCGGCCCCGATGGCTTGATCCTGCGCGTGCGCGTGGCGCTGGCCCAGCAGCGCAGCGGGCCGGCCGAGACGCCGCCGCCCTTGGTGCCCACGCCGCTGCCCACGCCG
>JAKQCW010000052.1 GCA_029558955.1 Chloroflexota bacterium
TACACCGGCGCCATCTCCAGCAGCTTCAGCAACCCGCTGGCCGGCCTGCAGGCCTGGTGCAGCGCCGCCACCACCACCTATCGCCAGACCATCGCCGATGTCAGCGCCTACGCCGGGCAGACGGTGCAGTTCCGCTGGCGCATCGGCAGCGACAGCTCGATCGGCCGCACCGGTTGGGACGTGGACGATGTGATGGTGCAGAGCTGCCAGGCCCCGACCGCGGTGGAGCTGAGCAGTGTGGAGGCGGCTTCCAGCCAGTCGCCGGCAGCGCCGCTGGTGGGGCTGCCGCTGGGAGCGCTGGCTGCCAGTGCGCTGGCGCTGGGCGCGGCCTACGCTCTGCGTCGTCGCGCGTAGTGTAACGTAACGAAAAGGACTGTCAGTCCTCCGAAGGACTGACAGTCCTGCGCACAACGAAAAAGGACTGTCAGTCCTCCGAAGGACTGACAGTCCTGCGCACAACGAAAGGACTGTCAGTCCTCCGAAGGACTGTCAGTCCTGCGCGCAACGAAAAGGACTGTCAGTCCTCCGAAGGACTGACAGTCCTGCGCGTACTGGGGCAAGCCGTTAACCGGCCAGCGCCGTGTCGGCGTAGTGCGCCATGGCCGCCTGCATGAAGTCGGCCAGGCCGGGACGATATTTTTCGTAGTAGGCGCGGAACTCGGGGTGCTCGGCGTACATCTGGCCCAGGCCGCGGTACAGCTCGGCGGGGGCGGGGTAGAAGTTCTCGATCCAGGCATGGTGCTGGGCGATCGCGTCCTGCACCGCCGGGTCGGCGGGGTCATGGCCCATCAGGCCGGCCATGAGCTGGGCCGCGGCCTCGCCTTGCTGCCCGACCGCCCGCCACTGCTCTTTGGACATGGCGCGCGCCCGCTGTTCCGTGGCCTCGACCATCTCGGCGCCCCAGTTCTCGCGCGCCTCGCGGCGGTAGCGTTGGGCGTCTTCCTTGCTGAAGCCCTCGTAGAGCTCTTCGACTGTCAACATGGGTGTATCCTCCGTCAGTGTTGCAATGGTCTTGTCGATGGTGTGCAACAACGTCTGCAGCCGCGCGGCGCGGGCTTGCAGCGTCTGCCGGTGGCTGCGCAACCCCTGCACCAGGTCGAACTGCGGATCGTCCAGAATGGCGCGAATCTCGCCCAGCGGGACGTCCAGCTCCCGAAAGAGCAGAATCTGCTGCAAACGCAGCAAGTCCTGCTCGCCGTACAGCCGATAGCCCGCCGCGGTACGGGCGCTCGGCCGCAGAAGCTCGATCTGGTCGTAGTGATGCAGGGTGCGCACGGTGACGCCGGCCAGCCTGGCCAGTTGGCGCACGGTGTAGCCGTCGCTTCGTTTCATCGTCATGGCCCCATGATACAGCATGACGTTGCGTCAGAGTCAAGCGGTGTAACCTTAAATTTTGCCCGGAATCTCTCCCGTCGCGGCCCGTCGCGTGCGCAGGCGGAAGATGATGGCCGCCGCCGTCACCACGACCCAGGCCGCGCCGCCGATGGCGATGGTCAGTTGGCGGCTGGGCAGGGGGAAGCGGGCATACCAGTAGTGCAGCGTCGAGAGGAAGGTGGCCGCGGCCAGGATGGCCAGCATGACCCGATGTGGCCAGATGCCCTCCTGGATGATGAGGGCCAGCAGCCAGTAAAAGGCCACGAAGGCCGGGGCCATCAGCCGCTCGTTGGCTGAGCCCAACAGGCTGCTGAGAAAGGTCAGCAGGATCAGCGCGACCATGAACAGGTTGCCGCGCGCCCAGCGCAGGGTGATGCCCAGAAAGATCAGCGGCAGGAAGCTCAGCGGCTTGAGCGCGTTGGCAAATTGGCGCGCCCAGAACTCCGGGTCCACCGCCTTGGGGGCGAAACGCAGAAAGGCCTGCAGCGGCTCCAGACTGCCAACCACATCGGCGCGCAGCAGGGTGCGCAGCAGAAGGGTGGCGATCACCGCGGGCAGCAGCGCCAGCAGCATCTTCCCCAGGTCGCTGCGCAACAGCTTGCGCTCCCAGAGGAAGACCAGCGCCGTGGGCGCGGCCAGCACCCAGGTCTCGCGGCTGAGCGCGCCCAGCAGCAGGGCCAGGCTGAACAGCCCCCAGCGCCGCTTCATGGTAGCCCAAAGGGCCAGCAGCAGGAAGAGCATGGCCAGCGAGTCGTTGGTGTGGAAGGTCAGCCAGGCGGTCAGGCCGAACAGGTGCGTGTTCATGGTGAACAGCGCCGTGCTGAAGGCCGCCACCGGCCGGGAGATGCCCACCGCGCAGAGGAAGAAGTAGAGCAGCAGCACCACGGCCAGCAGCGCGGCGTAGTTGACCACGAAGAAGCCGGCGATGGAGTTGGCCCCGAAGAGCAGCCCGATGGTGTAGGTGCCCAGCACGCGGTAGCGGAAGGGCGCGGCCGCCACCTGGGACAGGCCGGGCGCGGCCTCGGCCATGGTGCGGTAGTGCCAGCCGTCCCAGCGGTCGGCCGGCGGGATGTGCCAGTTGACGTTGCCCCACAGGAAGAACATCGCCGCGGTCACAGCCAGCAGCGCCGCCAGATAGACGCCATGCTGGCGCCCCAGGCTTTTCAGCCTGTCACCGGTCATGGCTGGCATGAGGGTAGCTGCCACTCCCCCGGCGCGCGGTCACCACGTAGTGCCGCCCATCGATGGCCACCACGTCGTCGAAGCCGGCCCGGCGCAACTGGCGGCCGATGGCGGCGTTGGTCTGGAACGACTCGTAATGGCCATCCAGCGGGGAGGGGACCAGGCGGCCGGTGAAGTGAAAGAGCGCGCCGTTGGCCAGCACGTAGGACCGATAGGCCGCGCGCTTCCAGTGGCCGCTGCGCAGGCTGGCGCGCAGATCGCGCATGGTCTTGTCCAGCGAATGCAGCACCAGCCAGATCTCGCCCCCCGGCGCGGTCACCCGGCCGATCTCAGCCAAGGTCGCCGGCACAAAGGTCAGCGGCGCAGTCACGCGCGACAGCACCAGATCGAAGCTGGCGTCGGGGAAGGGAAGCCGCTCGGCCCGGCCGGCCACGAAGCCGACGCGCTGGGTCAGCTCGCGGCCCAGCAGCAGCGCCTCGAAGTCTATGTCCAGACCGGTCGCCTGCACGCCGGGCGCCAGCTCGCTGGCGATCAGCGTCTGGCCCGCGCCGCAGCCGATGTCCAGAATGCGCCGGTGGCGGGGCAGGATCAGCGGCATGACGTGGCGCGGGTCGTCGGGCGATTGGGCGATCTCAAGCTCTCGCAGGTGATACTCTCGTGAACTCATCGTTGCTAACTCACGCTGATCTGCGAGCCGGCGGCTGTTTTCTCGACCTCGATGCGGGCCGGGAAGAGGTCCTTCAGCTCGTCGATGTGGGTGATGACCAGGATGCGCTCGAAGTCGTGCTGGATCGAGGTGATGGCCTGCACCAGCCGTTCGCGGCCCTGGGCGTCCTGGGTGCCGAAGCCTTCGTCGACGATCAGCGTCTGCAAGGCCGCGCCGGCGCGGCGGGCCAGCAGCTTGCTCAGCGCGATACGGATGGCGAAATTGGCGCGGAAGGCCTCGCCGCCGGAGAAAAGGCTGTAGTCGCGGCTGCCCAGCTCGTCGCTGAGGATGATCTCCAGCGTCTCGCGCAGCTCCTGGGTGGTCTTGGTCTCCCGCTGCGTCTCCATGCGCACGGCCATGCGGCCATCGGTCATGCGGTTCAGCAGCCGGTTGGCCTCGCTCTCGATCTCAGGGATGGCGGTCTCGATGATCATCGTCTGCAGGCCCTTCTTGCCAAAGGCGGCCTGCAGCTCCTCGAAGAGCGCCTGGCGTTCCAGCACCACGCCCAACTCCTGGCTCAACTGTTGGCGGCGCAGGGCCTGGCCGCGGCAGGTCTCCAGCTTCTGGCGCGCCATGCCGAACCGCTGGCGCGCGTCGTTGGCGCTGCGCTCCAGCCGCTGCACCTCGGCGGTCTGCTGGCTGAGCCGGCGCTCCACCTGCGGCAGGTCGGCCAGCGCCGCGTTCAGCTCGTCGCGGCGCAGCCCGTCGGTCGCCAGCCCCTCGGCCAGCAGGGCCCTCGTTTCCTCGGCCTGTTGGATGCGGGCGCGCAGGTCTTCGGCCCGGCTGGCGGCCTGTTGCAGTTGGCTGCGCCGCTCGGCGTAGCGCTCCAGCCCGGCCGCGGCCGTGCGCGCCTCTTCGTGGGCCGCGGCGTCGTAGCCCAGCGCGTCCAGTTCTTCGCGCACCTGGTGCAGCGCGTTGCGGGCGTCGCCTGCGTAGTCGGCGCGTTCCAGCCGTTGGGCGACCTCCTCCAGTTGCGTCTGATGCTGCGCCAGGCTGGCGTGGGCCTGTTCAGCCTGGGCCAGGCGCTGTTCGGCCTGGGCGGAGCGGCGCTGCCAGCCCATGCGCTCGTGCAGGGCGCGTTCCAGGCCGGCCAGCTCTGCCTCGCCAGCCTGGATCTGCTGGCGCAGCGCGGCGCTGCTGGCCTGGTTGGCGCGGAACTGATCGCCGGCCTCCTTGCCCTCCTGTTGGTAGCCCGCCAGCACCACCTGGCGTTCGGCGTCGCCCAGCAGTTGGCCGCAGGTGGGGCAGAGCGCGCCGGCCTCAGGCAGTTGGGCGATCCGGGCCTCCAGGGTGGCCATGGCGCTGCGCAGCGTCTGGTTCTGGCTGTGCAGGCCGGCCACCTCCTCCCGCAGGGTCTGAATCTGGCCGCGCAGGGCGGCCTGGCGGCTGTCCAGCTCAGCCAGGCGGGCCAGCTCGGCCTGCGCCTGCTGCATCTCGGCTTGCAGCGCCGCAATCTGGCCGGCCTCCTGCTGCAAGCGGGCCACCTGGCCGGCCAGCGTGCGCTGTTGCGTTTCCAGCTCGAAGCGCGCCTGGCTGATCTGGTTCTCCAGCGCGCTGCGCCGGCCTTGCAGGGCGGCGTGCTGGCTGAGCTGGCGACTCATGGCCTGGTCCGCCAGCCGCGCCTCCTCCAGCCGGTGGAAGCCCGCTTCGATCTCGGCCTGCTCGGCCAGCACGGCCTGATCCTGCGCCAGCCGGCTCTGGTCGGTGCGCAGTTGCGCCTCGACCGCGGTCAGTTGCCGCCCAGCCAGCGCCAGCCGGCCTTGCAGGTCATCCAGGATGCGGCGCTGGGTTAGCAGCTCCTGGCGCTCGGCCCGCACGGTCTGCAAGGCCTGTTCGGCCACGCGCAATTGCTCGCTGGCGCTCTCCAGCAGCGTCTGCGCCTGCTCCAGCTCCTGCTGATAGCTGGCCTCCTGCGCCAGCTCCGCGTCAATGCCCTGCAACTGGCCGTTCAGGTGCGCCGCCTCCTGCTTCGCCTGGCGCACGCGCTCTTTGGCGCGGGCTTCGTAGTCGTCGTAGATGGCCAGGCCCAGGATGTCGGCCAGAATCTGCTTGCGCTGGTTGGGCGGCTTGACGGTGAACTCATCGGCGCGTCCCTGCACCAGGAAGGCGGAGTTGATGAAGGTCTCGTAGTCGATGCGCAACAGCCCGACGATGGCCTGCTCGGTCTCGCGCAGGGTCGGTTCGGTCAGGGCGCGCCAGCTTCCCTGGGCCGGCTGTTCCCCCTCCTCCTGCCAGATCTGAAGCTGCAAGTCGCTCTTGCCGGCGCGGCCGCGGCGCTCCCGGCTGCGCAGCACCCGATAGCGGTGGGGGCCCAGGCCGAACTCGAAATCCACCCACATGGCGCTCTCGCCGAGGTGGATCAGATCGTCGGCCTGGTTGGAGCGCGCCTTGCCCCACAGCGCCCAGGTCATCGCGTCCAGAATGGCCGATTTGCCGTGGCCGTTGTTGCCCGACAGACAGGCCAGGTGCATCCCGGCGAAGTCCAGCGGTGCGGGGTCGCGGTAGCACATGAAGTTGTGCAGGGTGAGTTTGAGAGGAATCATGGCAGGAACTAAATCGTGGCCAGCAGGCGGTGTTCGATCTCGTCGGCGACGGTCATGACGCGGATCGCCTCTTCGCCGCCCACGCGCGGCGGCCGGCCCTCGCGCACGCAGGCGAGAAAATGCTGGATCTCGGCGTAGAGCGGCTCGATCTGCGGCACATAGACCTGCTCGATCAGCCCTTCCTGGCGGTAAAGCACCTCGCCGCGCTGGGCGAAGTAGTCGGCCGAGGACTGGCGGTGCACCATCACCGTGCGGGTCAGGAAATCGGCCACCACGAAGGCATCGGCGCAGGTGACGGCCATCTGACGCACCTTGTGCTGGGTCACTTTGCTGGCCGAAAGGCTGGCCACCTGGCCGCCGTCGAAGGTCAGCAGCGCCAGGGCGTGATCGGGCTGGGTCGAACGGATGACGTTGCCCGCGGCGCTGACGCTGCGCAGCGGCGAGCGGATCAGCGTCAGGATCAGGTCCAGGTCGTGTACCATCAGATCGTAGACCACGCTGACATCGGCGGCGCGCGTGGCAAAGGGGCTCAGGCGGCGGGCGTCGACGGCCAGGATCTGATGTTCGGCCAGCACGTTGGCCAGCTCGACGAAGGTGGGGTTGAAGCGCTCCACATGGCCGACTTGCAGCACCAGGTCTGTCTGGCTGGCCAACGCGGCCAGCTCGTGCCCCTGTTCCACCGACGCGGCCAGCGGCTTTTCCATCAACAGGTGAACGCCGCGCGCCAGGCAGGCCAGCCCGATCTCGTGGTGCAGGGTGGTGGGCGCCGCCACGGTGACGGCCTGCACCTGGTCCAACAGGGCGTGATAGTCGGTGTAGGCGGGCACCTGGTAGCGTTCGGCGATCTCCTGCGCCCGGCCGGGGTGGATGTCGGCGATGCCGACCAGGTGGCTGCCGGGCAGGGAGGCGTAGATGCGGGCGTGGTGCTGGCCGATGTTGCCGACGCCGATGACGCCGGTGCGAATCGCATGGTTCATGGGTACACGCTCCCCGACGCCGGCCGCGCCAGATCGAACGCGCGCCCACAGGCGGCGCAGCGGCCATGCAGCCCGGCCGGCTCGTCGGTCACAGCCAGCCGGCCGCCGCAGCTACAGACGTAGCCCACCAGCCGGGCGGGCGCGCCCAGCGCCAGCCCATGCGCCGGCACATCGCGTGTGACCACCGCGCCGGCGCCGATCATGGCAAAGCGGCCGATGGCGACGTCGGGCAGAACGATGCAGCCGGCGCCGATGGATGCACCGTAGCCGACATCGATCGTCCCTACCTGCCAGTCGTCGTCGCTTTTGAGGGTGCCGTCGGGGTTGATCGCGCGCGGCAGGCGGTCGTTGGTCAGAATTGCGCCGGGGCCGACGAAGACGCCGTCGGCCAGGGTGGCGCCGTGATAGATGAAAGCGTTATTTTGCAGCTTGCAGTGGTCGCCGATCTGGACGCCGAAATCGACGTACACGCCTTTGCCCACGATGCAGTGGCGGCCGATGCTGGCGTTCTCGCGCACCTGCGCCTGATGCCAGATTTGGGCGCCGTCGCCGATCTGAGCAGCCGGTGAGACGTCGGCGGTGGGATGGATGCGGATCATGGCTCTCCTGGCTAGCGGCCCGGGGCCGGGCCGAACTGACGCGACAAGGGCCTAAGTGTACCACCAAAGCGTCGCACTGGCGATTCCCGGCCCCGGCGGCGCAGGCGCTGCCGCGGCCGTCGCCGGGGTTAAAAACAAGCTGCCGTCTGGCCTGTGCGGCGAGACGGCAGCCTGTGCTAACACATGGTTCAGGCTGCGCAGACGCCTGTCATGGCGCTGGGGCCTGGCTTGGCGCAAGGGACATCAGGTCTCATTGCTGCCGGATGACCATGGGCAGATAGGCGTGTTTGTAGGGCTGATGGGCGAAGTTCATCACCACCGGGTCTCCGGCCGGGACGAAGAGGTTGACGTCGCTGTACTGGGCCGGGGCATAGCCGGGGGGCGGCGTCTGCACCAGCCGATAGGTGCGATCGGGCTCCAGGAAGGTGAAGTTGTACTGACCGTTGGCCGTGGTGATCTGCATGTTGAGCAGTTGGCCGCTCAGGTTGTACAGCTCGACGCGCGCGCCGGCCAGCGGTTGATCCACGCCCGGATCGTAGTTGTTGTTGACGTTGACGTCGTGGAACACCCGCCCCTGCACGATGCCGTAGGGCACGCGGGTGGGGGTGGCCGTCGGCGTGGCGGTGGGCGTGCGGGTAGGGGTGGCGGTGGCCGTGTGCGTCGCCGTGGCCGTGGGGGTATGGGTGGCGGACGCGGTGGCGGTGGGCGTGGCGGTGTTGGTGGCCGTCGGCGTGGCGGTGGGCGTCTGGGTGGCGGACGCGGTGGGCGTCGCCGTGGGCGTGTTGGTGGAGGCCGGCGTCGCGGTGGGCGTGGTGGTGCGGGTGGGCGAGGGGGTCCAGGTCGGCGTGGGCGTGCGCGTGGGGCCGGTGGTCGGCGTGGGCGTGGCGGTATGCGTCGGCGTCGGCTGAGGAGTGGGGCCGCTCAGCTTCTTCAGCTCGACGAAGTGTATCCACTCGTTGCCGTCGTCCGCGCCCATTTCGTTGCGGCTGTCCAGCACGAAGTCGGCGCCGCCGGTCAGGCCATTGCTCATGCGGGTGTCGGTCAGCACGAAGCTGGCAGTCAGAAAAGCGTTGCTGTTGGTCTTCTGCACCCAGGGATCGGCGCTGCCCGCGGGCGTAGCCGCGATCTCCTGGCCGCTGCTGTTCTGATAGCGCAGTTGCCAGCGGTCGGTGCCGCGGTCCCAGTAGGTGACCTGGATCTCCACCTGGTTGCCATCGCCGAAGACGTAGCCGTCGTCGGCCGAGAACCACATGAAGGGGTTGCCGGTGGCCTGATCGGTGCGGCGGATCACCCAGGCCTGATAGGTGTTGGCCGGCAGGTTCGGGTTGTAGGCGTTGGGCCAGCAGGGCGCGCCCGGGCAGTAGCCGAGGCCCACCGGCTGCCCCCCTTCGGTGGCCTGGTTGGTCTCCGGCACCGTCTGTCCGCCGGGGATGTCGTCGCGCTGGTAGAGCCAGAACTGATAGTTGCCCATCTGCGGCCGGTCGCTGGTGAAGGAGATGGAGCTGGTGCTGCCGTAGCGGAAGGGGTTGCGGTGCTCGCGCATAGCCACCCAGATCGACGGGGTGGTGGGGAGATCCTGGCCAAACCACTGGCTGCTCCAGGCCATCAGATTGGTGTAGGCCGGCACCGGCGTGTCGTTGGGCCCCAGATACCAGCCCGAATAGCCGGACATGCGCAGGTAGTCGGTCTTCTTGTCCAGGGCGTTCATCAGGCCCCAGAAGAATTCGCTGACCGACGGCAGCATGTAGTTGTAGGTCTCGAAGGCGATGGGCACCTGATGGTTGAAAGTCACCAGTTGATCATAGGCGCCGGCGCAGTCGTAATCGGGATTGGGATCGCCGCACATGAAGACGTTGTTGTAGTCGGCGTAGAGGCCGTTGAAGGAAAGCCCCACGCCGTGCTCGGCCGCGTAGGTGGAGAACTCGCGCCGCTCGCGGGGCACGATCTGGAAGGGCGCCATCTGCAAGAGCAGCGGCTTGCGCAGCTCGCCTCCCTCGGAGAAGGCGGAGATGTACATGTCGGTGATGTCGTTGACCGTGTCGATCCACAGGTCTGAGGTGATGCCGTTGGCTTGCGAGGCGGGGCGGTCTACCGGCTCGGTGGCGCGCGTCTCGCCCCACAGGCCGGTTCCGATGGCGACGAACTCAACGCGCGGGTCGTTGCGATAGCGGTTGCCCAGCGCCTGGACAAAGGTCTGGTAGGCCTGCTTGTACTCGTTGGCCCACATCTTCATCAGGATGGGCGTGGTGGTCAGCGAAACGTCATCCAGAAAGAAGGAGGTGGGCGCGTTGGCGTCGTTGCTGACGGTGATGCGCAGCTCGACGTTGCGATCGGCATAGGCGGTCAGATCGACCACATGCTGCTGCCAGGCGTTGCGCACGGCGTTGCTGTTGATGGCCTGGATGGTGGCGATGACATTGTTGTTCTCCAGCAGCTCCACGCGTATGGTGTCGGAGGTGCTGCCGGCTGGCTCGCTGGTCTCCATACGCCACCAGTAGGCGATCTGAGCGCTGCGCAGATAGGGGGGAATGCGCAGGGGGCCCTGGCGCAGCACCGCCGTGGAGCTGGTTGTGCCCCCCAGCCGGGCCGCCTTCAGCCCGTTGAAGACCGGATTGGTCACCGTGGTGACGGGGCCGCTGAAATCCCAGCCCGCGGCCAGGTCGCCTTCGAAATCGCCGATGTAGACCTCGTTGAGGGTGACGCCGTCGTACATGATGGCCGGGTCGCCGCGCACGAAGCCGGGCGCGGGCATGCTGCCGCCGCCGTAGCGCCCCTCGGCCGGCACGATGGCGAGGCCCACCTTCTTGCCGTTGACCGCGTGGCCGGCCAGATAGGCGTCGATATTGGCCCAGTTGAAGACGCCCGGCTCTGGGTTCAGCGGTCGCCACCAGAAGAACTGCATGTCGCCGGCGTGGTGGAACTGGGCCGGGTTCAGGTTCTTGCTGCCGACCAGGTAGAAGCCAGGGGCGTTCACCGTGGGCGCCTGCGGGGCTGCCTCCTGGCGCGGCGCGCCGGCCTGGCTCGGGGCGGCCGGGCCGACCAGCAGCGAGACCACGGCCAGGATCAGAATCAGGGAAAGCCAGGGGAAAGGTCGAGCTGTCATAGGGAATACACCTTCTCAGATCCAAATTTCGGAAGCGGCTGAACGCCGGGCAGGGATGAGCCGCGGGCGGCGCGGGCCGCGTGCTGCATGGCTGGCAGCCGCGCCGCGCTCCATCGCAGTCCCCATCGGTTGCGCTGTCGGGATGGCAGGAAGAACAGAAGCCCGGCCTGCCACCCGGGAAGGGGCCGCGGCCATGCCCACGCCGCTGCAAGGGACGCTGATCGTCGCGGAACTCTGGGGTTGTGACGCAAGCCGGGAATGGGGTGAAAGCCGGGGGAGATTGGCTCGAATCAGCCGGTGTTGTTGCCGCTCAACACCACGGGCACCGTCTTGAGCAGGATCTTGGCATCCAGCCAGAGCGAGCGCTGGTCGATGTAGTCGATGTCCAGGCGGATGATCTGGTCGAAGGCCAGGGCGCTGCGGCCGTTGATCTGGGCCAGGCCGGTCAGGCCGGGGAGAACTTCCAGCCGCCGGTAGTGCCAGTCCTTGTAGGATTCCAACTCGTAGTCGGCCCAGGCCCGCGGGCCGACGAAGCTCATGTCGCCGCGCAGGATGTTCCACAGTTGGGGGAGCTCGTCCAGGCTGGTCTGGCGCAGCACCTTGCCCACACGGGTGATGACCAGGCCGTTGTTGAGCGGCTTGTGCACGCCGTTGGCCGTCTCGGCGCCGTCGGCGCCGTTGGCATATTGGCGCACGTAGGCGCGGTGGACCTCCACATGCTGCGGGCTGTAGCTCATGGAGCGGAACTTGAAGAAGTTGAACGGCCGGCCATAGCGACCGGTGCGGCGCTGCACGAACAACACCGGGCCGGGGCTGTCAAGCTTGATGGCCAACGCCAGCACCAACAGCAGCGGCGAGAGGAGAATCAACAACAATGCAGACAGCACGATGTCGAACATGCGCTTGATGCGCTCATAGACGAACGTGTGGGTCTGCATGCGCTGCAAAGTCTTGGGGTAAGAGGTGTCGCGGTACCAGGTGGCCATGCGTGAATGAGTGTCCAACATCGCAGTAACTCCCGTCGAATGACTTTCACCTGCCTACGTTATCACGGCAAGATTAATACTCGATGAAGAATCCAGCCGGCCAGTATGACAGTTTGTTCATGCAGCAGTCAGGACGACGGCGAGCCGCTGCGGCGATCGCGGCCAGGGTAAGGCGGGTCAAGGGCGTCCGGCTGGCCCGCATGTGGCGGGCCAGCCGGACGGATGAAGAGTCTAAACCAGAGTGCGAAGCCTTGGGCTGAGTGGAGGGGTTTAGTTGCTCCTGATGATCAACGGCAGATAGGTATCGCGCACCACAGGCGTCGCCGTGACTGTCACGGTGGGCGACGGGGTTGCAGTGGGCGTGTTGGTGGCCGTGGGGGTCACAGTCGGCGTGTGAGTCGGTGTGGCCGTCGGGGTCACAGTGGGCGTGTTGGTGGCCGTGGGCGTGCTGGTGGGCGTGGCCGTGCGGGTCACCGTGGGCGTGTTGGTGGGTGCGACCGGGTCGTACTTGCGCACATCCACGAAGTGAATCCACTCGTTGCCATCGTTGGCGCCTGTGCTGCTGCGCGAGTCGATGGCGAAGTCGGTGGCGCCGGACAGCCCATCGGCAAAGCGACCATCGCTCAGGGTGAAGGTCACAGTGCGGAACTGGTTGGAGTTCTGCTTGGTCACCACCGAGTTGGTGGTGCCCTTGATGACGGCATATTTGGGGCCGCTGGTCGAATCGTACTGCAGGCGGAACTGATCGACGCCCTTGTCCCAGTAGCGGACCTGGATATCGGCCGTGTAGTTGCCGTCGTACATGTAGCCAGGATCCACGTCGAAGAACATGGAGTGGTTGCTGGAGGCCTGGTCGGTGCGGCGGATCACGACCGACTCACGCGCCGTGGGCAGTTCCGTGTTGTAGCGACCGTCATGGCAGGGGTAGGGCTGCGACGGGTTGGTGGGATCCAGCGGGCCGGCCGAGGTCTGGGGGCAGAGGCCCAGCCGGGGGCGCTGCAGGCCCTGCGCCGAGGTCTGGATCCACTCCATGTGCGTCTCAGGGATGGTCTTGCCGCCGGGCGCCTGGTCCTTCTGGTAGAGCCAGAACTCGAAGTTGCCCAGGGGAGGCCAGTTGCTGGAGAACTCGCAGTTGCCGACGCTCCAGTAGCAGATGGGGGTCATATGCTCGCGCATGGCCGTCCAGACCGAGGGGGTGTTGCTGGCGTCCTTGCCGAAGTAGGGCTTGGCCCACAGCATGATGTCGGTGTAATCGCGCACCGGCGTGTCGTTGGCGCCCAGATACCAGCCGCCGTAGCCCGACAGACGGATGTAGTCCACATGCTTGTCCAGCGCGTTGAGCACCGACCAGTAGAATGCATCGGCCTTGTTGCTGCCGATTTTGAGGCCGGTGGAGTCGCCGATCATGTAGCTATAGGTCTCGAAGCCGGTGGCTACCCGATTGTTGTAGAGCAGCGTGGGGTCATAGGCGCCCAGGCCGTAATAGTTGCCGGCGTTGGGATGGATCACCGACTCGGCCCCGTTCCAGTCGTAGTAGAGCCCGTTGAAGGACAGGCCCACATCCTTGTTGGCCGCGTATTCGGAGAAGGACCTGCGCTCCTGGGGGCCGCCGCCCGGCACCGATGAGTTGTACTGGAAGGGAGCATTTTGCAGCAACAGCACCTTGCGCGGCGTGCCGCTGATGCTGAAGGCGAGGCGGTACATCTCCGTGATCTGGTTGACCGTGGTGACCCAGGCATAGCCGTCGGTCAGGCCGCCGGCGATGGTGGCTGCCCGGTCTTCGGTGCCGGTGGCGCGCGTCTCGCCGAACTGGCCGGTGCCGATGCCCACGAATTCCAAGCGCGCGTCGGCGCGGTAGCGCGCACCCATCGCGGTTACGAACTGATTGTAGAGACTCTGGTAAGCCGCGTCCCAGTATTTGGGCAGGATCGGCTGGATATCTGCCTTGACATCGTCCACGAAAACCATCGTCGAGGTGGCGTCGCCGTCGTTGGTCAGGGCGAAGCGCACGGTGGCGTAGTGGCCATCGTAGGGAACCAGATTCAGCGTCACCTGCTGCCAGCCGCGCGTGCCGATGTTGTTCAGGCTCAGCACCTGCACGACCACATCGTTGCCGTCGCGAATCTCCACCTTGAACACGTCCTCGGCGTCGGCCACGTTGCCCGTTGCCTCGGAACGCCACCAGAAGGAGAAAGCGCCCTGGTTCAGCACGTAGGGAATGCGCACATTGTACTGCTCCAGGATGTCGGTGCTGGCGCCGCCGCCGCCCAGCCGCGCCGCGTTGGGTCCGCTGTGGGGGTTGGCGGTGCTGATGCTCACCTGGCCCACAGTGTCCCAGTAGTCCAGGTTGTCGGTGAAGCTGCCGTTCTTGACTTCGTCGCGCAGCACGCCGGGGATGGTGGTGTTGGGGGTGGCGCGCACCCAGGCCGGCATCTGCTTGGCGCCCAGGCCGCTGCGTCCGTCGTAGGTGGTCAGGGCAATGGCTGCCTTCTTGCCAGGCTGGCCCTGCGCCGGGTTGGGGGCGACGTAGTGGCGCGCGATGTACTCATCCAGGCGATCCCAATTGAAGGAGTTGGGGCCGCTGTGCAGCTCGGACCAGGCCCAAAACTGCATCTCTCCCGCGTGGTTGAAATCGGCCGATTCAAGGCTTTTGCTGCCCACCAGGTAGAAGCCCGGCGCCTCGGCGGTCGGTGCAGCCTCCGGCTGGGCCTCGCCCTCTTGGGCGGAATTGCCGGCGTTGACCAGCGAAGTGGCCAGAAAAGCCACCACCGCCAGCGCAGCCAGCGATACTAAAATACTCTTTCGTCTCATGGGTCGTTACACTCCTTTGCCGCAAATGCTGACCCCTCTCAACTCCGGTGTCAAGCGTTCGTGGTCTTCCATGTCGAGAGCCAAGGGGCGCCAGGTCCAACAGTACGATCGTAAGATTAAGATTGCATGAAATCCAGGCGCTCGACGGATGTCATTTTTGTCAGGTTTGCGGCATCACACCGCCGCAGTCGTAGGGCGACTGCGGCGGTGTGATGCGATGATAGCACAATTGGCGGGCTTTGGCAAACCGTTGTGCGCCGCGCCTGAGACGGCGCCAGCCCCACGCCTGTTCCCCGCGCTCAGTTGGTTCTGTGAGATTCTGCGCCTCGTGGCTGTCGTCTCATGCCGAAGTGTAAGGGCCGCCACAGGCGTGCGCCACGCGCGCACAGGCCGGCTCAGAAGGTCTTGCGGGCGGCCAGCAGGATCGGGGAGGAGATGGCGGCCGGCAACACCCGACGCAGGCGGTTGATCGCCGAGGAGCGTTCGGCCGCGCCAGGAA
Organism: Chloroflexota bacterium; assembly: GCA_029558955.1. Lineage (GTDB taxonomy): Bacteria > Chloroflexota > Anaerolineae > JAAEKA01 > JAAEKA01 > JAAEKA01. The sequence continues at coordinate 14,781 of JAKQCW010000052.1, forward strand.
TGCCGCGCAGCTGCAGGATGTGCATGCCCAGCCCTTGCAGATGAAACGCGATATCCAGCGGGTTGCAGAGCCAGACCGCGTCATAGTCCGCGCCGTAGCCCAGCAGGCGATAGCGTTCGGCGTTGGCGAAATCGGGCTGGCGCGGCTGGAAGCGCGGCTGGCGGCTGAGCCCCCCTTGGAGCAGCAGCGCGCTGTTGCGCACTGCCAGGCGCAGCGATTCCGGCGCGCTCTCGCCGCTTTCCGGCCCATAGCGGGCGCGCCGCCGCCGCGCGACGAAACGTTTCAGGGGGCGCAGCGGCGTCACCAGGTTGGGAAAGGTCATCACCAGCAGCCCGCCGGCAATCAACACCCGGTGCAGCTCGCGCAGGGTCTGGGCGGGCGTGGCCACATGCTCGATGGTGTTGATGGCTGCAATCGCCCAGAAGCGGTCAGAGCCAAAGGGAAGGGCTGGACCCGCGCCCAAGGCCACGAAGGGCAAATGGGGGTGGCGCGTTTGGGCGCTCTGCACGAAGGGCAGCGAGATGTCAGCCCCGACGGCGTGATAGCCGGTGCGGGCCAGGATCGCGGTCAGATCGCCCACGCCGCAGCCGTAGTCCAGGGCCGCGCCGCCGTTGGGCTGCTGATAGTGCTTCAGCGCGCCCAGCGCCGCGCCATATTCCGGCCGCCAGCCGGCATCTTCCAGACGCTGCAAGTAGTCGGTCGATTGGTTGTAGAAACGGTAGGTTTGTTGGCTGATGGTCATGGCAGTGCGATGGGATTATACGGCGGCGGGGGTGAAAGGGCAAACCAAATGCGCCGCGCGGTTGAAGCAGGGCGCGGAGTCGAGGCTTTAGCCGGGTCTGAACGATGCCAACTGAGCGCAGGGCGCGGAGTCGAGGCTTTAGCCGGGTCTGAACGATGCCAGCTGAGCGCAGGGCGCGGAGTCGAGGCTTTAGCCGGGTCTGGACGATGCCAACTGAGCGCAGGGCGCGGAGTCGAGGCTTTAGCCGGGTCTGGACGATGCCAACTGAGCGCGCCGACCCGGCTAAAGCCTCGCCTCCGGGTGGACAGATGTCGTGCTATCGAAAGCCGCCCGGCTTGACAAGTGCCAGCACTGTGGCTATAGTAGACCGGCCTTGGTCAGGGCTGACTGACGCGACGATTGATTTTCACACACTGTAATGGCGAGACCATGAGCACCATCAAACCTGTCAAGATTCGCCTGGAGGCCTCCTCGGCCTGCCAGTTGCGCTGTCCCTCTTGCCCCACGGCGCAGGGCATCATCGGCAAAAGCGCGGTGGGCACCGGCCTGCTCAAGTTCGATGACTTCAAGGCGCTGATCGACCAAAACCCCGGCCTGCGTGAGATCGGCCTTTCCAACTGGGGCGAGGTGCTGCTCAACCCTCAATTGGTGGAGATTCTGGCCTATGCGCACGCCCACAACGTTCGCATCAACCTGGCCAACGGCGTCAACCTCAACACGGCCTCCGACGAGGCGCTGGAGGCGTTGGTCAAGTACGGCGTCCAGGAGATCACCGTCTCCATCGACGGCGCCAGCCAGGAAACCTATCAGCAGTACCGGGTGCGCGGCAACTTCGACACCGTGATCGGCAATGTGCGCAAGATCAACGCCTATAAACAGCAATATGGCAGCCAGGCGCCGCGCCTGAACTGGCAGTTTGTCATCTTCGGCCACAACGAGCACGAGATCAACAGGGTCAAGGCGCTCTGTCAGGAGCTGAACATGACCTTTCGGCCCAAGCTGAACTGGGATGCGGACTTTTCGCCGGTGCGCAACAAGCAGCAGGTGATGCTGGACGCCGGCCTGGCTGCCACCACGCGCCAGGATGACTGGGAACAGACGCACAAGTTTCAACAGTGTTTGCAGCTCTGGAACGAGCCGCAGATCAACTGGGATGGCAAGGTGCTGGGCTGCTGCGTCAACTACTGGCAGGATTTCGGCGGCAACGTCTTCGGCGACGGTCTGGAGGCGGCTGTCAACAACGAACAGATCAGCTACGCGCGCGAGATGCTGATGGGTAAGGCGCCGGCGCGTGACGACATCCCTTGCACCTCCTGCACCAAGTATCAGCGCATGGCCGCGGAGCAGGTGTGGATCAAGCAGAGCGATGTGGTGATGGATCGGGGCTGGATGGTCCGCCTGCGCCGTTTCCCGTGGGTCTATCGGGCGGCGCGTCGGGTGGTCAACGGCCTGGGCTAGGCGCCGGCCATTGGGCGCTATTCCAGCGGCAGGCCGATCTGCTGCCATGCCTCCAGGCCGCCCAGGATCGCGCCTACGTTGTTGTAGCCCTGATCGAGCAGGTATTGCGCCGCACGGGCGCTGCTTTCCTCGGCCGGTCAGGTGCAGTAGAAGAGGATGGCCTGGTCCTTGGGCAGTTCAGCCAGCCGCGCCGGCAGTTGCTCCAGCGGGATCGAGATCGCGCCGCGCGCGTGGCCCGCGTCGTAGTACTCCTGGCCCCGCACATCGACGATCAGCGCCTGGTCAGACATGGCGCTGATGTGCGCCTGCTCCGGCGAGACGCGCGCCACGTTGGGATAGGGGACATTCTGCGCCGCGGCGACGGTGGGGATGGCGACGGAGGCCGGCTGTTGCGCATCGTTGAGCAGCGCCCAGCCGATGGCGGCCACGGCCAGAATGGCCAGCAGCGCGACGACTGCCAGCCACGGGCTGCGTTTGCTGCGGGGAGCCGGCCGGGCTGGACGCGACGGCGTGGCTGGAGCAGCGCCGCCGACGGCCGCGCCGCAGGCGGTGCAGAAGCTGGCGTCAGTGCGCAGCGCCGCGCCGCACTGCGGGCAATGGCCGGCTGTTGTGTTTGTGGGAACGCTTGAGCTCACAGAGTCTTCTCCTGGAGACATGATCTGAGGTTTGGTGCGCCTACGAGGCCGCATTGTGCACCGGCATGGTGCGATTGGCAAATCTGCCGGTCCTGACGCTTCTCGTCAAGCGGCCAGGGCGTCTGGCAGGAGGGGGCTCCAGGGAATGTGGGTGTCATCTCGCTGCGCAAACTGCCGGAACGCGGCCATACACTCCGCCGCCAGGGTGCAACAGGATTTCTGCGGGTTGATGCGACGGTAAGAATACAAGCGCCTGGCGGGCCGCCAACCATCGTTGCTTGCTGTCTTGTACACCGTATGTTACAATGGCGGCCACGCCGCCCAGGTGTTGAGCCATGCCTGGCTCTGGGTCGAGAAGCTGCGATACCCGTTCGATGAACACCACCCCCCTGCTGGACGAGGCCCGCGGTCGGGCCCTCGATATCCTCCACCGCTGCGCCACGCCGCACGGCTTCCGCGCCTCCGCGCTGGCCGCCGGCTATCCGCAGATCTGGGCGCGCGACAGCATGGTGGTCTTTCTGGGCGCGGCGGCTACCGGCGATCCTGACCTGCTGGCCGCGGGCCGGGCCTCGTTGGAGACCATGGGCCGGCATCAGTCGCCGCGCGGCATGGTTCAGCTCAACGTCAACCCCGACACGGGCTACGTCAGCACGGAAAACGCCGGCGCGGTGGACGCCAACCTCTGGTTTCTGTTGGGGCACTACCTGCACGTGCAGAGCACCGGCGACCTGGATTTCCTCCAGCGCCATTGGCGGTCCATCGAGCAGGCCATGACCTGGCTGGAATATCAGGACATGAACGAGTGCGGCCTGCTGGAGGTGCCAGAGGCTGGCGACTGGATGGACCTGCTGGCGGTGCGCTACAACGTGCTGTACGACAACGTGCTCTACTACGCGGCCAGCCTGGCCTATCAGGAGATGTGCGCACGGCTGTTTGACCGGGTGGGCTGCCATTGGCTGCCGATCAACCCGCTGGGCATCCATGAACGGATCAACCTGCTGCTCTGGATCGACCGCTGCTGGGTGGCCGAACATTTCGCCGAGCACCTGGAGAAGCTCAAGACGATCCGCCTGGAGTGGTTCATGGTCTACCACAACGTGGGCACCATCTCCAGCCGGCCCTACTATCTGCCCTGGATCGCCTTTCGCGAGTATGGCGATTGGTGCGACAGCCTGGGCAACTGCCTGGCCATCCTGACCGGCATCGCCGACCGCCACCGGGCCGAGCACATCGTGCGCTACATGGCGCAGGTGGGCATGGCCGAGCCCTACCCGACCAAGGCCATCTATCCGCCCATCTACCCCAGCGAGTCGCACTGGCGCGAGTATTATCGCAGCCGCAACCTGAACCTGCCGCACCAGTATCACAACGGCGGCATCTGGCCGATGATCGGCGGGCTGCACGTGGCCGCTCTGGTGCGTCACGGCTGGCAGCAGGAGGCGGAACGCCTGCTGACCCGGCTGGCCGAGGCCAACCGCCAGGGCATCTATCATCCGTGGGAGTTCACCGAATGGCTGCACGGCGACAGCGGGCATCCCATGGGCTATGCGCAGCAGGGCTGGTCGGCGGCCATGTTCCTCTATGCCGACCACGCCGTGCGCACAGGCCGGCTGCCGCTCTTCGATGATCTGCTGGCCGCCAAGCCGGCCGCGGCCGTCGCGGCTGAGGTGAACGAGGTCTACGACCACCCGGGCGGAGGGCCAGAACTATAGCGCATGTTGTTGTTTATGGAGCTTTTGCTGGCTGCCCCATGAGGATAAATTCCAGACATCTTATCAAGCCTGGAGACAACCCAGAGCCACATAGCTCTGGCCGCCGAGTGAAGGACTCGCGTACAACCTGCTTCTACAAGGAAAGGAGAAGCCATGAAGATCCACCGCCGCTCTGTTCTTGTCTTGCTCACGCTGATCGCCCTGTTGGCGCTCAGCGCCTGCGCTCCACCCGCGACGCCGGTCGCACCGCCGGCCGCTGAGCCGCCGGCCGCCACCGATCAGCCGGCTACCACCGACCAAACGACCGCCGAACAGCCGGCCGCTGCGGCCGTCACGCTGACCTGGGCGCTCTGGGGCAGCCCCGAAGAGGTGGTTTCCCACCAGCGGGTAGCCGATGCCTTCATGGCTGAGCACCCAGAGATCAAGATCGAAATCTGGAATCAGCCCTGGGACGACTATTTCACCAAGATCCAGGCGCTTTGGGCCAGCGGCGACACCGCCCTGATCCCCGACATCGCCTTCCTCTGGCCCACCCCGCGCTACGCGGCCGAGGGGGTGCTGGAAAACCTGGATTCCTTCATCGAACAGTCCGGCTATAACCTGGACGACTACTGGCCCGGCCTGCTGGAGTCGGCCAAGTACCAGGGCAGCGTCTACGGCTTCCCGCGCGACATCGAGGTCAACGTGCTCTACTACAACAAGGACCTCTTCGACGCGGCCGGCCTGGCCTATCCCGACGAGACCTGGACCTGGGACGAGCTGACGGCCGCGGCTGAGGCGTTGACTGTGCCGGGCGAGCGCTACGGCCTGGCCATGGAGGGCGGCAAGTTCTCCAAGTGGCTGAACCAGAACGGCGGCGCGATCCTGGACGACTACGTCAATCCCTCCAAGTGCATGCTGGCCGAGCCGGCGTCGGTGGAGGCTGTCGCCTTCTTCGCCGATCTGATGAACAAGGGCTATGCCATGCGGCCGGCTGACCTCGGCCAGGCCGGCGGCGACCAGGCGGTCTTCATCGCCGACCAGGCGGCCATGATCATCCAGAACACCAGCCGCGTCTCCGGCTTCAACCAGGCCGGCAAGGCCTACGACGTGGCGGTAGTGCCGATTCCTGAGGGCGGCCAGCGCTGGAACGCCGCGGGCGGCGCGGCCTGGGTGATGAGCGCGGGCAGCGACGCCAAGGACGCGGCGTGGACCTTCCTCTCCTGGCTGCAGAGCACCGAGGGGGGCGAGCAGGTCTACACCGCCGCGGGCGAGATCTTCCCCGCCTTGCAGTCCACCGCCAATTCGCCCGCCTTCATGACCGACCAGGCGCCGGCCAACAAGCAGGCCATCATCGACGAGGCCGCGGCCTCGGGCGTGGGCGGCTTCGGCTACTTCCCCGAATGGGGCGAGCTGGACGGCTCCGTCATCGGCCCCGGCATGGACCTGATCTGGTCGGGCGAAGCTGACCCGGCCACCGCCCTGCCCGCGCTCTGTGAGCAGGTCGACGCCTTCCTGGCCAGCTACGGATATCCGAAGTAGCGGCTACGGCATACGGTAAACGGTATTCGGTAAACGGTGAACGGTGATCGGAATTCCGTTTACCGTTTACCGTTTACCGTTTACCGTTTACCGTTTACCGTTCACCGTTCACCGTTCACCGTTCACCGTTCACCATTCTCCCCCCCTCTCCCCCATGTCCCTCCCTCCCGCCCCTCGCCGCAGCCTCTTCCGTTGGCGTCCTGACCAGCAGTGGGAGGGCTATCTCTTTTTGCTGCCCAGCCTGCTGGGCTTTGCGGTTTTCGTGATCCTGGCGGTGACGATGTCGCTGGGGATCTCCTTCACCAGTTGGGGGCTGACCGGCTTTCGCGCCTTCGTCGGGCTGGACAACTACCGCGCGCTGCTGCGCGACCCGGTCTTCTGGCAGGCTGTGCGCAACACCGCCTTCTACCTGGTGACCATCGTCCCCATGCAGTTGGCGCTGGGGCTGGCCATGGCGCTGGCCTTGAACCAGGGGCTGCGCGCCACCGGCGTCTACCGGCTGATCTACTTCATGCCGGTGGTGACCACCGTGGTGGCCGGCGCGATTGTCTTTCGCCTGCTGCTGAGCAACAACGGCCTGATCAACGTCTGGATCCAGCACTTCGCCCAGTTCACCGGGCTGCCGGTGACGCCGCCCAACTGGCTGGGCAGCACCCGCTATGCCCGCTGGGCTGTGGTGATCCTGACCCTGTGGAAGAATACCGGCTTCACCATGGTGATCTACCTGGCCGCGCTGCAAGGGGTGCCGCGGGAGCTGACCGATGCGGCGCGCGTGGACGGGGCGGGCGGCTGGCAGCGGCTGCGCCACGTCACCCTGCCTATGATCAGCTCAACGACCTTTTTTCTTTTTGTCTATCAGGCCATCGGCGCGTTTCAGCTCTTCACCGAGCCCTTCGTCATGACCCGCGGCGGGCCGGCCAACTCCTCGCTGAGCGTGGTGCAGTACATCTACCTGGCCGCGTTCCGCGATATCAGGATGGACAAGGCCGCGGCCATGGCCTGGTTTCTGTTCATCTTCATCTTCGCCTTTACGCTGATCCAGAACCGCTTGCAGCGGCGCTGGGTGTATTATGAGACGGAGTGAACCTGGATGACGCGGCTGGTGTGGACGGGCTCGGTCAGGAGACCGGCCCGAGCGCGGCTGGTGTGGACGGGCTCGGTCGGGAGACCGGCCCGAGCGAGAATGGTGTGAGACGGAGTGAGATGAGGACGACCCGTTCGCAACGGCTTGGCCGGCTGGCCCTGCACGCGGCGCTGATCGGTTTCAGCGTGCTGATGGTGGCGCCCTTTTTTGCCATGCTGCTGGTGTCGCTGGTGCCGCAGCAGGCCTTCCTGGCGCGCGAGTTTGGCCTGGACCAGTGGACGCTGAGCAACTACCGCGAGACCTTCCGCATCGTGCCCTTTGGCCGCTTCTATCTCAACAGCGCCATCGTCTCGGTCACGGTGACGGTGGTGCAGATCCTGATCTCGTCGCTGGCGGCCTTCGCCTTCGCCCGCCTGCGCTTCCGGGGGCGCGATGCCATCTTCGTGCTCTACCTGGCCACGCTGATGATCCCCTTCCCGGTGACGGTGATCCCCAACTTTCTGATCATCAAGAACCTGGGCTGGTACGACAGCTACCGCGCGCTGATCGTGCCGGCGCTGTTCAGTGTCTTCAGCACCTTTTTGCTGCGCCAGTATTACCGCACCCTGCCCATGGACCTGGACGAGGCCGCGCGCATGGACGGCGCCAGCAGCTTGCGCATTTGGGCGCAGATCGTCCTGCCGTTGAGCGGGCCGGTGCTGGCCGCGCTGGCCATCTTCGTCTTCCAGGGGGTGTGGAACGACTTTCTCTGGCCGCTGGTGGTGACCAGTTCCGAGACCATGCGCACCATCCCGGTGGGGCTGGCGGCCTTCGTCGGCCAGTACAGCACCGCCTGGGGTCTGCTGATGGCCGGCGCGGTCATTGCACTGTTGCCGGTGCTGGTGATCTACATCATAGCCCAGAAATGGTTCGTGCAGGGGATCACGCTGTCGGGGATGGGGGGACGGTAGGCCGGACGGCGCCTGCTCACCGGCTGGGCCCAGGCGGCTTGACTGGCTACCTGGCTCTTTGGGCCGTGCGCTTAGCCCTGTGGTATAATCACGACTTCGACAGGCACAGGCATCTGCCAGCGCAAGCTCCGCATCCTGGCCTACCTGCCGCCGGCCATCTGCAACCGTTCCAACCTGCCTATCCGCCATGTCCGTGCTCATCGGCAACGACCTCAGCAAACGTTTCGGCCCGCTGGATGTGTTCCAGGGGGTCGATTTGCGCGTCGAGAAGGGCGATCGCATCGGCCTGGTCGGCCCCAACGGCGAGGGCAAGACCACCCTGCTGCGCCTGCTGGCTGGCCTGGACGCGCCCAACGACGGCGTCATCAGCCGCATGCGGGGCATCACCATCGGCTACCTGCCCCAGGACCCACCCCCCGTGGGCGACGCAACCCTGTGGGACGATGTGGCCAGCCAGTTCGACCACCTGCGTCGCCAGGCCGAGGCGCTGCACCGGCTGGAGGAGCGTATGGCCGACCCGGCCAGCTACGAGGCTGCATTGGAGGAATACGGCCCGCGCCAGGCGGCCTTCGAGGCGGCCGGCGGCTATCAATGGGAGCTGCGCATGCGCCAGGTGCTCACCGGTCTGGGCTTTGCCCCGGCCGAGCACCACATGCCGCTGGCCCATCTCAGCGGCGGGCAGCGGACGCGCGGCCTGCTGGCCCGCCTCATCCTGCAAGAGCCTGACCTGCTGTTGATGGACGAGCCGACCAACCACCTGGACTTGCACGCCACCGAGTGGCTGGAACAGACGCTGCTGCAATGGCAGGGCAGCATGGTGGTGGTCTCTCACGACCGCTATTTTCTCGACCGGGTGGCGACGCGCATTTGGGAGCTGGCCAGCCAGCGGCTGGAGGTCTACCGCGGCAACTACAGCCATTACGTGCAGCAGCGGGCCGAGCGCCGTGAGCGCCAGCGCAAGGAGTGGCAGCGCCAGCAGCAGGTCATCGCCAAGGAAGAGGACTTCATCCGCCGCAACATCGCCGGCCAGAACACCAAACAGGCCCAGGGCCGCCGCACCCGGCTGGAGCGCATGATCAAAGAGGACGGCCTGATCGAGCTGCCGAAGGAGCAGCGCGCCATCCGCCTGCAGATGGACGCCCGGCTGCGCAGCGGCAACATCGTCCTGCGCACCGTCGACCTGGCCATCGGCTACCGCGCCCAGGCCGGCCAACTCAGCCGCCGCGAGGATATCTCCGGCGGCCACGAGTTCATCGCCAGCCGCCAGCCGGTCAGCGAGCAGGACACGTTGCTCTTCCGCTGCGAGGATTTGGAGCTGAAGCGCGGCGAGCGGGCTGCGCTGCTGGGCCCCAACGGCGCGGGCAAGTCCACCTTCCTCAAGACGCTGCTGGGCCAGACGCCGCCGCTGGAGGGCCGGCTGCGGGTGGGCGCCAGCGTGCAGGTCGGCTATTTGGCCCAGGCCCACAGCGAGCTGCGCCCCGACATAACTGCCTTGGACGCCATCCTGCAGAAGGCGCCCCGCATGGAGATCGGCGAGGCGCGGGGCCTGCTGGGCCGCTTCCTCTTTTCCGGCGACGACGCCTACAAGCGCATCGAGGTGCTCAGCGGCGGCCAGCGCAGCCGCATCGCCCTGGCTCGCCTGACGCTGGAGGGCGCCAACCTGCTGGTGCTGGACGAGCCGACCAACCACCTGGACATCACCTCCCAGGAGGTGCTGGAGGATGTGTTGGCAGGTTTCCCCGGCACGGTGCTGCTGGTGACCCACGACCGCTACCTGGTGGACGCTGTCGCCACCCAGGTGTGGATGATCGACGACGGCGAGCTGCGCGCCTACGAGGGCAACTACACGTCCTATCTGGCGGCCAAGGCCGAGGAAGAGGCGCTGGCCGCGGCCGCGGCGACCAACGGCGTCGCGCCGGCCACCGATTCTCAGGTTCATCGCGAGCGAGCCAAGGAAGAGCGGCGTCAGCGCAAGCAGGTCGAGGCGCGCGCGGCCGAGGCCGATCGCCTGGCTGAGCTGATCGAAGGCATGGAGCAGCGGCTGGCCGGCCTGGGCGACGCATTGAGCCAGGCCAGCGCCGCCCAGGACACCCGCCAGGTCGAGGCGCTGGGCCGCGAGTATCAGGCTGTGGACGAACGCCTGCACCAGCTCATGGAAGAATGGGCTGAGCTGGCCGCATGAGGTCACGCTGGCATTCGGATTGGCTCTGGCACGCGACTGGCGCCGCGCTGATTGGCCGGCGAAGAATTCTGGCTCAGGCAGCGCCGGGTTTCTTCACTGGCCCTGGGCGCGGTCGATCCAGAGGTCTGAGAGAGCTGGTTGGGTGCGGTTGGCCCATTGGCGCTTCGACCCGTTCAGAATGACAGATGCAACGATTGCGGTGATCATGGATCAACCATCAGACAAGTTGGTCGTCGGCCTGACCGGCAACATTGGCGTGGGCAAGAGCACCGTCATGGCCCTGCTGGCCGGGCTGGGCGCGGCCGGCATCGACGCCGACAAGGTGGCCCACCAGGTGATGGAGCCGGGCCAGCCGGCCTATCAGCGCATCGTGGCCCGCTTCGGCCCGGCCATTGCGCCGGGCGGCGGCCCCATCGACCGCCTGCGCCTGGGCCAGATCGTCTTCAGCGACCCGGCCGCCTTGGCCGACCTGGAGGCCATCGTCCATCCGGCGGTCTTTCAGGTGATCCAGCGCCGCGTGGCCGAGGCGGATGCGCCCGTGGTGGTGATCGAGGCCATCAAGCTGCTGGAGGCCGGCCTCAGCCGGCAGCTCTGCCAGCAGGTCTGGGTTGTCATCGCCCCGCGCGAGCAGCAGATCCAGCGTCTGATGGCCAACCGCGGCCTGAGCGAGGCCGAAGCTGCCCTGCGCATCGACGCCCAGCCGCCCCAGGCCGAAAAAGTCGCCCA
>JAKQCW010000063.1 GCA_029558955.1 Chloroflexota bacterium
CGAATGGCCGTTCAATGATCCGTTGTTGTTAACCTTGACCGATTGCTTGTGTGACATCTTCTTGACTCCTTCGGTGTTCGGTGTATTGTACACTAAATTCGTCGAGTAAGCTGTTTCACCTATTATAGACACAAAGGGTAACCGGAATGGCGGGAGGTGTTTCCGGGTTACGCATTACGCATTACGCATTACGTATCCCACAACGCGCACCCCATACCCACCACAACCGAAGTCCCTTCCGGGTTACGCATTACGCATCACGCATTACGTGCCGCACAACGCGCACCCCATACCCACCACAACCGAAGTCCCTTCCGGGTTACGCATTACGCATTACGCATTACGCATCACTCCACCAACATGACTGGAAGCCATCTCCGCCACGGCACGACGCTGGCAAATTCGACGGCGCCGATGTCGCAGTGTGGCCCGATGGGTCGCATCATCCAGCGCTGATCGAGGCCGCTGATCGGGGCAGTCAGACAGGTCGCATCCACGCCGCCGTCGATGGCCGGGCTGCCGGGCAACGGCGCCATGGTCAAGGTGGAACCGCCGTTGTCTTGCAGCGGGCCAAGCAAGGGATCCGCATTGATGCCCGGACAGGTGGCGTCAGGGTAGCTGAGATTGCCGCCCCCGTCGGTGATGGAGCCCGTGCAGTTGACGCCCGTCGAGCTGTTGGCGACGATCGTATTGCTGAGAACAATGGAGCCATCCGGGAGGTCGTTGATGATCGGGACGCCGTAGAGGGTCGAGTTGATGACGCGAACCGTGCTTTCATAGCCGGCCAGGATGCCGCCGACATTGCTGCCGCCGTTGGCGGCCAGGGTGCTGTTGGCGACCGTCACCGTGGCTTGACCGCCGCCGACGATGTCGAAGCCGGCGTCTCCGTTGTTGGAAAAGGTGCTGTTGACCACGGTCGCCACGCCCCCATCGTCGCCGCTCATCAGGCCGCAATAGCTGTTGTCCACGAACGTGCTGTCGCGCACGCTCAGCCAACTGTCCCAGCCCCGGATCCCGCAGCTGCCATTGCCGCGGAAAACACTGTCGACCACATCCAATCCGCTCCATTCGATGAGGTTGACCCCGCTGCCGCTGTTGTCTTCAAAAACGCTGCCGCGAACGGTCGCGGAGGCGGAGGCGTAGACCTCAGTCCTGATGACGTCGCCGGTGTTGTTGGAAAGCGTGCTATCCTGGACGGTCAAGTCAGCACTGTTGCCCAACAAGATCACATCGCCCGTGTTCTGCTCAAGCGTGCTGTTGCGAATGGTCATGGCAAAGTGCTGGGGATACGAATCGCTGTCGTGATAGAGAACGGACCCTGTCCTACCGGCTGAGTTGGCAACAAAATCGCTGTCCGTGATCTCCACGGTGACGTGGCCGCAATCCTCCTGACAGTGGGTCATGACGTAAAGCCCGCCGCCCCACCAGTGGGCGCTGTTGCCGCTGAACACGCTGTCATCGATCACGATGGTGGTATCGCCGCACGACACATAGCAATCGGACACGAAGATGCCGCCGCCGTTGGTCGCATGGCCGTCGGCGATGGTGATCTGGCGGAGGTTGAGCGTTGTTCCTGGGGTCACGTTGAACACGCGCACGGCGCCGCCGCCGCTGATGGTGACGTCCCACGAGTCGCCGTCGATGGTGGTGTCGGCCTCGATGACCAACTCGTCCCGCAGCGCAATGATGCCGTTGCACCGCATGGTGACCAATCCGCCGCCGACCAACGCGCGCCGCAGGTTTTGATCGGTGCAGGAAGTGACGACTCCTTCCGCCGAGACGTCTGAGGCAGAGCTTACGAGAACTAACAACAGCAGAGCCGCAGCAAGGAGTACAACGCGCATCGAAGGGTTCCTTTCATTCATCGCCGTCAGGACAGCGCCGGTGATCGAGAGACAGCGCACACTTCAATCAACGGGACGCGCAAGGCGATTCTGCCATCCGACGGCCCAGGAACCGGTCTTCTCTGTTGGGACGCTCCTTTTCTTTGCTGCGGGATGAGTTCACCACTCGGGCCAGTCCTGACCTGCACCCCGGCACGGAGCCTGACGGAGTGCAACACCTGGAGGGGATCAGCGAGCCGGCGTTTGCAGTTGTTGCACAAAGCCGCCGAACCTTTCCTGCGGCGGCCGCAGGACGGGCTTGGCGGCTTTGTGTGAGACGAGAACCGTGAAGTGCGTCGAACAGGTTCAGTCGGCGGTCGCTATGCAGCCACCAACGCGCGCCTGCCGCCGGAATGACGCACGGTCAGGGCAGGGCGAAGGCATCAGCCGCCAGCGTCTGGCCGTCGGGCGAGATCTCGCATCTCTGTGCGGCGAAGCTGGGGCTATGGCCCTGGCGCGTTTGCCAGTGACCATCGATGAGCTTTACTTCAAAGTCAGCTCGATCACCGGCACAGTCACATCGGGTTTCCTGACGGGCAGGAAAAGCAACTGCGTGCCCGGCCGGATCGTCATCTGGCGCGTCTCCCATTCGCTGCCGGTCAGCGGGACCTCGCTGCCGTCGTGCAGGAAGCGGGCATACGCCACCCGCCCGTCCATCTCAGGCAGGTGCAGATGCTTGAAGGGCCAGGCGAAGATGTGGACGTAGACCTTGTCCCCATTCTGGGTCAGGCGGCAGTCCGGCGGCGCGGTGAACTCGCTCTGCGTGCAGCCGTAGATGGCCTCGCCGTGCAGCGCCATCCAGTCGCGGTAGACGCCCAATGCTTGCTCTGCGCGCGGGTCGAACGTCCCCAGCGCGGTCGGGCCGACGTTCATCAGCATGTTGCCGCCGCAGGCCACGGTGTTGACCAACAACATGATCAACTGCTCAGGACTCTTCCAGGTGTCCTCGTCGCGGTGATAGCCCCAGGAGCCGCTGAAGGTGTGGCAGGCCTCCCAGACCACCGGCTCTCCCTCCACCCGCACCCATTCGGTGGGCTGGATTTGCTCCGGCGTGTAGACATCGGCGCGCACGTCGGGCAGGTCCATGCGGTTGTTGAGGATGATGTTCGGGCTGAGCCGCCGGATCATGGCGTGGAGCTGATCGCTCTTCCAGTCGGCGCGGCCCTTGCCAGGCAGTCCGTTGTAGGTCTCGGTAGGATAGGAAAAATCGCACCAGAGAATGTCGGGGGCGAAGTTGGTCAGCAGCTCGGCCACCTGGTTGCGCATGTACTCGGCGTAGCGGGAAATGACCCGCTCCTTGTTCAACTGCGCCGCGTCCGGGTTATCGCGCAGCGGGTGGTACATGTCGATGGTAAAGTCGGGGTGGCTCCAGTCCAGCAGCGAGTAGTAGAGGCCGACTCTGAGCCCCTCGGCGCGGAAAGCCTCCGCGAAGGGAGCGATCAGGTCCTGGCCATAGGGGGTGTTGGTGGCCTTGAAGTCGGTGTAGGCGCTGTCCCAGAGGCAGAAGCCCTCGTGGTGTTTGGCGGTCAGGATGACGTACTTCATCCCGGCCGCGCGGGCGCTGCGCGCCCAGGCGCGCGGGTCATAGTGCGTCGGGTTGAAGCGCGACAGGTAGCGTTCCCTGTACAGCGCCGCTTCGATCTTTTCAGCGGTCATCAGCCACTCGTGGCGAGCGGACAGGGCATAGAGGCCCCAGTGGATGAACATACCAAAGCGATCATGGACGAACCATTCCGTGTCGCCGGTGGTGGGTCTTGGTGTCAACATAGGCGCTCCAAATCTCAAAATGGGTGCTCAGGCCGGTCTCCGACCGAGCCTTCTTACGCTCGGGCCGGTCTCCGACCGAGCCCGCCGTATTATACCAATGTTCCATGACAACAGCGATTCCACTGATGGCGGCTGCCATGCAGGAGTCGAGCCTTCAGGCGGTCCGCGCGCCCATCCCGCGTCAGCCAGACCCGGCTAAAGCCTCGACTCCGCGCCTTATTTGATGGCTGCGCAGGCCGTCCAGCTCCGGCGTGGAAGCGTGTCTGCGCGGCGCGGCCGCGCTCACCCTCAGCACGGCCTCCTGATCGCCGCTGCTAACCCAGGTCTTCCTCCCAGCCGGCGTCGATCAGTTTGCCGGTGACGCAGTAGATCACGCGCTCGCAGATGTTGGTGCAGCGGTCGGCCGCCCGCTCAAGATTGTGCGCGGCCATCAGCAGCAGGTTGGCCTGGCGAATCTTGGAGACGTCCTGCATGATCAAGGTCATCAGCTCGGCGTAGATTTGATCATACAGGTCATCGACGATCTCGTCTTCCCTGATGATGGCGCGGGCCAGGTCCAGGTCCCGGGCGACGAAGGCCTGCAAGGAGTGACCCAACATGCGGTCGATCTGCTCCGTCATGCGCGGCATGTCGACCAGCGGTTTCATCAGCGGTTCGTCGCCGATGCGGATGTTGACGCGCCCCAGACTCTTGGCGTAGTCGCCGATGCGCTCCAGCTCGTTGACGATGAACAGCGAGGCGGCGATCATGCGCATATCGCCGGCCATCGGCTGCTGCATCGCGATCAACGCCAACGCGTCGGCCTCGATGGCGTAGCGCTTGTCGTCGATGACGCGATCGCGCTGTACCAGGGCGCGGCTGGCCGCGACGTCACGCGCTCGGAGATGATCCATGGCCTCCAGCAGCGCCTCCTGAACCAGGCTGCCCAGGGCCAGAATGTCCTCTTGCAGCTTGACCAACTGCAGTTCGAATGTAGTTCTAGACATAGCTGTTTTCCAGTTCCAATCCATGAGTGCTGGCGCGCCGGCTCAGCAGTTGCACACCGTTCGCCGATTACCCAAACCGTCCCGTGATGTAGTCTTCCGTCACCTGGCTCTGCGGGCTGGTGAACATCTCCTTGGTGGCGCCGAACTCTTCCAGATAGCCGGTGCGGTCGTCCTTGACGGTGAAGAAGGCGGTGTAGTCGGAGACGCGCGCGGCCTGCTGCATGTTGTGCGTCACGATGATGATCGTATATTGACGGGTCAGCGCCTTCATCAGCTCCTCGATCCGCAGCGTAGCGATGGGATCCAACGCCGAACAGGGTTCGTCCATCAGGATGATGTCGGGCTTGATGGCAATGGCGCGGGCGATGCACAGCCGCTGCTGCTGGCCGCCAGAGAGCGAATAGCCGCTCTGCCTGAGCTTGTCCTTGACCTCATCCCACAGGGCCGCGCCGCGCAGCGATTCCTCCACCAGATCGTCCACGTTGCCCTTGAAGCCGTTGACCCTGGCGCCCCAGGCGATGTTCTCGTAGATGCTCTTGGGGAAGGGGTTGGGCTTCTGAAACACCATGCCCACACGGCGGCGCACCTCGACCGCGTCCACATCCCGGTCGTAGATGTTTTTGCCGTGGAAATGCACATCGCCGGTGGTGCGTGCGCTGGGGATCAGGTCGTTCATGCGGTTGAAGGCGCGCAGCACCGTGCTCTTGCCGCAGCCTGACGGCCCGATCAGCGCCGTGATTTTTTGCCGCTCGATCAGGAGGTTGATATCGCGCGCAGCCTGGAAGCTGCCGTAGTAGATGTTCAGATCGTGCGCCTCGGCGGCGTATTTGCCGTTGCTTGCGTTGTTCATAGTCTTTTCTCCAGAGGCCGGATCTCTCAGAAGCTCTTGAAGAGCCCCGGACCGGTATTCCGGCCTCTCGCCGTCGCTAGTACCTGCGGGCAAAGCGATTGCGCAGGTAGATCGCGGTCGCGTTCAGGGTTAGCAGCAGGAAGAGCAGCGCCAGAATGGCGGCCGCGGCCAGCCGCTGGAACTCCTCCTGCGGTCGCGCGGTCCATTGGAAGATCTGCACCGGCAGCGTGGTGAACTTCGAGAAGGGGCCGGCTGGGTCAACCACGATGAAGGTGGAAACCCCCACCACGATCAACGGCGCGGTCTCGCCGAAGGCGCGTGACACCGACAGAATCACGCCGGTCAGAATGCCGGGCAGCGCGTTGGGCAGCACGTGGTGCCACGTGGTCTGCCACTTGGTCGCGCCCAGGCCATAGGATGCCTCGCGGAAGGCGCGCGGCGTCGCCCGGATCGCCTCGCGGGCATTGATGATCACCAGCGGCAAGATCAGCAGGCCCAGCGTCATGCCGGCCGCCAGGATCGTGCGGCCATTGGCCGTGCTGGGATCGGCCGCGCCGAAGACAACACCGCTGGTGATCTGCCCAAAGAAGCGCACGAACACCGCCAGGCCCAACATGCCGTAGATGATCGAGGGCACGCCGGCCAGGTTGTTGATGTTGGTTTCGATCAGGCCGTCCAGCTTGCCGCCCTTGCTGTACTCCTCCAGATAGGTCGCCGCGCCCACGCCCAACGGCGTCGCCACCAGGAAGGCGATCAGCGTCACCCAGATCGAGCCCAGAATGGCCGTGCGGATGCCGGCTGACGTCGGATCGGAGGACTGCGGCGCGGTGATGAAGTCCCAGTTCAGCCAGGCCTTGAACTCCAGCACCGCGTTGGGGATCGTTGCCAGCTCAGCTTCGATCCGCGCGCGCTCGAAGATGGACTCGGCCAGCGACCAGCTTTCCACGATCTTGGGCCGCACCACCTCGCTCACCACCAGCGCCAAGACCTCCTCCTGGCTGCGTTCTGCCACGAGGGCTTGAGCGTTCAGCGCCCGCAGGCGGCCGGCCGAGATATTGGCCGTCAGAATGGCCAGCAACTCCTCCTGGGGCAGCTCCTCCAGGTCTTCGGCCAGCGACTCCGGGGCGACCTGGTTCTGGATCGCCACGTAGCCAAACGCGTCGTTGGCCACATCCAGCACCAGCACAGCCAGGATCACGACGCCGAGCACGGTGGCCAGCAAGAACAGCGTGCGAAAGAAGGTTCCCACGCGCCGCCGTTTGCGCACAAAACCGGCGTAGCTCTCGCCCTGCGGGAAGCCGTCATTGGACCGCATGTCGCCAGCCATGGTCAATACTCCTCGCGGAAGCGCCTGACAATCCAGCGGCTGATCAGGTTCAGCATCATGGTCATCAGAAAGAGCATCATGCCAATGGCAAAGATGCTGTTGTAGTCAATCGAGTCGTAGCTCAGGTCGCCGCCGCTGATGCGCACCATGTGGCCGGTCATGGTCTCGGCGGCCTTGAAGGGATTGAGGAAACTGAGGCCGCTCAACGCGTCGCCCCAGGCGCTGAAGTTGCGCGGGCCGGCGCCGGCCGCGATGGCCACCACCATGGTCTCGCCCACGGCGCGCGCCATGCCTACGATCACGGCCGCGGCGATGCCGGAAATGGCCGCCGGCAGCACCACCCTGACCGCCGTCTCCAGCCGGGTCGCGCCCAGGGCATAGGCGCCCTCGCGCAGCGCGCGCGGCGTCGCGCTCAGTGCGTCTTCGCTCATGGAGCTGATCGTTGGGATGATCAGGATGCCGATCACGATACCTGCCGAGGCCACATTGAAGATCTCGACCACGTCCCGACCGAAGACGCCCTGCAAGATGGGCGTGATGAAGTTGAGGGCAAAGTAGCCGAACACCACCGTGGGCACGCCGGCCAGGATCTCCATCGTCGGCTTGAGCAGGTTGCGGGCACGCGGCGAGGCATACTCGCTCAGATAGATGGCGATCATCAGCCCCAGCGGCACGGCCACCAGCAGGCCGATGGCGCTGGTCAGAACGGTGGCGTTGAAGAGGGGAAAGAGCCCGAACTGCAGGATCTTGGGTTGCCACGCCGTGCCGGTGAAGAACTCAGCCAGCGTAACCTCGTCCAGGCCGAAAAACGCCAGGGCATCGAAGAACAGCACCACCACAATGCCCACGGTGATCAGAACCGACAAGAGGCCGCACAGCCACAATGTGCTCTGAATGATCTGTTCGCCGCGCCGGGGCCGGCGACGCAGGTCGATCTCAGCCTTGATACCTGGCGCTGCGGCCTTGCTGATGTCTTTTTGCATGAGCGGGATTCTGTCGATACGAGATGGGAAGAGCCTGGGCGGCATGGCAGGTCGCCGCCGTTGGCCCTTCCCATCCACTGGTCAGTCTTGGCGACCGGCCGGCGACGCTACTACTCCAGCGCCTTCAGCCAGTTCTGACGGGCCGCATCCAGCGCGTCGGCGGCAGCCGGGAAGTAGCCGACATCGAGCACTTCGTCGTTGACGTAGGTCAGGTAGAAGTTGATGAAGGCGGCGACCTGCGGTTTGGCGACCATGACGCTGGGGGCAGAGTAGATGAAGAGCGGGCGGGCCAGAGGATACTCGCCGCTGTTGACGCTATCCACGCCGGGAGCGACCCCCTCGATGGCCAGATCGCGCAGGGCGGCTGCATTCTCCTCGAAGTAGGCGAAGCCGAAGTAACCGATGGCGTAGGGATCGCCGGAGACGCCTTGCACCAGGACGTTGTCATCCTCGGAGAGCTGCACGTTGGCCGCCGCAAGCAACGCTTCCTCGCCCGCGTCCGGGAAGGCGGGGTCCATGACCGCTTCGATGAAGTAGTCGAACGTACCAGAGTCGGTGCCGGGGCTGAAGCGCTTGATCGGCTGGTTGGGCCAGGCAGGATCGACGTCGGACCAGTTGGTGACCTGGTTGGAAAAGATCTGGGCAAGCTCGGCCAAGGTCAGCCCTTCCTCGCCGATCCAGTCGTTGCCAGCGTTGACCACCACGGCCAGCGCGTCGGTGCCGACGCGGAACTCCGTGGCCTCGCGGCCGATGCCGCGGCAGCTTTCCACTTCGCCCGCCTTGATGGCGCGCGAGGCGTTGGCGATGTCGGTTTCGCCGGCCACGCAGAAGCGCTCCAGCCCGGCGCCGGTGCCGATGGAGTCGATGGTGATGTTGCCGGCGTAGCCCTCAGCGCGGAAACGCTCGGCCATGCGCTCGGTCAGCGGGAAGACGGTGGAACTGCCCGCCACGATGATGTCGCCGCTGACCTCCAGCGGGTTGACCTCGGGCAGCGTGACGCCGTCCGTGGCCGCTTCCTGCGGCGCAGCGGCAGATTCATCGGTGGACGCGGGCGCGGCGGGCGCGGCCGTGGGCTGTTCAGCCGACGCGGCCGGTGCAGGGGTGGGCTCGGGCGTGCTGCTGCCGCCGCAAGCCGCCAAAACGAGAGCCGCAATGATGAGGCTCAGCGAGACAAGTCGTCGCATGGGGTTTTTCTCCTTCTTGGTTGGAAGCAAGTGGGTTTGTTTGCTCATTTCCCAAGCAGTGTAGCACCCCCTGGTTAACGCCGTTTCACCAACGCTTTAAGAGGACGTCATCGATTGTTTAAGGATGGGTTAACACCCTCCGCCCCAAGTCAAAGCCAGGGTCTGCGCTGCGCGGCCCTTGATCGGTTGTCGCTGAGATGCTGTTTGAAAGGCTCCGCCCCGCCGGAATCAGAGGTTGAAACCATCTGCCTGCAAGCGCCCAGCGGCCTTACTTACCCGGCTCTGCATGGCAGCCGCTGGCTTCCAGGTCAAAGCACATTGAGCGGGTTGTGAGCAGACGTTTCTGCCAGGGGCAGGCTGAAGAAGAAGGTGCTCCCCTCCCCTTCCTCGCTTTCCACCCAGATGTGGCCGCCGTGGCCTTCCACCAGATGATGGGCAATGGACAGGCCCAGCCCTGCGCCGCCGCTGCCGCGCGCCCGGTCGGCTTTGTAGAAGCGCTCGAAGACCCGCGGCAGATCGCGCTCCGGGATGCCCATGCCGGTGTCGGCCACCTCCACGATCACCACCGGCCAGCCGCCGCTGACCAGCGGCCGGGCCTTGCGGGCTGAAGCTGGGATCTGCCCATCCCGGCCCTGCTGGGCGCGCACGGTGATCGACCCGCCGGGCGGCGTGAACTTGATGGCGTTGTGGACCAGATTGCTGACCACCTGCTGCATGCGCTCGACGTCGACCAGCACCGGCGGCGTGTCCTCGGCGATGACGACCTGCAAGTTCAGGCCGTTGCGCTCGGCCTGTGGCCGCAGCCGTTCCACCGAGGGAGTGATGATCTGGGCCACTGCTGCCGGGGCCAGGCGCAGCGCCGCCTGGCCCGATTCGATGCGCGACAGCTCCAGCAGCTCCTGCACCATCTGCGTCAGCGCGTCGATCTCGGTCTCCATGCTGCCCAGGAATCGTTCAGCCGCGGGCGGATCGTCCAGCGCGCCGTCGCGCAGCGTCTCGGTCAGCGCCTTCAGCGAGGCCAGCGGGGTGCGCAGCTCGTGCGAGATGTTGCTGATGAAGTCGCGGCGCACCGTCTCCAGCCGGCGGATGCGCGACAGATCCTGGATGATGATCAGGTAGCCAAGGACGCCGGTTTCCTGGAAGGCCGTGATGATCACCTGCCAGAAGACGGCCTGGCGGTCGATCTCCACCGCGCCGGCCTGCAACTGGCCCGTGGCGCGGCACGCCTGCCACAGGTCGATGATCTGATGATGGCGCACCACCTGGGCGAAACTGGCTCCGCGCGCGGCCTGCTGGCTGGTTTTGAGCAGCCTGGTCGCCGCCGGGTTGATCAGCCGCACCTCGCCGCGCGGATCGGCAATGATCACCCCGTCGGCCATGTTTTCCAGAATGGCTTCGATGCGGCTGCGCTCGCGCGTCAGGCGGGTCACGGTGTCGTCCAGCTCGCCGGCCATGCGGTTGAAGCTGGTCGTCAGCCTGCCGACCTCGTCGCGCGTGGTTGCCACGGCGCGCCCGCTCAGATCGCCGCCGGCCATGCGATCAGCCGCGGCTGTCAGTTGTTCGATGGGCCGGGCGATGCGGCGCGCGATCCACAGCGCGGTCAACAGCACAATGGCGGCCGCGGCCAGCGTGATGGCCAGCAGCGGCCGGCGCAGGCGGGCAATGCTGGCGTCGATGCGGTCCAGCGGCATCGCTACCCGCGCCACGCCGATCGCGCCATCGCCGGTCAGGATCGGAACCGCGCCGTACATCATATCGCTGCCAACCGAGTCGCTGAAGCGGATGCTGGTCCCTGCGCCGTTGCTCAGTGCGTCCCGAACCTCGGGCCGGTTGAGGTGGTTGTCCATCGATGCACGGCTCTGCTGCGACTCGCCCAGCACCACCCCATCGGCGCGAACGATGGTCACGCGGCCCTCCACCAACGTCCCCCAGCGTTTGGCCAGCTCATCCAGCGCCGTCTCTTCGGGGGCGACGGCGTCCGAACCGGCCAGATAGGGCCGCGCTGCATCGGCGATCAGCCGCGCCTCGGACAGCAGCGTAACCCTCAGATCGGCCAGATGCTCGGCGCGCATCCGGCGGGTCACCAGCAGCGTCAGACCCAACAGGGTCAACAAGGTCAGAGCGATGTAGGGAACGGCGATGCGCCAGCGGATCGAGTGAAACACGGCACCCTGTTACCCTTCGAAGCGATAGCCAATCCCGCGCACGGTCACAATGCGCGTCGGGTTGCCGGGGTCCTGCTCGATCTTCTCGCGCAGCCAGCGCACGTGAACGTCGACGGTGCGGCTGCCGCCGTCGAAGTCCCAGCCCCAGACCCGCTCCAGGATCAGGTCACGCGAGACGACGATGCCGCGCTGGCGGGCCAGAAAGTGCAGCAGCTCGTATTCCTTGGGCCTGAGCGGCACGACCTGGCCATCTTTGCGCAGCTCATGGCGGCTCTCGTCGATGGTCAGATTGTCGAAGGTCAAAGGCTTGCCAACAGCGCCGTCATCCTGGGCGGCGATTTCCTCCCGGATCAGCCGCTCGCGCCGCAGCAAGGCCCTGACCCGCGCCATCAGCTCGCGCATGCTGAAGGGCTTGGTCATGTAGTCGTCGGCCCCCACCTCCAGCCCCACGACTTTGTCCACCTCGTCGGCGCGGGCGGTGAGCATCAGGATCGGCGCGCTCATCTCCTGGCGCAGGATGCGGCAGACCTCGAAGCCATCCACGCCGGGCAGCATCAGGTCCAGGATCAGCAGCGCCGGCCGCTCCTGGCGCGCCAGCGCGATGGCCTGATAGCCGTCAGACGCGGTCAGCACCTCATAGCCCTGCTTGACCAGGTTGTAGGCCAGAGTCTCCCGCAGCGCCGGTTCATCTTCAACCACAAGGACTTTGACTGACATATTCAAGAGTCTTGGCAACGATCAGGCCGGCCGGAGCCAGAGGTTGAAACCATCTGGCTAAAAATACGAAGCGGCCTCAGCCGCTGGATCCGAGGCCCTGAGGGGCCTTTGTGCTGTCAGCCGGTGGGTTTCCAACCACCGGTCCGAGCCTCAGCCGGTGGGTTTCCAACCACCGGTCCGGGCCTCAGCCGGTGGGTTTCCAACCACCGGTCCGGGGCCTCCTTCATGGCTGATTCGCAGCACCTTCGCGCCCCGCACGCGCTGGGTCTTCAACTCGAACAGCGCACGGTTGGCGGCCGCGAAGGGGTAGACCTCGACCTCGGGCTTGATCGCTGTCTGCGCGGCCAGCGCCAGGAACTCGGCCACGTCCCGCCGGGCAACGTTGGCCACGCTCTTGATCTCCTTCTCCAGCCACAGGTGACGGGGATAGTCCAGCCGCAGCAGCTCGGCCTTGTCCCCCTCCTCCTTGCCGATGGCGTTGATCACCAGCCGGCCGCCGGGGGCCAGCACCCGCAGCGCCTCGACCACCGGCTTCCAGGCCGGTGTGGTGTCGATGATCGCGGCCGGCGGCTGGGGCGGGGTATCCCCCGTGTCGCCGGCCCAGGCCGCGCCCAGCTCCAGGGCAAAGGCGCGCGTCTCCGGACTGCGGGCAAAGACGTAGACCGGCGAGCGGGGATAGAGCTGCCGCGCCAGCAGCAGCACCTGGTGGCCGGAGCCGCCGAAGCCGGTCAGACCCAGCGGCCGGCCGTCGGCCAGGTTGGCCAGGCGCAGCGAACGGTAGCCCACAGCCCCGGCGCAGAGCAGCGGCGCGGCCTCCACGTCGGAGAAGATGTCGGGGATGGGGTAGGCAAAGGCTTCGGGGACCGCCATCAGCTCGGCGTAGCCGCCGGGCGCGTCGCGTCCGGTGGCGCGGAAGTCGGGGCAGAGGTTCTCATCGCCGGCCAGGCAGGCCGGGCAGTGGCCGCAGGCCGAGAAGATCCAGGCCACGCCGACGCGCTGGCCCAGGGGGAAACGCCCCGCGCCCGCCCCCAGCCCGATCACCTGGCCCACCACCTGATGGCCCAGAATCATCGGCAGCGCGGGCGGCGTGCGCCCCTCGATCTCATCCAGCTCCGTGTGACAGACGCCGCAGGCCAGCACGCGCAGCAGCACCTCGCCCGGTCCCGGCGTCGGGTCGGGCAGATCGACCAGGCGCAGGGGGGCAGGGTTGTCGTGCAGGGTTGCAAGTTGGGATAGAATCTGGGCTTTCATGGATGCGTAACGGGACCTCCATGTCGGTGTATCGGTTCGTCTGCCGCTCCTTCAGACGTTCCAGCGAGATTGGGAGACGACCCTCTGTACGTCATCCTCCAGCGCACGGAATGCAGGCAAGACGCGCAGCGGCGAGAAGTCATCGATCAGCTCGGCGACGCGGATGGCCCGCTGTCTGGCGGGAAATGTGCGCAGACGTCGTCCATGCAAACCGCTGGCGCGTCGGAGGCACTCGTGGAGCACCGTCTTGGGATCTGGTACCGTCTCCAACTCCCTGATGGGCGGGAGGTCGAGGCTGCCGCGAAACGCGCTGTTTCCTGCGGCTTGCTTGATAGCCGTTTCATCGAAGAGCAGCCACGCCTCTTGCATGCGCACCGGCACCACGCAGACGGCCTTCGGTTGGGCCAATTCAGCAGGTAATTGCTCAATCGCACGCTGAATCTCGGCCATGCGCTGCTGGCGTGGCTTCCGCTCTGCATCGCGATGAACGAACAGCAGGTCGCAGGGATAGAGATCAAGCGCCGCCGACAGCCGATCTCTCAGACTTGCGCGAGGGGGAAGGTAAACCCGGCGTGTATCCGCCCAAACCGGCTGCAAAGCCAGCATGACTCCGCTGGTCCGCAGCAACCATGTGAGAATGGGCAACAGGACAACATCAGAGCTGCCATCCGTCACCAGGGTGAATCTCAGTTCCTTCATGCTGGTTGATGGAAGCCTGTCAGATAGGGTTGCAGATCGGGCCTGTCCACCAGCCTTCGTGGTCTGCGCCTGCTGGCTGCCGTGCCCTCCATTTCCTGGGCGAACACAGGCAAGGTGACAGGGTTCAGGTAAGCAAGCAGCTTGCCGCGTGCTACAGGAGCGGTTTCTGGGGCTGCCTCGCAGCGCCAGGTGTCCGCCAACCAGCGGAAGCTGGCTGTTCGGGCAGGTTGTCCGTCGATGATCACCTCCTGCGTTTCCGAGACCAGGATCGCATCGTCGCTTACCTGACTGACCACAGCCGGCGAATGGGTGTTGACGATCACCTGGCGCAACGGGTTGTCCACCCCCACCTCGCTTTCGACATCGACGGCGATCTCCTGGAGGAGTTGGAGCATGACCGGTATGCGTTCCGGGTGAATGCCGTTTTCCGGCTCCTCCAGGCAGATGAGACCCTCCTCCCGCGGATCCAGCGATAGTACTGCCAGGGCCAGGAAGCGCAGCGTGCCGTCGGAGAGCGAGCGCGCCGGCAAGGGCGTGCCGCTTCGGTCGGTCAGCTCCAGGGTCAGCAACTGCCGGCGATCATCACGATCGACGCGAATCTTGCGCACGTCTTTGACAAGTTCAGAGAGGCGAGCGGCCAGATCATCCAGCACCGGTGACGCTGCCTCTCCCGGTGGAGCGCCGTTCTGGCCAGCGCGCACAAGATAGTTCAGCGTGGCCGGCATGTGCGCTCCATCGACGCCCAGCCGCGCCCGAGCGGTGAAGTCATCTGGCTCGCGCAGCGCCGAAGGTTCAAGCTGTAGCATCCGCCACGATTGCATCTCGCGCCGGGCCAGCAGCGTGGTTGGACTCTCGATGGCGTTGGCTGAAGAGAGCACCGTGCGCGGCAACGTGGTAGCCAGGTATTCGCGCGGACGTCCAGATGTTCCCTCCTGATGCAGCTTGACGATGCGTTTGCCCTCTTTTTCCTGGGTCGAGATGAATTCACCTACGCGCCGTCCCCGGACAACCGAGCGTCGCCACGCCCCTTTGTGTGGAAAACGCAAATGCCTGGCTGCATCGCCGACGTTGATGTGAGACAGCTCCTCGTGAAGAATCTCAAGACCGCCGGGATCGGGCAGGTCGTCATCCATCTTGGAGCCGAGGGTGAGTCGATAGCGCAGGAAGGTGATCGATGCCTCAGCGGGCTGCCCCAAATCATCGATGCCCGTCGGTGGGATGATCATCTCCACCTCCAGGGTCATCTGATCGGCAAAGCGATCGCCGACGCGATGAAAGAGATGGCGCAGATCAGCCGTGCGTCCCCCTTCAGAACGCACAGAAAGGGCGGCGTTCAAAAGCGTATTGTCAGCCAACCGGCTCAAGAACTGGATGGCGTCGAACAGGTTGGACTTTCCCGTGCCGTTGGCCCCTGCCACACAGGTGAACGGGCCAAAGCAAACGTCCACATCAACCAGGTTCTTGAAACCAGAAACTTTTAGTCGGGTTAACATCGATACCTCACTTTGACGCCAGCGCGCCGGGCAGCCGTACCTGATCATCCTCCAGACAGCAGAATCGGTCTGACGTTGACCCCATCATAGCACAACCGATGTGGTTCTGCCAGCGCTCAATCCTGTACGAACTCCACCAACAGCCGGTTCACCCGCTCCGGCTCCTCGTGTTGGACGAAGTGACCAGCCTCCTCGATGAAGACCAGCCGGCCGTGATCGCACCGGTCGATGCTGGGCTGGGCCAGCTCGCGGCCCAGGGCGATGTCGTGCGCGCCCCAGATCATCAATGTCGGCACAGCGATGCGGCCCAGGCTGGCCAGCTTGCGCTGCGTGCGCCCGGCCGCCCGGTACCAGTTGAGCATGCCGCTGATCGCGCCCGGCTGCGACCAGGCGGCGCGGTACTGCTCGATCTCCTCCGGGCTGAACGTGCCGCGGCGGGCGCTGCCCTTGAGCACGCGGATGGCGTTGGTCCAGCCGTTGCGCCGCAAGCTGGCCTCCGGCAGGCGGGGCAGTTGGAAGAAGAAGATGTACCAGCTCCGCCGCATCTGCGCCCAGGAGCGCCAGATCGTGCCAAACATCACCGCCGTGTGCGGCACGTTGAGGATGGCCAGATGGCTCAGCCGCTGCGGGTAGTGTCCTGCCACCCACCAGGCCACGGCCGCGCCCCAGTCGTGGCCCACCAGCCGCACCTTTTCCTGGCCGGTCGCGTCGATCAGACCCAGCACATCGCGCGCCAGCAGGTCGATATCATAGGCGCGCGCGCCGGCCGGCTTGCTGCTCAGGTTGTAGCCGCGCTGGTCCGGCGCCCAGACGCGATAGCCGGCCGCGGCCAGCGCCGGGATCTGCTTTGCCCAGCCGCCCCAGTATTCGGGAAAGCCGTGCAGCAGAAGCAGCGGCGGCCCATCGGCCGGGCCGGCCTGGGCCACGTGCAGGTCGATGCCGTTGGTGTGGACGGTGGTGTGTTCGATAATCATGTCGTTCATGTCGTGGTCATAGACGCCGATGTTGGCGCGAGGATCTTGCGGCAACTGGGCTGCTGCAGGAAATCCTGGCGGGTGGCCGGGTCGGAGATGGCTTCGGCCTGCGCCTGGATCAGCGCAGCGGCCCGGTTGAGCAGCGTCCGCCCGCGTTCGTCGTCCAGCTCAGCCAGGCTTTGCGCGATCAGCCAGTAAAGTTCGTAGGGCAGGACCGCGCCCATCAGGCTCTCGTGTTGG
This sequence comes from Chloroflexota bacterium, assembly GCA_029558955.1. Lineage (GTDB taxonomy): Bacteria > Chloroflexota > Anaerolineae > JAAEKA01 > JAAEKA01 > JAAEKA01. Next base: position 16,520 of record JAKQCW010000063.1, read on the forward strand.
CCGATCCACTGCCAGACCTCTTGCAGCAGGCCGCGCGCGGCCTGCCGCTGCCCTTGGTTGAGCTGGATGCGTGCCAGCCCGGCCTGGGCCTCCATCGTCTTGAGCGCGTTGCCCACCTGCTGGCTGATGGCGCGACCGGCGCTGAACGCGGCCTGCGCGCCGGCGTCATCGCCCAAAGCCAGATTGCAGTAGCCGCTGGTGATCATGATGTCCAGCGCGACGCCGGTAGGGCCTAGCTCCTGGATCAGCTTGACGCTCTCCTGGCTGGCCCGGTGTGCTTCGGCCGGGCTGCCCTGGGCGAGATGAAGCAGCGCGGACTGCATCAGCGCTTCGGCCATGACATTCTTTTCGCCGCTCTCACGGCATAACTTCAAGGCCTGCTGCAAATAGCCGCGGCTGGCCGCGTAGTTGCCGAGCGCGCGGTAGAGCTGCGTCAGCCCCAGCAGGATATCGGTTTCGTTCTGGCGGTTGCGGATCTGATTGGACAGCTCCAGCGCCTGCTGCAAGGAGGCTTCGCCCTCGACATACTGCCCCAGGGCGCATGAACAGAGCCCCAGGTTCAGAAAGACGGGGATCTGGTAGTGCTGCTGGTTGAACTGACGGGATGCTGCCAGCACTTCGAGAAAGAGCCCCTGCGCCAGCTCAATCTGCCCGCGCAGGGCGGCGATGGTGGCCAGGTTGTTGAGCACCTGCACGCGGTTGCCCCAGATATCGGCCTGCTTCTGAATGGCCACGGCATGCCGGTAATGGATCTCAGCCTCTTCCAGCGCGCCCTGGGCGTAGTGGACATTGCCCAGGGTGTTTTCCACCTGAGTCTCTACCCAGGCCTGTCGAGCTGACAAAGGGGGCATTGCTTCCAGAGCAGCGCGCGCGGCCTGGTAGTCGCCCAACCGCCAGAGGGCGCGGCCCAGCTCAAGATTGCCGCCGGCGATCAGGTCAGGGTCGGCAAGTTCGTGTCCGATCTCGACCACCCGGCGTGCCATGGCAGCACAGCGTTCATACTGGGCGATCCACATGGCGCCGCGCGCCACTTCGAGCCAAAGCTGACCAACCGTTTGTTGCCATTGGATCGGGCTGTCCTGGTGCGCGTCGCCCTCTGCACGGACCGCGCCCTCGGAGGCAAGCAGGCTGTCCAGCGCGACCTGGAAAAGAGTTTCGCCAGACCAGATCATGCCGCTGTTGCGCAGATAATGGCCCAATGCCTCCAACGCGCTGGTCAAGCCTGGTAAATCGTGTTCGTGCGCCGCCCACAGCCAGGCCTGTTGGATGTTTTCCCATTCTTGCCCGATTTCGGCGCTGGCCTGCATCAGGTCCTGGCGGATCAGGCGGTCGGTGCGCTGGTGTGCGAAATCCAGATAATAGCGGCTGTGCCTGCGGTGGACCGAGGCCGGCGAACTCAGTTTCTTCTCAGCAAACTGACGCAGCAGGGTATGCAGGCTGTAGCGGCCGGCGTTGAACCGGATCAGAGAGTGGTCGATCAGCGCGTACACCACTTCGTTCTCGGCCCCGCTGATGGCATGAGCCGCCTCCAGGGTAAAGCTGCCGCGGAACAACGACAGCGCACTGAGCACGCGTTGCTCTTCCTCGGACAGCAACGACCACGACCAATCGAAGACCGCATGCATGCTGCGGTGGCGCGGCGCCAGATCGCGCCAGTGGACGTTGAACAGATCGAGATTGGTGATCAACGCCTGCAGGAGCTGCTGGCAGTTCATCTCGCGCAGCCGCACAGCGGTCAGTTCCAGGCCCAGCGGCATGCCATCCAGAATGCGGCAGATATCGACCATCGCAGACAGGTTTTCGCCGTCGAAAGAGCAGGAGGGGTTGACGCGGCGCCCGCGCTCCATGAAAAGCTGGACGCTGCTGAAGCTGTAGGCGCTGTCGTCGGCCTGCTGCGGCGCCGGCAGCCCGTTGAGCACTATCAGCGTCTCCATCTGTAGGTTGAGTGGCCGGCGCGAGGTTACCAGCAGTTTCAGCCTGGGGGCGTGTCTGATCAGGTCGAGAACGAAGTCAACGCCGTCTCTCTCGCCGACGATCAACTGTTCGAAGTTGTCCAGAATCAGCAGCATTCTTCGGGTCTTGAACTGCTCGAAGAGCTGTGTGTGAGGCGGGGCCTGCGCCAGCAGATCCAGCCCCAGCGTCTGGGCAATGGTGCTGGCCATCGCCTGGTAGACGGTCTGACCGCCGGCGCGCAGGCCGTCCAGGGGAACGAACCAGACGCCGTCCGGGAAGGTCGGGGAATCCAACAGATGGTGGGCGCAGTCAAGAGCCAGGCGAGTCTTGCCGACGCCGCCGAGGCCGACCACAGTCAACAGCGGGGAGGCGCCATCCAGCAGAAAGCGGGTCAGACGGCTGCGCTCATCCTCCCGTCCGAAGAAGCGGGTGAACGAGACTGGCAGGTTGTTGCGTATGCCGGCCGACGCCATGAGCGCCGAGGTGGGCGTGGCTGCGGCGGGGAAGGCGCTGCTGTGCGCCAACTGCTCGAACAAGGCGATGGTTTCAGCTTCCGGTTCTACCCCCAGCTCCAATTTCAACTCATGGGCACACTGCTGAAATTGCTGCATGACAAGCTGCCGCTGGCCGCGCTGGGCAAAGACACGCATCAGTTGACGGTGCGCTTTTTCATGCCCTGGCAGCAGGATGAGCTGGCGGCGGGCATAGCCCTCGGCCAGCTCATCCTGCTGGTTGGCCAGGGCATGCTCAGCCAACGCGCCCAGAAAGTTTAGTGTCTGCTGCTCGTAGCGGCTTTGCGTGAGAGTCAGCCAGTATTCGAAGGAGGGGCTGTCGTTCAGGCTGATTCCGAAGAGGAGGCGGCCCTGGAAAAGATCTACGGCTCGTTGCATCCAGGCATAGGCCAAGGGGCGGCCGGCCAGATCTGCCGTCCCCAAGCTGCGGCAGTTGGCGGCCAGTTCGTCGAACTCGAGCGCGTCGATCCAGAGCCGCTGCGGATCGGGCCAAACCTGCACCGTGTTGCGGGTGATATGCAACAGATCGCCCAGTCCGACCTGCTCCAGGGTCTGGCGCAGCCGGGTTAGGGCCATGCGCAGGCTATGCTGGGCGCGCTCCTGGCTGGCGTAGCCCCAGAGGAGCTCCAGCAGCTTTTCCCGCGACTGCGTCTGGCTGTGTTCGAGCGCCAGATAGGCCAGCAGAGCGCGCACCTTGTTGTCGCGGAAATGGAGCTCCTGACCGGATGGGTCTTTGGCGGAAATTACGCCGAATAATCGTAAGGTTACCATCACATTTGGCTCGGAGAAACGCGGTATTCAGGCGGGTTGTTGTGGCGGGTGATGATCAGGTGATTGGGTGGTGCAGTTCACATGGTATCATGCTAACCGCCTTCCTGGCAAAAAGCCCAGACCTGGGCAAGCCAAGCGCTAAGAGTCCTCATCGTCCCCAATCTCTGCACTCCACGCTTTATGTCTCACGCAAAGACGCCAAGGCCGCAAAGGGCAGATTTTCTTGGCGTTCTTGGCGGCTTTGCGTGAGAATCATGAACTGCTGAATCTCAGCACTCCACGCTTTATGTCTCACGCAAAGACGCCAAGGCCGCCAAGGGCAGATTTTCTTGGCGTTCTTGGCGGCTTTGCGTGAGAATCGTGAACTGCTGAATCTCAGCACTCCACGATTTATGTCTCACGCAAAGCCGCCAAGGCCGCCAAGGGCAGATTTTCTTGGCGGCCTTGGCGGCTTTGCGTGAGAATCATGAACTACTGAAACTGGAGACGAACTGGTTTTATGATGCGCGTCATGGCGTCCGATTGCCATTGGCTGTATAATCCGTGGCGGACGAGTGGCAGAGGCTGAGTAGCTTCGGGCCGTGCAACGCCTGTCGAGCCACACCGCCCGACCTCAACCGCTCTGGCCGGTCTCCGACCGAGCCACCCCGCGCGACATCTTACCAGCCGCTCTGGCCGGTCTCCGACCGAGCCAGCCCGCGCGACATCTCACCAACCGCTCTGGCCGGTCTCCGACCGAGCCAGCCCGCGCGACATCTCACCAACCGCTCTGGCCGGTCTCCGACCGAGCCAGCCCGAACAGCCGCTCCGGCCGCATCATCCCCAAAAAGCAAGGAACCCCTGTGTCATGAACGCCTCTGCTCCCACCCTTTCCACCCTCTCCACCCGCAGCAAGGTCCTGCTGGTGCTTGGCCTGATTGCCGCGGTGATCTTTCTGGCCTCTGGCTCTCTGGAGAACAACGCCATGCTGCGCTTGATCTCCAAACCGATCCCGGTGCTGTTGATGGCCCTGTGGGTCAGCGGCCTGCAGGTCAAGGGTCGTTATCAACTGGCGATCATCATCGGCCTGCTGCTGAGCGCACTGGGCGATCTGCTGCTGGAGATGTCTGATGCCACCTTCCTGCTGGGGTTGATCGCCTTCCTGCTGGGACACGTGGCCTACATCGTGGCCTTCCTGCAAGACACCCGCAAACTGCTCCCCTACTACGGCGCCGCGGCCTATGCCTATGGCCTCTTTGCCATGTTCTTCCTGCTGAGCACCGGCGACCTGAAGGGGATGTTGATCCCCGTGCAGATGTACATCCTGGTGATCAGCACCATGCTCTGGCGTGCGGCCTGTCGCCGCGAGGTGCCCACGCTGCCCCGCTTTTCCGTCTGGGCCGGCTTGGCCGGCGCGTTGCTCTTCGTTGCCAGCGACAGCATCCTGGCCTTCCGGCTTTTCAACACCCCCATCCAACTGGGCGGTATCGCGGTCATGTTGACCTGCTGGCCGGCGCAGTTGGGCATCGCCCTATCGGCCTGGCGACGCGGCGGTTGGTGAGATAAGGACTGTCAGTCCTGCGCGCGACGATTCAAGGACTGTCAGTCCTTCGCGCGACGATTCAAGGACTGTCAGTCCTTCGGAGGACTGACAGTCCTGCGCGCTACGGAGGACTGACAGTCCTGCGCGTTACGATTCAAGGACTGTCAGTCCTGCGCGTCCTGCGCGTTCGCCTTCACCCCGACCAGATAGCGGTGATGCGCCCACACGGCCTTGATCTGCCAGGGCAGCGCGGCGTGATCCAGCCAGGCGTAGCGCATCACCTGCTGGCGCAGCTCCGGCTGTTCGCCCAGGTAATAGGCCATGGTCGACCAGGTCCAGCCCTCGCCCTCGAACTGATCCTGTAGCTTGGCCGAACGGATGCCCAGGCGCTGCAAAACCTCGCTGGCCGGCATCACCGTGTCGGGCCAGGGGGGCACGTCCAGCACCCCTTGGTCGACGATCTGCACGCCGGCCGCGTGCAGGATGCCGCGGATCATGCCCATGTCCACCCACGCCTCGCGCGCCCCGATCTCCTGAAAGAAGCCCGGCTCCAGCAGGTGTTTGCGCATGAAATAGCCCACCTGCCAGCGGTTGGGCATGGCCACGAAGACCACCCGCCGGCTGACCCGCGCCAGCTCGTGCAGCAAGGCCTGCGCGTTGGGCAGATACCAGAGGCCGGCCCACTCCCAGGCCAGGTCGAAGCTGTTGTCGGCAAAGGGCAGCCGGCCCCAGTCCAACACCTGCACCAGGCGCACCGGCAGCGCCAGCTCCTGCCAGATGCGCTGCACCCCATCCAGCCGCGCCTGATTGTCGTCGGCCAGCGTCACCTGACAGCCGGCCTGGGCCAGCGCCACACTGTTGATGCCGCTGACGCCGGCCATGCCGTACAGCGGCGCCTCCAGCACGCTTTCGATGCCATGCTCGGCTCGCAGGTCCAGCAAAAAGTCGTTCAACACGAAGCGCTCGTAGACCAGCCCCAAGCCTTCGTTGTAGTCAGTCAGATAGTGTTGCCAATCCATCAGACGTAGTCACCTCATCGGTCTGGTTTGCAAGTTCGGCGGCAGCCGGCCGGGCAGCTCCGCCGCGCTCGCCGCGCACAAAGAGCCATGTCCACCACACCAACAGCGCCGTGTTGGCCGCCGACAGCGCGAAGCGGATGTCGGGCAGCCGCTCCATCAGTTGAAGCTGGGCGCGCGTCAGCGGCAGGACGTGGATCAGGTTGAGAAACACCGTCAGGCTCAACAGCAGGAAGGGCAGCCGCGCCGGTCGCAACAGCGCCGCAGCCACCGCCAGCGGCGCCAGCGCGGGCAGAATGTAGCGTTCGTGCATCTCTGTGGCCAGAATGAAAAAGCCAAAGATCAGCAGGCCGGCGGCAAAAAACGTTCCGATCTGCTGGATCGCATCGGCCGCCGGTTCCGACCGCGCCTTCTGCTCTGACCGGTCTCCTGACTGAGTCGGCCCAGCCGGCGTCTGCCAGCGACGGAAGAGAACGAACAGCACCAGCAGCGCGTAGCCAATGGTCAACGCCATGCCCACGTGACGGATGGTGAGCGGCCCCAGCAGCGCGGTGGAGTCTTCCACCCAATAGCCGAGCAGCTCGCGCGTGCGGATGTGGGCGATGAACCAGGGGTTGTAGGCGTTCATGCTCATGGCGGGGTAGCGCCCAACCGCCTTGACATAAATCGTGAGCAACGACTGCCCCGCGCCGCCCAGCCAGATGGGCAGCAGGCCCGCGGCCAACAGAGCCGCGGCCGCGCCGCCCCAGCGCAGCAGCGCCCGCCAGCCGCTTCGCCAGGCCAGCAGCGCCAGCAGCGGGACGATGGTGAGCGCCTGCGTCTTGGTGAGCAGCGCCAGACCCAGGAAGATGCCGCTCCAGCCCCAGCGTTTTCTGGCGGCCGCCAGCAGCGCGGCCATCATCCCCAGCGCCTGGAGCGAGTCGAACTGGCCCCAGATGGAACTGACGTAGATCACGGCCGGATTGAGCAGCCACAGCCCTGCGGCCAGCAGCGGCAGGCGGGAGGGCTGGCCATCGGGGCGGGGGCGCGCCGTTTCTGCCCGGCTCCGGCGCTCTTCGATCCCCGCGACCGCCAGGTAGAGCACGGCGCCGATGGCCAGGTCGGCCGCCGCCGATGGCAGTTTGATCAGCGCATATTGCAGCGGGGTGATCTCCAGGCTGGGGACGAACCGGGCATAGAGCTTGCTCAACCCCACCAGTTGCACCAGAAAAAGGGGCGGATAGTCGACCAGCGGCTCGCCGAACTGATACAGCTCCACCAGGCTGTGGCTGGCGCTGTAGCGCATCCAGGGAAAGAAGAAATAGGCCAGGTCGAAGTCGATCGGCTCGGGCAGCGGCAGGAGCAGCAGGCGGATCAGCAGCGCCGCGCCGCAGAGGAGCCAGAAACGGCGGTCGCGCATCATATGGTCCCTCCGGCGCTGCTACTGGCCGCGGCGCGCCGTTGGCGGCTGGCTGCGGCCAGGAAGAGGATCGACAGCCAGAGGAAGAGCAGCACACTGGCGGCCGAGGCCAGCAGCCGGTCGGCCGGGATGCTCTCCAGCAGCCGCAGGATGCCCGGCCCCCAGGGGAGCACACGCACCAGGTTGGCGGTGAAGACGGCGCTCAGCAGGAGATAGGGCCACAGGACGCGACGCCAGCAGGCCGCAGGAAGGGCCAGAAAAGCCAGCGCCGGCAGGCCATAGCGCTCATGCATCTCGGTGGGCAGGCTGAAGAAGCCGAAGATCATCATCCCCGCGGCGAAAAAGACCAGCAGACGGGACGCGGCCGGCTGCCAGCTCTGGCCGTTCTCGCCGGCCGGCGCCAGCGTTCCCCACAGCCGCCAGAGCAGCAGGGCGCTGTAGCTGGCCAACAGGCCGATCCCCACCCAGCGCAGCGTCACCGGTCCCACGACGCGCGCTGTGTCCAGCAGCTCGCGGCCAAGGACCTGCGCGCTGAGCACCTGCACCAGAAACCAGCCGTTGAAGGCATTGGCTGACAGCCGGGGATAGTAGCCCACGGAGCCGAAGTAAGCTGCCAGCACAGGGTCGCCAGCGCCGGTCAAGGCCAGGGGCAACAGGCCCAGCGCCAGCGTCCCGACCAGGCCCAGCGCGCCCATGATCACGGCGCGCAAGCTGTGCCGCCAGGCGAGCAGGATGAGGAGGGGCAAGAGGACGATGGCGTGCAGCTTGGTCAGCAGCGCCAGCCCCATGAACAGGCCGCTCCAGCCCCAGCGCTGCGCCAGCGCGGCCAGCAGCGCGGCCAGCAGCCAGAGGGTGTGGATCGAATCGACCTGCGCCCAGAATGCGCTGACGTAGACGATGGCCGGGTTGAGCGCCCACAGCCCGGCCGCCAGCAGCGGAAACCAGCGGCCAGCCCCGGTCATGCTGACCGCAGGCGTTGAAGCATCCCCGCTGTCTGACTGGGATCCCTCGCCGGGCCGCAGGGCGGCAAGCTGGGCAGCCGCGCAGTAGAGCAACACCGTGATCCCCAGATCGGCCAGCGTCGCCGGCAGCTTGATCAGCACGCTCTGCCACGGCGTGTATCCGAAGCCGGGAACCAGCGCGCCGTACAGCTTGCCCAGCCCCACCAGCAGCGCCAGATACAACGGCGGGTAGTTGACCGGCGGCTGGCCCTGCTGATAGAGCTGCGCCAGGCCGTGCTCCGCGCCGTAGGCCATCCACGGCAGCCAGAAGGTGGTCAGATCGGCGTCGAAGGGATCGGGCCGCGGCAGCAGCGCCAGGCGCACGGCCGCGGCCGCGGCCAACAGCAGCCAGAGCCAACGATCCCGCAGCGCACGATCCAGGGCGCGCATCATCGGCGGCCCAGGACTTCCAGCGCGATCTGGGCGTAGCCCTCTGCGGCCAGCAGCACGTCGGCCACCCGCACCTGCTCGTTGGAGGTGTGCGCCAGCCGGTCGTCGCCTGGGCCAAAGCCGATGGTGGGGATGCCGGCCTCGCCGCGCGTGTAGGCGCCGTCGGTGGAGAAGCCCCAGACGCGCAGCTTGGGCTTGTGTTCCAGGGCGCGCTCTACCCCGCGCACCGCGGCCTTGACCAGCGGCGAGTCTTCGGGCATCAGCCAGGGGGGGTAGTATTCCAGCCCGCGATCGACATGGCCGGTGTAGGTGCGGGTCTCACGGCCAGCCACCACCACGTCGCCGCGCACCCCTTCGCGCTGCAAGATCTGGTGGATTTCGCTGACGGCCCGCTCGCGCGTCTCGCCCAGGGTCAGCCGCCGGTCGATGATCAGCTCGCAGTGGTCGGGCACCATGTTGCGGCTGCTGGAGGGGCAGTCGATGCCGGTGACGGCGATGCTGCCCTTGCCCAGCTTCGGGTCTTCTCCCAGATGGCCGGCCAGCAGTTCGATGCCGAAAATGACCTTGGAGGCCGCGTAGAGGGCATTTTCGCCCAGCTCCGGCGCGGAACCGTGGCAGGCGCGGCCCTCGGTGCTGACCAGCAGCTCGACCCGGCCGCGGTGTCCCAGGGCGATCTCCAGGTTGGTCGGCTCGCCCAGCACCACGAAGCTGGGCCACAGCCCTTCGTCGTCGATCAGGGCGCGGATGGCCACCCCCTCGGCCGGCTCCTCCTGGACCACGGCGGCCACGATGATCTCACCCTTGGGCAGGGAGTCGGCGTCCAGCAGGGCCTTGACGCCGTAGATCATGGCGGCCAGGCCGCTTTTCATGTCCACCGAGCCGCGGCCGGAGAGCATGCCTTCCCGCACCTGGCCGCTGAAGGGATCGTCCAGCCAGGTGGCCGGATTGCCGATGCCCACGGTGTCCATGTGGCCGTCGAAGAGCAGCCGTTGGGCGCCCTTGCCCACGCGGCCGACGATGTTGCCGGCCCGGTCGCGGTAGACCTGGTGAAAGCCCAGCCGGCGCATCTCGTCAGCCACGCGCGCGGCGATCTCGCCCTCGTCGCCGGAGTAGCTGCGGATGCGCACCAGATCGCTCAGAAAGTCAATGCAGGCGGATTGGTGTTGGGGGAGTAGGGACATGGTCGGTTATCCAGTGACTGAGTGATAAGGCGTCCATGCGTTGGGCGCACGACTGTGGCTGAGAACAGCGGGCCTCGGTCGGAGACCGGCCCGAGCAGCGAGACCGGGCTATTGGGTGACAAGGCGCCCATGCGTTGGGCGCACGACTGTGGCTGAGAACAGCGGGCCTCGGTCGGAGACCGGCCCCTGACCCACCGGCGGAGCAGTGGCGTCCGCTGGCCGTTCACCAGGTCAATAGGCGCCGCTCCCGGCGAATAGCTGCGGGATGGTGCGCAGGAGGATGCTCAGATCCAGCAGCGGCGACCAGTTCTCGATGTAGTAGATGTCCAGCAGCACCATCTCCTCGAAGCTCAGGTCGCTGCGACCGCTGACCTGCCACAGGCCGGTGATGCCGGGCGCGGTGGCCAGGCGCTGGCGGTGCCAGTCGGCGTAGTCCGCCACCTCCTCAGGCAGCGCCGGCCGCGGCCCCACCAGGCTCATGTCGCCCAGCAGGGTGTTCCAGAACTGCGGCAGCTCGTCCAGGCTGGTGCGGCGCAGAAAACGGCCGACGCGGGTGATGCGCGGGTCCTCGCGGATCTTGAACATGGGCCCCTGCGCCTCGTTCAGGTGGCGCAGTTGATCCTTGATTTGGTCCGCGTCCTTGACCATGGTGCGGAATTTGTAAACCGCGAAGAGCTTGCCGTTGCGGCCGACGCGCGGCTGGCTGAAGATCACCGGCCCTGGGCTGTCCAGGCGAATGGCCACGGCGATGATGGCCAACAGGGGCGAGAAGAGCAACAGACCCAGCGCCGAGCCCAGCACATCGACGCCGCGCTTGAAAAACCGCTCCCAGGGGCTGAGCTGGCTCTCGTTGGGCGTCAGCATGGGGATGCCGGCCACGTTTTGCATCTCCACCATGCTCAGGCTCATCTGGAAAAGATCGGGCACCACGCGCGGCCGAACATGGGCGCGCGCGACCTGGTTGGTGATGGCCAGAATCTGGCGGCGCTGCTGCCAGGGCAGGGTGATGACCACCTCGTCCACCTGGTGGCTGCGCAGCAGAGCGGGCAGGTTGGCCGTGTTGCCCAGCGCTTCGAAGCGGCCGATGTTGGTCGATCCCCGCTCGGGGTCATCGTCCACGAAGCCGATCACCTGAAAACCCAGCTCTGGCTGGGCCATCAGATTGCGCATCACCGTCAGGCCAACCTCGCCCGACCCGACGATCAACACCCGGTCTACGCCCAGGCCGCGCGCCCGCAGCATGCGCAGCAGGCCGCGGCGCAGCACGCGTGCTGCGATCAAAAAGAGGATGATCAGCAGCGTGGCGTAGAGGAAGAAGAGCCGGGAATAGACCAGCGGGCGCCAGAAGAAGATGAAGAAGACCGTCACCACGAAGCCGGTGAAGGCCCCGTTGATCACCCCGTAGATTTCATCCACCAACGAAGCGCCGCGCCGGAAGCGATAGACCCCGCTCAGGGCGAAGGAGAGCAGGATCATCCCCCCTTGCAGCGCAGCCAATGGAATGTAGGGGATGAAGGTGGTGTAATAGGCCGGATCCACCTGGCGAAACCATTGAAGCTGATAGCGCAGCAGATAGGCCAGCAGAAAGGCCAGCAGCATCAGCGCCAGGTCGACGACAATGGCCGCGCCGTTGATCAGACGGATGACGCGGCGGTTCACAGCGCGCCTCCGGCCGCACGGGGCAGGGCGCGGCGGTAGACCGCAGCGGTCTGCGCGGCGGTGCGACTCCAGGGAAAGCGGGCAGCCTGGGCCAGGCCACGGCCACGCAGGCGGCTGGCCAGCTCCGCATCCACCAGCAGGCGCAGCAGCGCGGCCGCCAGCGCATCCACCGACGCAGGATCCACCAGCAGCGCGGCGTCGCCGGCCACCTCAGGCAACGACGAAAGGTTGGAGGTGACCACCGGCGCGCCGCAGGCCATGGCCTCCAGCACCGGCAGCCCAAAGCCCTCCAGCAGCGAGGGGTAGACAAAGAGCGTGGCCGCCCGATACCACCAGGCCAGCTCCTCCTCCGCCACATAGCCGGGAAAGAGCACCTCCCGTTCCAGCCCCTGGCGCGTGACCTCGTTGAAGATCGCGTCGTAGTCCCACCCCTTGCCGCCGGCCAGCACCAGCTTGACGGCCGGCTGGCCGGCGTCCTGCCCCCGCACCTGGGCAAAGGCTTGCACCAGACGCACCAGGTTCTTGCGCGGCTCCAGCGTGCCCAGGTGCAGGATGAAGCGCGCTGGCAGCCCGGCGCGGGCGCGGAAGGCTTCGACCTCAGCCGCCGGCGCGGGGCAGAAGCTGGCATCCACGCCGTTGTAGACCACGTCGATGCGCTCCGGCGACGCGCCGAAGAGCCCGATCAGGTCCTGTTTGGTGGCCTCGGAGACGGCGATCACCCGCCGGGCCGCGGCCACAGAGCGTCGCACCTGGCTGTGCAGGTAGGCGCGCTGCATGGGCGGGAAAGCCTGGGGATAGCGCATAAAGCTCAGATCGTGGACGGTGACCACGCTGGGGCAGGGAGCGATGGCCGGGCTGACGTTGACCGCGCCGTGCAGCAGGTCGAGCCGGGCCTGGCGGGCCAACTGCGGCAGCGCGGCCTGCTCCCAGAGAATGCGACGCAGGGGGCGGCGCGTGTCCCAGCGGGTGCTGCGGCGTTGCTGCAAATTGGGGGCCGGATCCAGGTCAACGTCGGGTGTGAAGGCGGTCAGGCGCAGGTCAGGCGCGGCCGCGGGCAGGTGGGCCAGCAGTTGGCGAATATAGCCGCTGACGCCGGCGCTGCGGTAGCTGTGTGCGCCGGAGAGCAACTGGCCGTTGATGCCCACGTGCGGTGCGGTGGTCTGTGTCACGCCGCCATTATACCACGCCGCGGCCCAGGCAGAAATCCGCGCGGGCTGCGCCGGACGCGGTGAGGCTTCTCCCCCTGGGTGTGCAGACTATCCCCCGCTCCAAGACGAACGACCGGGCAGAGGGGGCCGCATAGCCGCGCCCTCTGCCCGGTCGTTTCGGGTCTGGCCGCTTCCCGCCGGCCGCTACGACGGGAGCTGGATGATCTTGAAGACCGCGCCGTAGGGATCCATCAGGGTGGCCAGGCGGCCAAAGGGGGTGTCTTCCGCCGCGCTCAGCACCTGGCCGCCGTGGCTGACGGCCACATCGACCGCCTTGTCTGCATCGGCCACCGCGAAGTAGATGGCCCAGTTGGGGGGCATCCCGCCCCAGGCAGGATCGATCTGCATGATGCCGCCGAACTGCTCATCGCCATGCCTGAGGACGTAGTATTCCAGGTCGCCGGGCATTGCCTCGACGGCGGCGCCCAGCAGGGCGCTGTAGAAGTCGCGCGACTGTTTGGCGTCGGCAGCATAGAGCTCAAACCAGGCGGCCGAGCCAGGCTCGTCGATCACCTCGGCGCCGATGTGCTGGCCGGCCTGCCAGAAGCCGAACACCGCGCCGCCAGGGTCGACGCAGCCGGCCATGCGGCCAAAGTCGCCCACCGTCATGGCAGGGAAGAGCACCGTGGCGCCCAGCTCAACGGCGCGCGCCACATCGGCCTCGATGTCGTGGCTGGCGAAGTAGAGTCCCCAGGCCACTGGGAAGACCGCGCCCTCTGAGCCGACGTTGCCGCCGATCCCGGCGGCCATGCGCTGACCGACGCGGGCGGTGGTGTAGCCGGCGAACTCCGGGCCGCCGATGTCATAGTCCCAGCCAAAGAGCGCGTGATAAAAGGCGCGCGCACCGTCCATGTCGGACGTCGATAGGTCGATCCAGGTGGGGCGGCCGGCCGGTTTGGCCTGTGAAAAAGTGGTCATGGGAGATGCTCCTTGGAGGGTCGAACTTGAATAGGGCGCTGGATGCGCACAAATGTTCTACAAGTTTACTCCCAACACCCGATCGATAATGTAATCGAGCTTCCATGCCCCAGGCAACCATCATCGCCTGGACCCGGCTAAAGCCTCGACCGCGCGCGAAGACTGGAATTGCTGTTTCAGTCATCGCTGACTTGACGGGTGTAAACATTTCGTTTACACTTGTTCCATGATTCGCTCGTTTGCTGATGAGGAAGCGGAACGATTCTACGCAAGCGGCAAGTCGCGGCGTCTGCCTCCCGACATACAAAGGCGCGCGGCGATGCGGCTGACGCAGCTTGTGCGGCCACCAGTATCGAAGACCTTCGTTTGCCGCCATCGAACCGTCTGGAGGCGCTGAAACATGATCGCAGCGGGCAGTGGAGCATGCGCATCAATCAGCAATGGCGGGTTTGTTTCCGCTTCGAGCGCGGCGACGCCTTTGACGTCGAGATCGTCGATTATCACTGAGCCGAGGTTGTCATGATCAAGAGTGGTTTGCCAGCTATCCATCCCGGCGAGTTTCTGGCCGAGGCACTTGACGAGTTGGGCGTCTCCCAGGCGCAGTTTGCCCGCGCTATCGGCGTGTCGCCCATGCGCATCTCGCACGTGATCAAGGGCACGCGGCCGGTGACCGCGGAGCTGGCCTTGCTCTTTGGCCGCGCCCTGCGCCAGACGCCGCAGTACTGGCTGAACCTCCAGGCCGTCTACGATCTGAAAGCAGCCGAGGCGGCGATGGATGGTCGATTGGCGGCGGTCGACGAACTTGCGCCGGCATAGAGCGGATGCCAATCGTCGCTTTGGCCGAAGTTCATCGAGGCGACCTGGCGCCGGACGCCATCGAGCCGGCCAGCCTGGACGATCTTCAGGCCGAGAATGACGGAAATGATTGAAGACCTGATTGCATTCGTCGCAGAAGCCGCGCTGAGCATGAACTTGATACCGGTTGAACTAGTGGGTTCGGTCGCGCTCGGTACCCTTGGCCTGAAGCTCTACTCAGCAGTCAAAGAACCTACTGACAGTTGGGGTGAAATCCTGAAATACGGCAGCATTGCGCTCATGGTGGCTGCTGCGATTGGTCTGGTGACGATAGCAGGCCAGCTTATCTAAAGGACTGCTCCGAATCCGAACGGGGGAAGCCTCTGCCACCATCAGCGTCATCAGACTGCTGGTCACTTCTGGAGTTTGGAGTCGCGTCACGGGCAGGAACTTCTGACTCGCCAGGTTGGTGCTGTTCCCAGGTCTTCGGCTCGCTCGTTTCGTGTTGCTCTAACGCAAGCGGTGCGAAGGGTTGACCACCTTGCTTCAGCCACTCCACATTGGAATATGGCCGGCTCCAGGACGGCGGTATTTCTCCTGTTGCCTCTCGCAGATAGCGCTGGATGCGGCGGAGGTTGGGGTTGTTTTCTAGACCGCACAGAATCGTCTCCAGGATCTCCATGGTAAGCGGGGGAGTGGCGGATGGGAAGGTAACTGCCGCACGAGCCTTCTTAATGGCAGTGTTGCCTGCTTCGACTAGGGCCACCATCTCCTTCGCTCCCTCCGCCAGCTTCTGAGCATCGGCATGGGCCTTGGCCATCTGGTCATTGCCGAACTCCGTCCACTGGCTCTCCTTCTTGAGCCGCTCTTCGCCAAGGAGCTTCTGAGGCTTGTCCTGGCCCTCGTCGGTCAGCAGTTTGATCAGAGTATCGATCTGTTCGCTCGAATCGGCTAGGACCGCATCGGCACTGATCCGCTCCTTGGCGGCCTGAGCCAAGCGCTTGAGCTCGCTCAACTTTCCCTCAGCGTCATTGACCTCACTGGGCGGGTTGGGTTGCCCGCTGCGCTCGCCGTCCTTCTTCTTTGCCTCGCGTTCAATGGTTTCGGCAAGGGTCAGGAAGTCCCTGGCTATCTGTTCAACCTCGAGCAGCGGCTGGGCGATTCTGTCCAATGCCCTCGCCAGCGCATCGGCCTTGGCGACCACATCTTCTGAATAGGCCTGGCCCAACGCCTCAAGAGACGTCGCCAGCTCATCAGAAACCTTGCCATCGGTGACCGCCTTAAGCGACTTCTCTACATCATCGGCTTTTGCGCTGACAGTGTTGAATGCGGACTTCAAGTCGGTGGCAGCTTCGAGCGCGTCTTTGAGCCTGTCCCCGCCGTTCTTCACCTGGTCAAAGGCGTCGTCCCCCAGCCACCTGGCTATTCGCACCGCCTCCAGCGCCGCCGTGACGTTGTCAGTAGAGTCATCCTTCTTTTTGCCCTTGACCTCGTCTACTTTCTGGCGCACATCCTTCACCTTGAGCTGGGCGCGCAAGCCGGCAAGCTGGGCTGACGGTATCGGATCTTCCACAATGGCGCCGCGCAGGGTCTGAGCCGCCAAGACCACGCGCAGTTTGCCTGCCGGGTCCATGGTGGCATCTATCAGATCGCTGGCGCCTCGCAGACCGATCGCACGCAGGGTTGAGACATAAGATCGACCAGGTTCAGCGCCGGCAGCCATCCACAGGATCGCTTGGTCTACCCAATCGACGATTTGCGTGGTTGGGAAGGGTGTCCACGTCACCAAGTCGGCAATGTTCACAGTGGCCATCCCCTGGACGCCGATCACGCCCTCCTGCTCAATACGTTCAATATCCCACGCATCCATGTCGTCAAGCAGCGTCAGGTCGTGCCGCGGCCGCAAGCGCTGCGCCAGATCCTCGCTCTGCTCACAGTCCTTACCCTTGAGCTTCTTGTCAAACCGCTCCTCCAGCCAGGCCTGGGCATTTCTTGACAATAGCTGCAAAGTGTGGACCGGGAAAACGCCAGCGACGATACCTATCAAGATGGCGCCAAAAGTCCAGGCTTGGGAGGTCATGCCCTCGGGCGTCGGCTGAGCCTTGAAGAGCACTGTTAGCGCCAGCCCGATCAAGAAGACAACGAACAGCCGCTTGAAGGCATCCCAATACGCCCCAGGTGTGATGTCTGAACGCTGGTAGCGGCGGACCAGCCCATGGGCCACAAAGAGATAGGCGGTCAACATGGCGACCAGCGCTGCCGGCATCGTTGTGATCGTGTCCCCGAAGTAGGTGTGCAGTGTGCCAGCGTCGGTGCTGAAATGGCCGCCAAAGAAATAGGTACCCCGCGGCCAGAAGGCCCAAGCGATGGTTGCAAGAAGAAAGACGGTCAAGAGTGCCAGCGGAACCAGGAACTCCCCAGAGCCGTATCGTTTGTTGACCTCGACCCACCTTTCTTTTTCTGCGCGGATGACCGCATTTTTCGCCTTCTCTGCCTGTTGTGGATGAGCTTTTTCCAGTTCCCCCCACCGCTCTTCGTCCTCATCACGATTTTCTGCAAGAGCAAACCACTCCATTGGCGTGGAAGGAGCCGGCTTATCTGACGGTAGGTTATTGTTGACAGGCGAGTCACCAGGAGAGGTTTTCAAGGGCTCAAGGTATGCTAGCTCAGCGTATACATCCTCCCAGGAGCGACCTATCCCAACAAGCTTTTCCAGGTCTCCTTCCAGTTCTTTCGTCAGCCGAGGCACCTGCTGGAGAGCAAACGCGTAGAGTAATATAGCTGCAATACCTTCGCCAATTACGGGCCTCGCGAACCCGGGATTGACGGATGAATAGCGCCGAGTTGGGCGACCTTGTCGAAAGCGCCCTGAATTAAAACTGCCTGTGGCTCGCGGTCAAGGGTTTTTATGACCTCTATCACATAACGTCGACTGCGGAAGAAGGTTTTGAGGTCCAGGACACCGGCTTCAGGTTGGTGGCAGCGGAGATCACGCAGAAGACGGTGTGAGACATTGACCATGAAGAAGGACAGGTTAAAGGCGTTGGTGACCTGGGTCTCTTGGACGTTCATGAAGTCTTCGAGGCCCCAGTACTGTTTAGCATCGCGGAAGTTGAATTCGATCTGAAAGCGCAATCTGTAGTAATCGATGAGTAGGTCGTAGGCCAAATCAAGATCGCTGCTGAACAAGATGACATGAGCTTGGGCCTGAGTTTGTAGGTTGGTCTTGACGATGACGACCACATTCAACGGCTGGGCAAAGCACTCATGGAGAGCAATGGTTTGATAGATATCGGTGCGAATGCCTCGTTCGCTGGTGGTTTTCACCAGGTAGTCACCGGGCATATGCCGGTAGTTGATCCTGTCGCCGTACTTAGGACGCGGCCCTCGGCCACTGTATTCTCCGGTGAAGGGAAAGAAAAGGGCTGAGTCGTGGCGCAGTTTGGAAATCAGGTGCAACGATCCGGCCTGACGCACCACCTGGAGTGCATTGTTGTTACCGAATTGTCCATCCAACACTACGTAGGTGACCGATAGCGTCTGCAACACCAGTTGCAGGAGCTTACCAAGCAAGCGATTGAGCACCTGGAGTTCCGTGGTCCACTCGATCTGGGTCTTATCCTTGTTCTTGCTGCCTTTGGGCCGCCCAGGCTTGCCTTTCGGTTGAGCTGGCTTGCGCTGTTGTTTGGCCTGTTTCTTGGCTTGCGTGGCTGCTTTATCTTCGGCGCTACGAATGACCTGCTCCGTCACCATTGGATAGGACGTACGTTCTCGCACGTTGATCAACGACAAGGCGAAGATCTTCAAACCTGGCACAGGCTTGTCGTAGAGTGACGAGAAGAAACGATCCAGCCCAAAGGTCTTTTTGCCAGCCTTGGTGACGACCGTCTCGTCACCAGCCGCAATGTAAGTGTCCTGCGAGTTCAGCAGATGCTGCCGAAAGAAGAGCCACATCACCTTGGCCCACGGTATGGTGGCACTGAAGAAGCGCTGAACTGTGCGGTAACTACCTCCTTGCTCGCTCCATCGCGAGATGCCCAGCATGGTCACTCGTCCTGTCATGGCGAGGACTGCCGGTACGATTCGACCAAGCTGCCGCAGCGTAGTTGGTTCCAGGCATTGGCTTAAACAACTGAGAAGTGCGATAATCTCGACCATGAGCAACTGTGTACCTCCGGCTCCACAAACCAGAGCTTACACAGTTGCTCACATCAGCCTAATTTGGCGAAGGTATTGTTCGTCGATACATGGTTCTCCTCCTGAGTGGAACCGTAACGTATTATGAAGATACTGGCCCTCAAGGGCCAGAACCTACCGATAGTTGATTGCCATCAGGTGTAAGGCCTGACTGGCAAATGACAAAGCCGTGGATCTGTCGATCTGAACCATCTGTGTGCATCAAGAACAGCGGGCGCGCCAAAACAGGGCCGTTCCGGCCCTCACTAACGGTGCATCCAAGAAAGCGGGCAGGGAATTTGGAGATGGATGAACCAGTCGTTGTCCGGTTGCACAAGCGCCTTTGCCTTTACGCAGATACAGAAGGCCACCAGTGGAGCGCAGGCCGTCGCCGACTCTCCAACGATGACAAGACTGATACAGCGCCACGGGGATTTCCAATTGACATCACCAGGAATGTCACACCGCCAGATTATAGGCACTCAGACAACAAATGTCAAGCTGTCATTTTGTGAACATTCCTTCGTGCAGCGCAGCAATGCGCCGCCGGGCCGCCGACCCTTTGCTTTTTCATTGGCGCGGTG
>JAKQCW010000229.1 GCA_029558955.1 Chloroflexota bacterium
TCATCGTTATCCAAACCGACCGGTGATGTAGTCCTCGGTGCGCTGATCCCGCGGGTGCAGGAATAGCTGATCGGTCCTGCCCACCTCGATCAGCTCGCCGTCCAACATGAAGCCGGCGCGATCGGCCACGCGCGCGGCCTGCTGCACGCTGTGCGGCACCATGATGATGGTGTAGCGCTCGCTCAGTTCGTGCAGCATCTCTTCCACCATGGTGGTGGACAGCGGGTCCAGGCCGGAGGTGGGATTGTCCAGCAGGATCACCTCTGGCTCCAGCGCCAGGCTGCGCGCCAGGCAAAGGCGCTGTTTCTGGCCGCCGGAGAGGGCCATGGCGGAGCTGTCCAGGCGGTCCTTGACCTCGTTCCAGAGGGCCGCCTGTTGCAGCGACTGCTCCACCCGTTCGGCCAGCACCCGCTTGTCGCGCACCCCAGCCATCTGCAGGCCATAGATCAAATTGAAGCGAATCGAGCCGGGCAGCGGCGTGGGGACCGCGAAAACCATGCTGATCCGCCGCCGCAGGTCGAACACATCGACCGAGCGGTCGTAGATGCTGGCGCCGTTGAAGGTGATGACGCCGCGCAGCGAGGCGCCATCGGTCAGGTCCGACAGCCGGTTCAGCAGCCGCAACAGGCTGGTCTTGCCGCTGCGCGCCGGGCCAAAGAGGACGAACACCTCGTTGGGCAACACGTCGAAGGAAACGTTGCGCAGCGCCTCGGTTTCGTCGGCGTAGGTGTAGTAGACGCTTTGAATCGATAGCTTGGGTTGCATGGGTTCCATACTCATGGCCGCCCAGAACTCACCAATCGCGCCGCCGCCGCATGGAGGTGCGCACGCCGGTTGCCAGCAGGGTGAGGGTCAGGGTGATCAGCAGCAGCACCAGCGCCGTGCCATACTGGATGGTGAGCGGCATGCCCGGCACCTGGGTCGAGATCACGTAGAGGTGATAGGGCAGCGCCATGGTCTGATCGAAGATCGAGCTGGGCAGGGTGGGCACGTAGAAGGCCGCCACCGTGAAAAGAATCGGCGCGGTCTCGCCGGCCGCGCGGCTGAGCCCCAGAATCATGCCGGTCAGGATGCCGGGCAACGCGTGCGGCAGCACCTGGTGGCGGATCGTCTGCCATTTGCTGGCGCCCAGGCTGAGGCTGACGGTGCGGAACTGCTGCGGCACCGCATTGATCGCCTCCTCGGCCGTGCTGATCACCACCGGCATGGTCATGATGCCCAGCGTCAGCGAGCCGGCGATGATCGATGTGCCAAAGCCGGCGGCCAACACGAAGGCGCCCAGGCCGAAGAGGCCGTAGACAATCGAGGGGATGCCGGCCAGGTTGACGATGGCCATGCGGATGGTGCGGGTCAGGCGGTTGTCCTTGGCGTACTCGGCCAGGTAGATGGCGGCCAGCAGCGAGACCGGCATCGACACCAGCGCCGTGCCCATGGTCAGGATCAGCGTGCCGACGATGGCCGGCATGATGCCCCCTTCTTTCATGCCGTTGCGCGGCATGGCGGTCAGGAACTCCCAGTTCAGCGCGCCGATGCCGCTGATGATCAGATAGCCGATGATGGCGATGACCGGGACGAAGACCAGCACCGCGACGGTGGTGATCAGCGCCACGGCCAGGCGTTGGCTTTGTTGACGGCTCACAGGCGGCCTCCCTGCTGGCGCCGCGCGCCTTCGACGCCCACCAGCCGGGTGGCCAGCCAGTTGACGGTGAATGTGATCAGGAAGAGGATCAGGCCGATGCCGAAGAGCACGCTGTAGTGCAAACTGCCCCGCGCCACCTCGCCCATCTCAGCCGCGATGGTGGCGGTCATGGTGCGCACCGGGCTGAAGAACATGGACAGGCCGAAGTTGGGGATGTTGGCGGCGTTGCCGGTGACCATCAGCACGGCCATGGTTTCGCCGATCACCCGGCCGATGCCCAGCATGACGGCAATGACCAGGCCGGAGCGGGCCGCGGGCAACACCACCCGCCAGATGGTCTGCCACTGGGTGGCGCCAATGGCCAGCGAGCCGTCGCGATACTCCTTGGGCACGGCGTAGAGCGCGTCTTCGGAGATGCTGATGATGGTGGGCAACGACATGTAGGCCAGCAGCAGCGAGCCGGTGAAGGCGGTCAGGCCGGTCGGCGCGCCCGCGTTTTGAATGATCGGCGCCAGCGCCACCCAGCCCAGAAAGCCCAGCACGATGGAGGGAATACCGGCCAGGATCTCGATCAACGGCTTCAGAATCTCCCGCAGCCAGAGGGGCGCGATCTCGCCCAGATAGATGGCAGCCACCACGCCCAAGGGCACGGCGATGATCACCGCGCCGATGGTCACCAGAAAGGTGCCCACCAGCAGCGGCATCAGGCCAAACTGCTCCTCGATGGGGTACCAACGGACGCCGAAAAGCTGGCGCAGAGGAATGTCCAGAAAGGTGTTGATCCCTTCCCGCAGCAGGAAGAAGAAGATCAGCGCGACAATGGCGATGGCGGAAATCCCCGCCAGCCAGATCAGCAGCTCGATGGCGGTCTCGCCGCGGCGGCGGGGAGGGGCGCCGGACGGGTGGGGTGGGGCAGTGGTCATGGGGGGATCACTCCTGCGACAACGGCACAAAGCCCAGATCGGCAACGATCTGCTGGCCGGCGGGGCCGACGATCCACGCGATGAAGTCGGCGATGGCGCCGCTGGGCTCGCCGGCTGTGATCATATACAGGTCGCGCGCGATGGGATAGGTGCCATCGGCGCCGCTCTCCACTGTGGGGAGCACGAAGGGAGAAGCCGCATCCCTGGCCACCGCGATCAGCTTCTCGTGTTTCGTCACGTAGCCCAGGCCGTCGTAGCCGATGGCGTAGGGGTTGCGCTGGATCTCGCTGGTGATGCCCACCGAAGAGGGCATCAGCATGGTCTGCGGGGCGAAGATGTCGGTGTTTTCTGCATCCCCTTTGCGCACGACCTCTTCGAGGAAATAGACGTGGGTGCCGGAGTTGGTCTCGCGCGAGACCAGAATGATGCCGGCGTCATCCCCGCCCAGCTCCTGCCAGTTGGTGATCCGGCCGGTGAAGATGTCGGCCAACTGGTCGATGGTCAACTGGCTGACCGGGTTGGCCGGGTTGACGATGACGGCCAGCGCGTCGATGGCCACCACATGCTCGATCGGCTCGACCCCTTTGGCGCGCGCCTCTTCGATTTCGCTCTCTTTCATCTCGCGCGAGGCGTTGGCGATATCCACCGTGCCGTTGATCAGCGCGGCGATGCCTGTGCCGGAGCCGCCGCCGGTGACCGCGATGGCCACATCGGGGCTCTGCTGGCGATAGGCTTCGGCCCAGGCCAGCGCCAGGTTGACCATGGTGTCTGAGCCCTTGTTTTGAATCGCCTGCTCGCCGCCGCTGGCCGTCTGACCGGCGGACCGCGTGCAGGCGGCGCCTGTCGTCAACAGCAGCAGCAAGGCCAACGCGACCCGCGCCAGCGGATGGATAGGAGATCTCATAGGTGTGTTTCGTGACCGGGAAAAGGCAGCGCAGTTCATGTGTTTGAGAATTGTAACGCAAGTCACAGGAATCGCCAAGCGTCTGTCCGGACAACCAGCAATTCCAAATATGACGACAGCCAACCTGGAGGCGAGGCTTCAGGCGGGTTGGCACGCTCAACTCGCATCGTCCAGACCCGGCTGAAGCCTCGACTCCGCCCATATTTGGAATCGCTGCCTAACAACCGCTCGGGCCGGTCTCCGACCGAGGTCGTCTGTCATGGAAACTGCAACCGCTCGGGCCGGTCTCCGACCGAGGCCCGCCGTCGTGGAAACTGCAACCGCTCGGGCCGGTCTCCGACCGAGGCCCGCCGTCGTGGAAACTGCAACCGCTCGGGCCGGTCTCCGACCGAGCCCGTCTGTCCTGCGCGACGACGCGATGAGCCAGCCAAACCAGCGTGCCATTCCCGATCGGGCGCGCCCTCAGCTCGACGCCAGTTGCGTCATGGGGATCGCCTTGTAAACCTCCTCCCCCTTCTCGTCGCGCACCTTGACCAGCCGGCGCAGGTGTTCCGGCCCCTCGACCCGGTCGATGAACAACACGCCGTTGATGTGGTCGATCTCGTGCTGGAAGGCGCGCGCCAGCCAGTCGTTGGCCTCCACTTTCTGCGGCTTGCCGTGGCGGTCCTGGCCTTTGACCACGATGCGCTCGGCGCGCCAGACATCGCCGACGATGTTGGGAATCGACAGGCAGCCCTCCTCGCCTTCCACCTGCATGTCGCTCTCGAAGACGATCTCCGGGTTGATGAACTCAAACAGTTGGCCGCTTTGCGGGTCTTCGTCGTCCTCTTGCAGCTCCACCACAATCACCCGCTCCAGGATGCCGATCTGGGGGGCTGCCAGACCGATGCCCGGCGCCTCGCGCATGGTCTCCACCATGTCATCCAACAGTTTGTGCAGTGCTTTGTCGAACTTCTTGACTTTGCGCGCTTCCTTGCGCAGCACATCGTCGCCGATCAGCTTGATTTCTCGCTTGGCCATCTCAAGTTTCCGCTTGACAGATTCAGGATCTCACGCTGGCGTGAGACGAAATAGGTGACGCTCTGAGCTCGGTAGAACGATGCTCTCAACGCTGCAAATTATAGCTGGACTGCCGGGATTGGGCAATCTGGCACGGTCGATTGCCGGAGATCGCCCCAAGGAGAGCGTAACACGTTGGGAACAAGAAGAAGATTGAGCCAACCTAACCAATAGCTGGCACAGCCGTTATCTGCACTTCCGATCCACACCACCCACCCCACCGCCCCTCGGCTCATCCGCGGCTCCCCCTCCGCGGCCCTCCCCCCGCGCCCTCTGACCCGCGTCATCCGCCCATCCGCGGTTCTCTCCTCCCCGCCACCAAATGCCCCCAGCCGCGGTGCCCCGTGAACTCACCCCCCTTGCACACCACCTGGCCGCGGCTGAGGGTGAAACGCACCCGACCGCGCACCCGGCGTCCTTCGTAGGGGGTATAGCCGGCGATGTTGTGCAGCTCGCCGGCCCTGATGGTTGTCTCCGTCGCCGGGTCGAAGACCACCACGTCCGCGTCGCTGCCGGGCAACAGCGCGCCCTTGCGCGGGTAAAGACCGAACACCCTGGCAGGGTTGGCTGCGGTCAGCTCGGCCAGCCGTGACCAGGTGATGCGGCCCGCGGCCACCCCGTCAGTAGCCAGCAGCGGCAGCATGGTTTCCAGCCCTGGGATGCCGCCGGGGGTCTGGGTGAAGGGCAGGCGAGGCTGGCCATCGGCGGCTGTGGCGGCCTGCAGGGTGGCCAGCGCGCCGTTGGCCTCCTGCAGACGGCGCACCGCGTCGTTTTCCAACCGGCGGATGGCGTCGCGCGAGGTGCCCATGGCGTGCGCCACCTCGCTCCACTCGCGCTGCCAGCCATCGCGCAGGCCGGCCCGCAGCACCACCATCTCCCGTTCCTCCTCGGGCAACCTGGCCAGCACCTCCTGGACAGCCTGGTTGTTGAGCGGCTCCAGGCCATGTTTTTGCAGGAGGGTGTAGTCGCAGTGATCGGTGCCGATGCTGTTGACCGCGCCGGAGATCACCAGATCCCAGAGGCGCTGCGGCTCGGCTGGATGGCGCAGCGGCGGCTGCATGATGCCCCACTCCGGGTGCTTGCCGGCATAGACCCGCTCGTCCAGCGTCAGATACTGAGGACAGGTCTCGCTCCACGCCACCTGACCCGCCTGCCGCGCGGCGTGGATCAGCTCAGCCGAACGCGCCGTCGAGTTGTGCACCACGTAGAGCGGGCAGTTGGCCTCCCGGGCCAACAACAACATGCGCTGCACCGCCTCCACCTCGGCCAGCGCCGGCCGCGCCGCGCCGTGGTAGGCCAGGCTGGTCTTGCCGGCCGCGACCAGGCGCGCGGTGGCCGCGCTGACCAGGGCGTCATTCTCTGCATGCACCATCACCACCACGCCGCGCCGGCCGGCCGCCCGCAGCACACGCAGCAGGCTGTCATCGTCCTGGTAGTAGTTGGGCCGGTAGGTGGTATAGACCTTGGCCGACGGCGTGCCCAGCTCGACCAGATCGGCCATCCAGTCATCGAGCTCATCGTCCCCCTCCGGCAACTCAGTCAGCATGACGTGGAGACCATAGTCGATCGCGGCCAGGTCATGGGCCTCGGCCAGCCGGTTGGCCACCGCCTGGCGCACATCCTGGCCGGGGAACTGGGTGGCGAAGTCGATGACCGTGGTGACGCCGCCGCAGGCCGCGGTGCGGGTGCCCACCGCCCAGTCGTCCGGGGTTTTGTAGAGGCCGGTGTCCAGTTGGATGTGGGTATGGGGGTCTACCAGGCCGGGCAGCACCACGCAGCCGGTGGCATCCAGCACCTCCTCCCCCGGCTCTGGCTCGAATCGCAGGCCGATGCTGTGGATGCGCTCGCCAACGATGCGCAGATCGCCGCGCAGCTCGCCGGCCGGGGTGATCAAGGCGCCGTTTTGGATCAGAAGTTGTTGCGTCATGGTGTTTATCCCAAAAATAGCCGCTCTGGCCGATCTCCGCGCCTGCGCTCCCGCGGGTTGAGGGCGCACGACTCGCATGAGGACAGACGTTTCCAGCGTATCGAAACCCTCCGGAGGGTCTCGATACGCCGCAGCCGGCTACTCGACCAACGGAGCGTGCGCTCCCGCGGGTTGAGTAGCGGGTTGAGGGCGCACGACTCGCATGAGGGCAGACGATTCCAGCGTATCGAAACCCTCCGGAGGGTCTCGATACGCCGGCAGCCGGCTACTCGACCAACGGAAGCCGGA
>JAKQCW010000103.1 GCA_029558955.1 Chloroflexota bacterium
TTCAGGCGGCGAGACGCTGGGGCTTAGCCCTTGCCAAACAGCCGGTCGCCGATCTCAGTCCACTTGCCCTTGGCCCAGGCGACAGCCTTGGCCGCAGCCACGGCGGAGTGCGCCGAGGCATAGGTTGCCTCCACGAAGTCCCAGTTGACCACGTTCCACCAGGCGTTGAGGTAGTCGCCGCGCAGGTTCTGGTACTTCAGGTAGTAGGCGTGCTCCCAGACGTCGACGCCCAGCAGCGGCACCAGGCCATCGGAGATGGGGTTGTCCTGGTTGGGGGTGCTCACCACGCTGAGCGCGCCCGCGGAGTTCATGACCAGCCAGGCCCAGCCGGAGCCGAAGCGGGTCATGCCGGCCTTGTTGAACTGCTCCTTGAAGGCGTCGAAGGAGCCGAAGGTCGCCACGATCTCCTCGGCCAACATGCCGGTGGGCGCGCCGCTGGCAGTGGGGCTCATGGCGGCCCAGAACATGCTGTGGTTGGCGTGGCCGCCGCCGTTGTTGCGCACGGCCATGCGGATATCGGCCGGCACGCTCTCCAGATCAGCCAGCAACTCCCAAACGCTTTTGCTTTGCAGATCGGGGTAGTTGGCCAGCGCCGCGTTGGCGTTGTTGACGTAGGCCGCATGGTGCTTGTCATGATGGATCTGCATGGTGCGGGCGTCGATGTGCGGCTCCAGCGCGTCGAAGGCATAGGACAGGGCGGGTAAGGTAAAAGCCATGGTGGTTATTCTCCTTTTTGAAGTTGATGCGGATTATGGGATGCTATTGTACCACGATGATCATTGTATCGGAAACGGACGCCAGGGTGCAGTGATCTCCCTTCCGGTACCTGGCTTCAGGCAGGCGCCGATCGCTCGATTCTGCTTGAGCGGCGGCGCTTGTCTGGTCACGTCAAGCAGAAAACCGGGTGAGAGTGCCCGGCGCCTGAGCAACAAAAAACCTTGCCCATCCGACAGCGGATGGGCAAGGTCACGGCGTTGATTGGCATCCGCTCAGGCGGATTACTCGGTTGCGGCCTGCTCGCCCGCGGCGCGCTCAGCCAGAATCTCCCTGACCGCCGTCAGCCATTCGTCGTAGTTCACCTCACGCATGGGCGGCGCCTTGACGATCTCCGCCAGGCGTTCCACGCCGCACTCAGCCAGTTGCTCGTAGGTGGTGATGCCAGCCTCGTAGAGCCGTTTCTCGAAGGTCTTGCCGATGCCGGGCAGCGCCTCGAAGTCGTCCACGTGATCACCGTTCCACAACAGGCCAACGGTATCGGTCAGGCTGGCCCATTCGTAGGCGTCAGCGCGCGTCTCATCGAAGTCGATGCGCGCCCGCTGCAGCTCCGGGATCTCCAGCGTGCTCTCCAGGTCGGCGTCGGGCACGCTGGCCAGCTCCCAGTAGGTGCCGATGCCGGCCCGGTAAAGGCGTTGCTGGTAGGCCGAACCGACGCCCTTGACATCGGTCAGCGCCTGGATGCGCGGCGAGAGCACCGGCTGCACACCGGCCACGATGGCCGCGGTCACCGCGTGTTTCTTGATCGCCGGCAGGTGAGCGAGCGCATCGGAGAGCGCGGCCGCGTTGCTGAAGCTCAATGCCGCGCTGCGCAGCGCCTCCACCTCGTTCCGATCTTCGGCGACCTCGCTCAACTGCTCTTGCAGCGCAGCCTGCTCCTCGACGACCTTGGCAGCCTGCTCTTGCAGCGCCGCCAGTTGGGCCTGCAGGTCGGCTACCTCGGCCTCGCGGCTTTGCAGGTCAGCCTGCAAGCTCTCCTGGCTCTGGGCCAGCGCAGCGCGCTCGCTGGAGAGGTCGTCGACCTGGGCTTGCAGCGTCTGTAGCTGTTCATTGGCGGCCGCCAGCTCCTCTTCCTTGTCCTTGATGGCGGCTATGGCGGTTGCGCCGGCGCCCACTGCGCCCAGACGGACAGCCTTCTCGCCCAAAGCTCGCTGCGACTCTTCGTCGATCTGCGCCAACTCGGCCCGGGCGTTGTCCAACTCGGTCTGGCCCGCTTGCAGCGCCGCCTCCAGCTCGGCTTTGGCGCTGTTGGCCGCGGCCAACTGACCCTCCAGGTCCGCCACCTGGGCGTTCAACCCATCGATCTGCGCGGTCAGTCCTTCGATTTGAGCCTGCGCTTCAGCCAGTTCCTGCTCCTTCAGCGCCAAGGCGGACTCGGCGCCGGTAGCCTGGGCAGACAGCTCATTGACCTGCCCTTGCAGGTTCAGCGAGTAGTCGTTGTAGCCGGCCAGATCTTGCTCTTTCTGCTCCAGCAGGGCCTCCAGGCCGCTCTTCTCCTGGCCCAGCCCTTCAATTTGAGCCTGCAACGCCTGAATCTGGCCATCCAGCTCGTTCCGGCTGTCGGCGTTGCGCCCCACCAGCGTGATCACGCCTGACACCAGGGCGGCCAGGCCCACAGCCTGCGCGGCGCCGCTGGCTTCGCTCCCGGCATCGAC
The DNA here is from genome assembly GCA_029558955.1 of Chloroflexota bacterium. Lineage (GTDB taxonomy): Bacteria > Chloroflexota > Anaerolineae > JAAEKA01 > JAAEKA01 > JAAEKA01. Next base: position 2,430 of record JAKQCW010000103.1, read on the forward strand.
AACCGCCGTTTCCCCTTCGGCGCCTTCCACCACCTCGCCCTCGACGCCTTCCACCACGACGGCTTCGGGCTGGGGCAAGTCTTCGGCCGGAACGATGGCCTGCAAGCGGCTGGCGGCGTCCTGGATCTGGCCTTCCAGATCGCTGACCATGCCGGCGCTCTGGCTCAACTGCAGCTCCAGGTCGCCCTTGGCGGCCAGCGCCGCATCGAGCTGCGCCTGCACGTCGGCGGCCTGGGCGTTCAGCGCCTCGATCTGGCTTTGCAGGTCGGCAATGGCCAGGTCCTTGTCGCTCAAGGCGCTTTCCAGGCCCGATTTTTCGCCGACCGCCGCGGCCAGTTGTTCGTTGGCCTGTTCCGCCTGACCGACCTTCTCCTGGCTCATATCCACAGCCGCGGCCACGCCTGCGGCCAGCGCGCTCAGGCCGAGCATGCGGGGAGCCGCCGATCGGGTCGCTGCCTCCTCTTCGGCTGGCGCTTCCCCTTCGACCGCAGCCTCGGGCGCTTCGGCGGGGGCCAACTGGGCGACCACCTCTTCGGGGAGAACGGCGGTCAACTGCTGGGCCACGCTGTCGATCTGCTGATTGAGCTCGGCCAGCTCGCCCTCGCGCAGCTGTAGCTGTTCCTCGACCTGCGCCTTGGCGGCCAGGGTGTTGTCCACCTCGGCCTGTAGCTGGGTCGCCTGCTCGGTGAGCTGCTCGATTTGAAGGGCGAGACTTTCCTGATGCGACTGAAGCCGCTCGACCTGCATCTGCTGGTCCTCCAGCGTCTGCACCTTCTCTTGCAGGTCGGCCTCCAGGGCCATGCGGTCGGCGCTGGCGATCTCGAACTCCTCCTGGACGGAGGCGACGCGGGCGTTGGCCGCCAGCAGCGCCTCTTCATCCTGACGACGGCGCTCGATCAGGGCTGAGACCGCCGCGGCCAACGCGGCCAGGCGCATGCCGCGCCGTTGATGCACGTCTTGCGCCGGCTCATCGGCGGAGACGGCCGGCAATGTCGTCTGGATTTCCTCGGGCAGCGCCGCCGCCAGCTCATCGCGCAGATCGACCAGGCGATTCTCCATGTCGGTGAACTCGGCGTCGCTGGCCCGCAGGCTCTCCTCAGCCTGGGCGCGGGCCAGGGCGGCCTTGTCCAGCTCGCCGCGCAGCGCATCCAACTGCGCCTCGATCTGAGCGGCGGCCTCGGCTGCGGCCGCGTCGCTCGGCGCTTCTTCCGCCGGCGCCGGCGCGGCGGCCTGGCCTGCCAGGAGCTGCTCTTGCAGCGCGCTGATCTGGCGGTCGCGCTCGACCAGTTGACCGTTCAGATCGATGCGTTCGTTTTTGGCCAGCTCCAGCTCGGCGCGCAGCGAGCCGAAGTCGGGCAGGGAGCCGCCCGTCCTGGCCGCCTCGATCCATTCGGGCGGCAGGGTGGCGATGATGGCCGCAAGCTCGTCGTATTCCTGGTTGCGCCGGGCCAGCACCGTGGCCAACTCGGCGCCGGCAGAGGTCAGGAAGCTGAGACTGGCGCGCATGGCCGGCAGATCGGCCGGATCCGCCTTGGCCAGAATCTCGCTGACCGCACGCGCTTCGCTGTCGGAGCTTCCAGGTTGGGGCAAGGTTTGCATGAATGTCCTCCTACGCTGGACGTGTGGCCGCTGTCCGGCGCCTGCGGCGTCGGGCGTTGGCCGGGATTGGCAGGTGGTCAGCGCGTCGACACCTTGCCCGCTCTCATTGCCTCCAACTCAGCCGTCAGCGCGGCGATCCGGTGATTGGCCTGGTTGAGCGATTCCTCCTTCATGCGCAGCATGGTCGAGGTCAACAGGGCCAGCTCGCCCGCCACTTCACCGCGTGCGTTTTGCAGCTTGCCTTCGAGGTCGCTGTTCAGGGAGCTGAGCGAGGCCACATCGCGGCGCAGATCGGCGAGATCCGTCTGGGTCGCGGCCAGCAGGCTCTGATGCTCCATCAGCTCGCGCTGGAGCTTGACAGCCCGCAGGTAGGCCTCATTGAGCGCGACTTCCTTGTTGGCCAGCGCATCAGCCGAGCTGGCCAGGTCGTTGCGGGTGGCGCTCAGTTCCTGAGTGGTGGTTTCCAGCGTGGCCCGGTAGGCGTCCCGCTCCTGCTGCGCCTGCTCAAACTGAGCAAAGAGGCTGGCGTAGTCGCTGCGCAGTTGATCGGTCAGGCTCAATTGCTGGTCCAGTTCGCCGGAGCGCTCCAGGAAGCTGGCGTCCAGGGCGTCCTTCTGGCTTCTGGTGGCGTCCAGGTCAGCTTGCAGCGCTGCGATCTGGCCCTGGGCGGTGTTGTAGCGCACCTGCTGGGCCTGAAGCTCGGTTTGAGCGTCGTCAGCCCGCTGGCGAGCTTCCTTGGCGGCCTTTTCGCTGTTGGCCAGCCTGTTGCTGGCGTCCGCGGCCGCGGCCTCGTGGCCCTGGACTCGTCCCCGCATTGGCAGATAGAAGAAGAGCCAACCGAGAATCAAGCCGATGACGCCGCCGATGAGCAGGGGCTGCCAGTAGGTGGTGAGCCAAGTCGTAATGTCCATTGTCGCCTCCTTGAGAGCGAGATGTGAGGGGGGAAAGAATACGAAGTAGACGTATTATATCCACTGCCTGTGTTTCTGCCAAGCAGTGGAACACAAACCGAGGAATTCAAGGCTTCACTTTGAAGGCGCCCAAGCTACATCAATGGGGTGATCGAACCCGGAGCCACGGTTTGTGCGGCGTCCAGATCCTCACGGCGGGACTCGAAGCCCGATTGGTACTCGTCGGGCACGGCTTCCATCGCCTCGGCCAGGGCATC
>JAKQCW010000138.1 GCA_029558955.1 Chloroflexota bacterium
TCGGTGCCGATGCCCGTCGTCTCCTTCAGCTTCTGCTTCAGACGCGGGTCGTCCACCAGCTTGGCCACGCCCTTCATTGCCTTGACCAGTTCGCCCTGGGTGTAGGGCTTCGGCGGCAGCGTTTTCAACGCCTTCAGCTCGACATGCTCGACCCCGCAGCGCGATCCGCTCGCCAGCGGCGGCAGCACCTGGCTGCGCTGCGCTTCCTCGCCATCGGCAGCGTCCGGCTCCGGTGTCGCCAGTACCTGGCGCCAGCCGATCACGACGATCTGCTTGCCCACCGCCACGAGCGACTGCCCGCCGCAAGCGAGCTGCGCCGCCGTGCGATCAAACTCATGGTGCGGGAGGAACTGCGCGAGGTAATGGGCGCGGATCAGCCGGTAGACGGCCAACTCCTTCTCGCTCATGGCCGACAGGTTGGCGGGTTCCAGCGTCGGGATGATGCCGTGGTGAGCCGTCACCTTGCCGTCGTTCCAGGCGCGCGAACGCTGGTTGCAGTCGAGCTGGCCGATCAAGGGCCGCAGGCTGGGATCGGTGGCGAGCAGTGCATCGAGCACCGCCGGCACTTCCGCGAGCATGCTTTCGGGCAGGTATCCCGAGTCGCTGCGCGGATAGGTCGTCGCCTTGTGCGTCTCATACAGCGCCTGCGCGATGTCGAGTGTCTCCTGCACCTCGAGGCCGATCTGACGCGAACACACTTCCTGCAGGGTGCCCAGGTCGAACGGCAGCGGCGGTGCCTCGCGCACGCGCTCGGTGTCCACCGACACGACCTGCGCATCGCGTGCCGCGCGAATGCGATCCGCAGCCTGCTGGGCCACCGGCTGCTGAAGGCAGCGACCCGCTGCATCCGTGCTGCCTTCGGGCGGTATCCAGCTCGCGGTGAAGGATTGGCCGGCATGGGATAGCAGCACATCCACGGCCCAATACGGCATGGAGACGAATCGCGCGATCTCGCGATCACGATCCACGACCAACTTCAGCGTCGGCGTCTGCACGCGCCCCACCGACAGCACGCCGGTGTAGCCGGCCTGCCGACCTAGAAGCGTAAACAGCCGGCTCAGGTTCATGCCGATCAGCCAGTCGGCACGCGAGCGGGCCAGGGCCGAGTAGTACAGCGGCAGCGTCTCGGCGGACGGCTTGAGCGCACCCAGCGCCTTGCGGATCGACGCATCGTTGAGCGCCGACAGCCACAGGCGCTGAATCGGCCCGCGGTAGCCGCATAGCTCGATGATCTCGCGGGCGATCATCTCGCCCTCGCGGTCGGCGTCGGTCGCAATCACCAGCTCGCCCGCCTTGGCGACGAGCTGCTGCACGACTTTGAATTGCGCTGCGGTCGCCGCCTTGGGCTCGACACGCCAACGCTCAGGAAGAATGGGCAGTTGCTCGATGGCCCAGCGCTTGTATTGCTCGCCGTAGCCTTCGGGCGGAACCGCCTCCACCAGATGACCGATGCACCAGGTCACAACGACACCCGCGCCGCTGTAGCAGCCGTTGCCGCGTTGACCGGCACCCAGCACACGGGCGATGTCCTTGCCCTGGGACGGCTTCTCGCACAGGAACACGCGCATGAAGCCTCCTTGG
>JAKQCW010000142.1 GCA_029558955.1 Chloroflexota bacterium
GTCTGCCGCTGCTATCGGTTGATTGCCTGGCCGTTGACTTGCAGTCTGTGCCACAAACAGAACTTCTAAACGTATAACACATTAACTCACCAAAGGAGTATTAAAATGAGCGAACTATTGGTCTTTGCGTTCGATACCCCCGATGGCGCCAATGCGATGGTCGCCACCATCCAGAGCCTGCAGAAGCAGCAGTTGATCCGCCTGGCGGACGCCGCCGTCGTCGTGCGCAGGCCCGACGGCAAGGCGAAGGTCAAGCAGCTCAACAATCTGGTCGGCGCGGGCGCGCTGGGAGGCGCATTCTGGGGCATGCTGATCGGTCTGTTGTTCTTCATGCCCTGGTTGGGCCTGGCTATCGGCGCCATCACCGGCGCGGTCGCGGGCAAGCTCAGCGATGTGGGCATCGACGACAACTTCATCAAAGAAGTCGGCGCCACCATCGAACCGAACAACTCGGCCCTCTTCCTGATGGTCGAGAGCATGACTGAGGACAAAGTCCTGGAAGCTCTCTCCCAGCACAAGGCCACCCTGCTGCGCACCAACCTGAGCGCGGAGGACGAGGCCAAGCTGCGCGAGGCGTTCTCAGGCCACGAGGAAGCCCCGGCGGAAGCTGCCGCCGAAGCGCCGGCAGCGGAGTCTGTCCCGGTTCCCGCCGAAGCGCCCGCGGAGGCGTGACGAACAGACATTGGCGACCCGCTGGCGCTGCTGAACGGCAGCCCAACGGCTTATCAGGCAGATGAAAGAGGCCCCGGAACAGTTCTTTCGGGCTTTGCAAAGGCGCTGCCAAAATCTGAAACCTGTTGATTGAGAAAGGCAATTGCTACTATGCTACGCAGAGATGACCGGCAGGAGCGGCGTGAGGAACGCCGTGACGGTGGGCTGGGCGCAGGGTCCGGCGGCGGCCGCACCCATTACCAGATGCGCCAAAAGATGTTTGCCATCGGCGATGACTTTTGGATCGAGAACGACCGCGGCGAGCGGGTCTACAAGGTCGACGGCAAGGCGCTGCGCGTGCGCAGCACACTGGTGCTGGAAGACCGCAACGGCCACGAGGTGGCCAAGATCCAGGAGCGCATGCTGCGCGTCAAGGACAGCATGGAGATCGAGGACGCCAATGGCCATCAGGTCGGCATGGTCAAGAAGGCCCTGATCACCCCTGTCCGCGAGCGCTGGGTCGTCAAGATCAAGAACGGCCCCGACCTGGACGTGCAGGGCAATATCCTGGACCACGAATACACCATCGGCGAGGGCCGCGACAAGGTGGCCGAGGTGTCCAAGAAGTGGTTCCGCGTGCGCGATAGCTACGGCATCGAGATCGAGCCGGGCCAGGACGACGCTGTGATCTTGATGGTCGCCGTTGCCATCGATGAGATGGCTCACTCATCCCGTTAGGAGAGATGCTACTATGCTCAAGTTTGGACCTGTGGATGTGATTGTTCTGGCAGCTGGCGCGCCGGCCTTCGACGGCAGCATCCTCGCCGAGTTGGAGCGCGCGGCCGAGACCGGCGTCATCCGTGTGTTGGACGCCATGCTGTTGGTCAGGGATGACGCCGGCGATTGCTGGCGGGTCGACATCGAAGATCTGCCTGACGATCAAAAGCTGGCGCTCGCCTTCGTCGAGACCGGGACGCGCGGCCTGTTCGACTCCGACGACGCCGGCGTGCTGTTCGAGGGCATGGTGCCTGGCTCGGCCGTGGTTGCCCTGGCCATCGAGCACCGCTGGGCAATCGATCTGGTCAACGCTGTCTACAGTTCGGGCGTGGAGCTGGCCTTCCAGTTCCGCGTGCCGGCCGTCGTCGTCGACGAGGCTTACGCTTCGCTCTCAACTAACGCTTAACAGGAGGCTACCATGCCAGGACTAGTCAGAGGAATGGCCCGCACTGCCGCTGTCGTCGGCACGGCCACCGCCACCCGCAACGCCGTCAACCGCCGCCAGGCTGAGAAGAACATGGCGGCCTATCAGAACGCCGCGGTCGCGACCGCGCCCGCGCCCCAGCAACAGGTGGTCTACGCTGCGCCGCCGCCCCAGCCAGAGGTCATGCCTGCCCAGGCGCCGGCCACGCAGGAAGACGTGATCACCCAGCTCGAGCGCCTGGGTGCGCTTAAGGCGCAGGGGCTGTTGACCGAAGAAGAGTTCAACGCCCAAAAGGCCAAGCTGCTCGGCCTTTAGCCGATCCACAAAGCCCTTCGATCTTTCGCAACCTGCGGCGGCCGAAGGGCTTCTTTCAACTTCGCTCAACAATTTCCTGAAAGGAGTGACCATCATGAACCCAGATTCCTTCTTCGCCATGGCCTGCGCCAGCCTGATCGCCTTCATCTTCGGGCTTGTCCTTTGTTTCGGCGGCTATCGTTTCTTCCTGATCCTCCTGCCCATCTGGGGCTTCTTCTTCGGCCTGGTTTTCGGCGCCCAATCGATGCAGATGCTTTTCGGCACAGGCTTTCTGGCTGAGGTGACCAGTTGGGTGGTGGGCTTTGTCGTCGGCGCGGTTTTTGCCGTGCTCTCCTATTTCTTCTACCTGGTGGCAGTCGCACTGATCGCCGGCGCACTGGGCTACACCCTGGCCGCGGGCTTGCTGCTGGCTATCGGCCTGGACATGGGCTTTCTGGTTTGGGTCATCGGCGTCGTGGCCGGCATCGCCCTGGCTGCTGCGACCATCATCTTCAACCTGCAGAAGTGGGTCATCATCATCGCCACCAGTTTGCTGGGCGCGGGGGTGATCTTCGGCGCCTTCGTGATCCTCTTTGCGCCGCATGCCGCCCTGCTGGAGAACCCCATCCGGGTGGCGCTCAGCCAGTCACCGCTGCTGCTGATCACGGCCATCGTCGTGGCGATCTTCGGCATCTTCGTCCAGACGCGCGTCAACCGCAGCTACACTATCGAAACCTACAATCGCTGGGCTGAGCCGGTGTAGTAGCGTCAGATACCTGACACTTGACACCCGACGCCTGACACTTTGTTGCAAGGAGGTTCCTCATGTGCTGTTTGTTCACCGTCTTGGTCTTTCTCGGCCCGCGTGCGGGCATCCTGGTTTGGTGGCTCCTCCAGCCGGTACGCTGGAATGCAGCTTTCCAGGGCTTTCTGATGCCGCTGCTGGGCTTCATCTTCGTGCCATGGACCACCATGATGTACGTGCTGGTCTTCCCCGGCGGCGTCACCGGCTTCGATTGGCTTTGGTTGGGCCTCGGTCTGTTGGCTGACATCGCCTGGTGGTCGGGCGCGGCCGCACGCCGGCGCGTGCCTGGCTACACAGGTCAATATTGATCCAAACCGCGCCTCGGTCCGCTGGGCGCCCGATCCCATGCGCCCAGCGGACGCGCGAGGCCACTCACAATCTACTGGATATTCTGTTGAAACCCATACGTCTGATATGGCTTTTCGCCCTGATGCTGCCGATTCTGGCAGCCTGCTACCCGCCGGCCGGCCCGGTCACACCGACGCCCAACCCTGACGTCTTCAATCAGGTACCGGAGACCACGGTCTACGACGCGGGCGAGTGCGAGGCCGTGTTGACAGCGCCTGCGCCTGCCTACACTTCGAATACGCTGGGCGGCGCGCCCAGCGGTCAAGTGCCGGCCGGCGCGTACGAAGTCGGCGTAGCGGCTGACTACGGCAGCATCGTCTTCTTCATGCTCAATGACGTGCCTGCTCCGACCAACTGGATCGACAGCGCCAGTGTGGCCTCGTTGGAAGGCGTCTGCGCCGACCAGCACCCATAACTGTTGAGCCAGACGGCGGCGGCCGGCGGCGAGCAACGCCCATTCATCACGCAAGGAGTTCGTTATCATGTCCGCAACATCACTGGAAACCAAACAACGCCCCTGGTGGCTCTCGCTGATCATCGGCATCTTCGCTGTGATCATCGGCGCGGTGCTGCTGTGGTCGCCGGCCAAGACCAAGGTAGACACCTGGTTCTTGCTGATCAGCCTGCTGGGCCTTTATTGGCTGGTGACCGGCATCTTCGACCTGGTGGGCCTCTTCACCGACCGCACGGCCTGGGGCTGGAAGCTGTTCATGGGCATCATCAGCATCGTGGCCGGCGCCTACATCCTGATGTATCCCATCGCCTCGGGCCTGGCCCTGCCGCGCATCATGGTGCTGGTGCTGGGCATCTGGGGCCTCTTGCAGGGCATCGTCATGCTGATCATGGCCTTTCGCGGCGGCGGCTGGGCGGCCGGCATCCTGGGCGTGCTGGCCATCATCTTCGGCGGCATCCTGGTGGCCAACTACAGCATGCCCGGCGCCGGGCTTTCCCTGATCTGGGCCGCCGCGCTCTTCGCCCTGATCGGCGGCGTCGTGATGATCTTCCAGTCCCTGCGCGGTCGGTCAGCCTAGGTCGGCGCGCACCGGTTCACAGAACTGGCGCGCGCAAGGACGGTGGGTGCAACTGATCAGCCAGCGCGACTGACGCTGGCGTTATGCACAGACCGGTCCAACCAACCGTTTTCAGAACAACACTCCGAGGCGCTCCCAACGGGAGCGCCTCGGCGCGTTCGCTTCCCAACGACCATACCCGACCAAAGCCCCGACTCAGCGCCGGGATCAGCGTCGCTGGCGCTTTGGCGTCATCCTTGCCAACATAACGGATGTGCCCTATAATGAACTGCCTTTGACTGACATCATGTTGGCCTCGATTTGTTAGGGTTTGCCGTATGCACGCCGCCTTTCGCCTCATCAAAACCAAACTCCACCGTCCGTTGCCAGGTCGGGAAATCCTCCGTCGCCCGCGGCTGATCGAGCTGCTGGATTCGGGCAGCAACCTGCCCCTGACCCTGATCGCAGCCCCGGCCGGATCGGGCAAGACCACGCTGCTGAGCGACTGGCTTGCCACCTGCCGCTGTCCCAACGCCTGGCTTTCGCTGGACGAGAGCGATCACGACCTGGACGTCTTCCTCAGCTACTTCGTGGCCGCCATTCGGACGGTCTTTCCCGACGCCTGTTCCGGCATGGTGGCCATGCTTCAGGCGGCGGTGCTGCCGCCGCAGCATGTGCTGGCCGCAACGCTGAGCAACGAGATCGACAGCCTGCGCGACGAGCCGGCGCTGGCAGCGGGTCAACGCCTCGTTCTGGTGCTGGACGACTATCACCTGCTGCACAGCCCGGCCGTCGACGAGCTGCTGATCGCGCTGTTGCGCCACCCCTCGCCGGCGCTGCGCCTGATCCTCACCAGCCGCAGCGACCCGGCCCTGCCGCTGCCGGCATGGCGCGCCCGCGGCCAGCTTCTGGAGATTCGCTATCAGCACCTGCGCTTCGATGAGGGGGAAATCGCCCTGTACCTGCATCAGACGCTGGGCGTTGCGCCGTCAGACGAGACCAGCGCGGCCCTGGCGCAGAGAACCGAGGGGTGGATCACTGCGCTGCACCTGGCCAGCATCTACGCGCGGCATGCCCCAAACCCGGACGATCTGCTCGCCGGCGTCCAGGTCGGCGACCGCCATGCCATGGATTATCTGGTGAACGAAGTGCTGGCCCTGTTGCCGGCTGGGCTGCAGGATTTCTTGCTCAAGACTGCCATCCTCGACCGCCTGTGCGGCCCCCTGGTGGAGGCGGTGACCGGCGTGGGTGATCCGGTGTGCGATGGGCGGGCCCATCTGGAGTGGTTGGAGCACGCCAACCTGTTTATCATCGCGTTGGACGATCAGTGGTATCGCTATCATCACCTGCTCCAGCGCCTCATGCAGAGCCGGCTGCACCGGCAGTTGAGCGGCCCACAGATCGCTGAACTGCACCGCCGCGCCAGCGCCTGGTTTGCCAGCCAGGGGCTGGTCGAAGAGGCTATCATGCATGCGCTGGCAGGTGGAGATGAGACGGACGCCGTGCAGATCGTCGAGGCGCGCCGGCATGAGGCCATGAACCGGGAGCATTGGCACTATCTCGAGCGATGGCTGCGTCTGATGCCGCATCGGCTCGTCGACAAGCACCCCGAGCTGATGCTGCTGGAGGCGTGGATCTTGCAGCGGCAGTGGCGTTTCCAGGATATCGCCCCGCTGCTGGAGCGCATCGACGCCAGCATCGACGCCGGCGCGGCGCAGGCCGACGCGGCCGTCCTGCGCGCCGAGGTCGATGTGTTGCGCAGCCTGGTGTGCTACTACCGGTTGGAGGGAGAGGCTAGCGCCGCCTATGCCGACCGGGCCCTGGCGACCCTGCCTATGGCCTGTTCCAGCATGCGCGGGATGGCCTGGCTATACTGCGCGGGCGGGCGGCAGGTGCAGGGAGACATGGCCGGCGCGCGCATGATCTTACAAGCCGCTTTGCAAGAGGACCGGTATCACCTCAACGCATTCCCCTCGCGCGTGCTGATCGGCCAGTGCATCATGTACTGGATGACCACCGACCTGGCCAGCCTGAGCCTGACCGCGACGCATTTTCTGAATCTCGCCCACGAACGCCGTCTGTCGGAAAGCGTCTGGTGGGCGCACTACTACCGCGGCTGCGCTGCCTATCAGCGCAACGACCTGGCCGCGGCCGAGCGCGATTTCACGGTCGTGGTCGAACAACGCTACATCGCGCACAGCCTGCCTTTTTCCGAGAGCGCCTACGGTTTGGCCGCGGTCTGGCAGGCCCAGGGCGCCGGCGAGGCTGCCCGGACGCTGATCGAGTCGGTGCTGGCCTATGGCATGGAGATCAACAACCTCCGTGTGCAGATGGACGCCCAGGCTTTCCAGGCCTGGCTGGCGCTGAGCCAGGGATGCCAGACCGCGGCCCTGCGTTGGGCGGCGACGGTCGATCTGAACGCGCCTCTGACCCCTATGACTGCCTTCCACATGGCCGCCATTGCACTGGCCAAGGTGTTGTTGAGCGACAAGTCTCCCGCCAGCCTGGAGAAGGCGACCGCGCTGCTGGCCCGGTTGCAGAGCCACGTCGAAGAGACTGCCAACACGCGCTTTCAGATCGAGGTGTTGGCGCTGTACGCGCTGTTGGAGGACACGCTGGGACGCCAGGAAGCGGCGCTGGCCCATCTGCAAACGGCCGTCGCCCTGGCGCAGCCGGGCGGTCTGGTGCGCGTTTTCGTCGATCTGGGCGCGCCCATGGCCCGGCTGCTGAGCCTGCTGGTTCGACAGGACCCCGCGGCAGCCTGGGCGGCCGAACTCTTGCAGGCATTTCCCTCCCCATCTTCTCTCCCCGTTCGTCCCTCGCCGCCCCCCCTGCCCTGATCGAGCCGCTGACCTACCGCGAGCAGGAGATTCTGGCGTTGCTGGCCCAGCGGTTGAGCGCCAAGGAGATCGCCCAGCAGTTGGTCATCTCCGACCGCACCGTCAAGCGCCATACGGCCAATATCTACCAGAAGCTCCAGGTCAACAACCGGCAGCAGGCGGTGGCGATGGCCGCCGACCTTGGGCTGTTGCGATCCTGAACTGCGCCTGAAGAGCGGGCTTGTTTCAGGCCGCTTGCTGCTGCAAAAACGACATGACAAAGCCGGCAACCGCAAAGATGCCGGTGATCAAGCCGCCGCGCTCGAACGAGAAGGGGATCAATGAGGTGGTCAACATGCAGATCAGTCCGCCCGCGGCAAAGGCGGATACGATCGCGCCCGTGGCGCCGGCCACCCGGAGTCCAAAGGCAAAAGCCAATCCACCCGCCACGGCACAGATGAGCACGACCGCCAGCCACATCAACCCGGTCTTGCGCATAGGATCGCCCTGTTTGGCGAGATCTGCCGACGGCGCAATGGACTGTGGGATATTGGACACCATCACGGCTGCCAGAAATGCCTGGCTGATGGCCACGCCAGCGGCAAGCTGAATGCCGAAGATGATGCACTCCGGCACGCCGTCGATGATCGATCCCAGCACGATGCCCAGCGCGCCGGCCCGTTCGCCAAAGTTCTTTTCGACCAGATGATCAAGGCCAGCGAACACCCCCGCCCCAATCATCAGGAACAGCGCCACCCACTCTGGTCGTAGGGTATCGGCATCAGGAATGAGGTCGAAGGCGATGGCGCTGAACAGCGCGCCGGCGCCATAGCCGCCGAGCCAGCCGACCCACTTCGTCGGAATCTTGAACCAGTAGGCCAGCAAGCTGCCCAGAATCAAGGGCGCCTGGGCAAGGAAGCTGACGACCAACGCGTTGGACATGATCACCTCTGCGAGTCATGGAAGGGATAGAGCGAAAGAACAGCGATTTCAAATATGGCGCGGAGTCGAGGCTTTAGCCGGGTCTGGACGATGCGAGTTGAGCGTGCCAACCCGCCTGAAGGCTCGACTCCAATTTGACAGCCGCCATATTTGCAATTGTTGGCGAAAGAAGCCCTTCGTTGCTGCTGGCGCGGCCTCTGCGCGGCGGTTCATGGCACGATCATCTGCACCTGGCCGGTTTCGAGATCGTAGCAGGCGCCGACAATTTTGAGCGATCCTGTGGCGACGGCGTTGGCCAGCAGGGGCGTCCGGTGGAGTTGATCCACCGCCAGACCGATCTGGGCGCGCACTGTCTGAGACCACAGGTCGCCGCCCAACCGTCTGGCCTGTTCCACCGCCGGAGCCAGCGCTTCCACCAGATATTCGATCTCGGCCGGCGCTTCGCCATGCTGATCCAGCGCCTGTATGGCTGCCTTCATCGCGCCGCACCCCGTGTGACCCAGCACCATCAACAGCGGGATGTTCAACTCGGCCACGCCGAACTCCAGGCTGCCCAGCACAGCCCGGTCGAGCACCTGGCCCGCCGTTCGGATCACAAACAGGTCGCCAATCCCCTGGTCGAAAATCAACTCGGGCGATACCCGAGAATCGACGCAGCCGAAGATGGTAGCAAACGGCGTTTGCGCTCTCGCCGCCGCGATGCGGCGCTGTGTCGTCTCGTCGGATTCCGAGTTCTCGGCCACGAAACGGGCGTTGCCCTGTAACAGGCGGCGTAGTGCGGCGTTGGGCATGGGTCTGGCCTCCGTCGGTCTTAGCGGGATGGGTTGGCGCGCTGGCGGTGTTGCGTCGAGCCGTTCGTGCGTCGGGCGCGCGGCCGCAGCCAGCGCCGCAGCGCATACTCGGTGTAGCTGGTCGTGCTGGGGTCGAGATGACCGGCGGCGACTTTGAAGTACGACTCGCGGATGCGTTGGGCGTAGCTGCCCACGCCGTTGTCCGCAATCTCGCCAAGCGCTTGGCGGTAGTAGTCGAAGATGTGGACCTGGCCCAACTTGACGCCTGCCTGCACTGCGCCCAGGCCCAGCAGCGACGAAACCAGCCAGAGCGGAATCTGTTCGCGCTCGGCCGTCTCCTGCATCTGCTGGCCGATGGCGCTCAGCCCCTCAGCGCTGGGAAGGCCGGACGCGCTGGCCCGCAGCGCCTGCCAGCTTTCGTCCATCTCCAGGATGCTCACTGCCAGTTCATCGCGCGCCAGCGGGGGAATGTCGATGGCCTTGGCCAGCACATTGCTGACTCCGCCCAGCGACTGAAGCAGTGCGTCCACCGAGGTGAACTGCTGGTCGGGCGGCGTCAGGCCCAGACGCTGGAACTCAGCCACCAGGATGTCCAGATAGACCTGGGCGCCGTCCACCAGGTCGGAGGCCGCGGCCAGCATCCACAGCGGGGAGAAACCGACGGCGAAGATGCTGCTGAACTCGATCACGTTGCCGGTGGCTTTGCGCAGGGTCAGCCGGCCGGCGTTCACAGGATCGGTCGCCAACACCTCGTCCTCGACGCCGCCCACCCACTCGATGGCGATGCGCAGCCAGCGGCCCAGCAGCGCCTGGTAGAGCTGCGAACGCCGCGCCCATTCGGGCAGCAGCAGCACCGTGCCCTCGTACACCACGCCGCCCATGCCTGCTGCCAAAGCCCTGGGCAGCCTTTCGGGCAGCGAGGCGGCATAGAGGAGACGATCGCCCAGGGTAGGCGGTGTGCGTTTCATGGCGTCTTTGTGCTTTCCAGCGGGGGCGCGCACGTCGCAGCCAACGCGCCGCGGCTTTCATTCGGCTGCTCTTCAGCGGGCCGGCTGCCCAATTGGTCCCACTCGATGCGCTTGCTCACCACGCGGCCGATGCGCTGGCCGACCTTCAAGCCGCTCAGTCCGAACATCGATCCGACGCTGCCGGCCACCAGCACGGTGGCCGCTTCGCCGGCGGTGTTCTTGCCGACGCGGTCGAGCCATTGCGTCGCAGTCGGCTTATCGTCGGGGCGCGGCGGCGCGGCATCCTCGGCGCTGGCCGGCTGGGCCAGACCCTGGGTGATGCGGCCGCCCACCGTCTCGCCAACCACGGCGCCGATCAGCCCGCCTGCTGGCCCGGCCACCGTCAGGCCGATGGTAGCGCCCGATGTCAGGCCCACGATCTCGCCGGTGCGACCAGACAGGTTGCGGCTTAACTTCGCGCCCATGGTCTGTTCAGCCGAATCGGCCGGCTGCACGGGATCGGCCGGCGGTTGGGCAGCGTTGGCATCCTTGAGATCCTGCACTGCATCCATGCCAAGCTTCAGCCCCAACATGCCGACTGTGAACGCGCCGACCTCAGCCCCGACCACTGCGCCGGGCGGTCCGCCCAGAACCCCGCCGGCCGCGCCGCCCACTGCGCCGCCGATCACCTCGCCGGCCGTCAGGCCCACGAAGCCGCCCGCCACCTCGCGCGGGTCGACAGCCTGGCGGAGCTGGCGCAAGGCCAGCTTGACGCCGGCTGCGCTCTCCGAGGCGCGGTCGATCTGCTGCATGGTCCGGCTCAACACGGTCACCAGTGTGCGACGCCGTCCGACAGAGACAGGCTGCACCGGCTTGGTGGTGGACGCCAGAACGACAGCGACGCCGTCGATGATCTTGGGCGTTTTGGACACGACGACCTCATTCGGAATCGGAAGCCTTGGCGGCGGGGCCGGGTACGCGGCGAGAGGAAGGGCGCTGCGAGCTAGGCGCCGATCGCGTGCAGCAGTGCGTCCAGCGACCGGTGCTCTTCCCCGTCGTAGAACACCAGGATGCTGCCGGTGATCGCGCTGACATGGACCGCGTCGACGCCGGGGGTCGCCTTGACGGCCTCTGCGACCTGCGCGCACAGGTCTGAACGCTTTCTGAGCACGGGCAGGCGCAGACGCGCGCGGCCGGGGATGTCCGAGGCCACCGCGGCGTCGCCCAACGCGACCATGACGTTGGCGAGGTCCAGCCCGGGCAGGCGAACTGCCTGTTCGGCCTTGATTTCTTCGAACAGATCGACCCAATGCTCGAAGTACCACTCGACGCTGCCGGCCACCTTCTCGTAGACGGTGTGCGTGGCGTCTACCAGCGGCTTGGTTGCGTCCAGCGGGCTGAAAGTTGCGGCCGCTGAACCGGACGAATCCATGACTACGGTCTCTTCTACTGCGGTCATCTTAGCCTCCATAGCCTTCCAATG
>JAKQCW010000153.1 GCA_029558955.1 Chloroflexota bacterium
TGCGGCGAGGGCGACGTGATCCGCGCCGCGTTGGACGTGCTGCAAACCGGCGAGCCTGCCACCGTCCACGTGGACCTGACCGAAGACCCGACCATGCAAAGCCTGGGCGTGTGCGGCGGGATCTTCAACGTCTTCGTCGAACGGTGGGGGGCGGGGAACGGTGAACGGTAAACGGTAAACGGTGAACGGTCGCCTGCTCTGGCCGGTCTTCGACCGAGCCAGCCGACACCCCGCTCTGGCCGGTCTCCGACCGAGCCAGCCGCTAACCCCGCTCTGGCCGGTCTCCGACCGAGCCAGCCGCTAACCCCGCTCTGGCCGGTCTCCGACCGAGCCAGCCGACATGCTCATGCCTGACGAGATTCTCAACGCCCTCCTCTCCTCCGTCGAAGCCCGCCGCTCAGTTGCCTTGGCCACAGTGATCGCCGCGCCGGACCCGGCCGCGCTTGGCCGCCATGCCCTGGTCTGGCTGGATGCAGAACCGCTGGGCCAGTTGGGGCTGGGCGAGCTGGAAGCGCAGGCGCTGGCTGACACCCGCCAGGTGTTGGCCAGCCGCGTGCATCAGACGCTGGTCTACCCCACACCGGCCGGCCAGGTCAAGCTCTTCATCGAGGTGCAGCATCGCCCGCCAGAGCTGATCATCGTCGGCGCTGGCCACATCGCCGTGCCGTTGGCCCAGCTCGGCAAGCTGTGCGATTTCACCGTGATCGTGCTGGACGATCGCCCCCAGTATGCCAACCGCCAGCGTTTCCCCCAGGTCGACCAGGTGCTGGCGCTGCCGCTGCGCGAGACCATGCGCCAATGGGCGGCCGAAGGCCGGCTGGGGCTGGACAGCTACGTCGTGCTGGTGACACGCGGCCATCAGCACGACTTCGACTGCCTGCTGGAGCTGTTGGACACCCCGCTGGCCTATATCGGCATGATCGGCAGCCAGCGCCGGGTGCGCACCGTCTTCGACCTGCTGCACGCCGAGATGGGCATCCCGACCGAGAAATTCGACCGCGTCTATGCCCCCATCGGCATCGCCATCGGCGCCCATACCCCGGCCGAAATCGCCGTCTGCATCATGGCCGAGATCATCAATATTCAGCGCGGCGGCCCGGCGCGCAGCATTTCCGATGAACGGCGCGAGAAGGCGAGACAGCGGCGCGGCAGGGCCGAAACCCGTAACCCGTAACCCGTAACCGGGAGATGCTCTGCGCGATCTCCGCGTTGCGCATTCCATCGAGACCCATTAGCCACCACGAAAGACTCACCATGCAAGCAAATCCCCTCATCCTTCCCGGCGTCAAAGTCGTCGATCTGACCCAGGCCCTGGCCGGCCCCACGTGCAGCATGTATCTGGGCGACATGGGCGCGGATGTCATCAAAATCGAACAGCCAGGCATCGGCGACGTCTGCCGCGGCTGGGGCCCTCCCTTCATCGAGGGGGAGAGCGCCTATTTCCTCTCCACCAACCGCAACAAGCGGGGCATCGCCCTGAACTACACCAAGCCGGAGGGCCTGGCCATCCTGCATCAGTTGATCGACCAGGCAGACGTGTTCTTGATCAACCTGCCGCGCCAGGCGTCGCTGGACAAATACGGCCTGTCGGTGGAGGCCTGCCTGGCCCGCAACCCGCGGCTGATCCACGCCAGCATCACCGGCTTTGGCCGCAGCGGCCCCTATTCCGACCGCAGCGGCTTTGACATCGTCGCCCAGGCCATGGGCGGGCTGATGGAGTTGACCGGCGAGCCGGGCGATCCCCCCATGCGTTTCCCCATGGCCATGGCCGATTTCGCCGCCGGACTCTACACGCTGATCAGCGTGCTGGCCGCGCTGCTGGCCCGCCAGCATACCGGCGTCGGCCAGTCCATCGACGTCAGCTTGGTGGAGTCGCAGCTCAACTGGCTGAGCTACCTGGCCGGCAACTACTTCACCACCGGCGAGCCGCCGCAGAAGACCGGCAACCAACACCCCACCATTACCCCCTACCAGCCCTTCAAGGCCGGCGACGGCAAATGGATCGTGGTGGCGGCCGGCAGCGAGCGACTTTGGCGCAAGTTCTGTGAAGTGATCGGCGCGGACGAGGGCCTGGTCAACCACCCGCTGTTTGCCACCAACGCCCTGCGCAACGTCAACCGTGACCAGTTGACGCCGATATTGGACGGCTTTCTGGCCGCGCGGCCGGCGCGCGAGTGGGTCGATCTGATGAACGCGGCGGAGATCCCCAGCGGCCCGCTCTATGCCGTGGACGAGGCGCTGAACGATCCCCACATCCGCTCGCGTCACATGATCGTGCAGATGGAACACCCGACGGTGGGGCCGTTCAAATCGCTGGCCTTTCCCGGCTTCTTCTCCGGCACCCCCACGAGCTACCGCCTCGCGCCGCCGCGGCTGGGCGAACACACCGATCAGGTGCTGGCTGAGCTGGGCTATGACGCAGACGCGGTGGCGCGGCTGCATGCGGAGGGTGTGGTGGCGGGGGTGGGGAAGGGGGAAGGGTGAATTGGGAGTAGTGAAGGATGAGATGCGGAGCAATGGACATGGCGACGCGCCTGGAGGCGAGCTGGTGCATGCTGTTGACGAGTTGAACCAAATCAGAGGTCCAGGCGCTGGGCGCGCAACCGATGATGAGCATGGCGGGCTCGGTGGCTGCGCACAGACCGGCCCGAGCGGCCATTATCAGGTTAGCTGGCAGACGGATGCAGCCATTGCGCTGCCCATCGGCGCGGTGTGGGCCAGCGGCGACGCCAGCCCACAGGTGCGCAGCCCGCAGCGGCTGGCCGCGGTGGGCGATGTGACCGCGCAGATCGAACACATCCGGCAGGTGATCGTCGAGGCAGCGGCCGGCGCGCTGGCGGGCATGGAGCCCACGGTCGACGATCTGCACAGCCGCCGCGATGAGATCGCCTCGCTGACGCTGGTGGCCGCCAACATGAGGCTGGGCGCCGTGGGCGTAACGCTGCTGGAGCTGTGGATTGACGAATTGACGGTGAACGCAAAGGTGCAGGACGCAAACGAGAGATAAGATATGTCCAAAGAAGACACCCCAACCCAAACACCCCCCGACGCCCAACCCACCCCCCAGGACAACCTGGTCATCACCCACCACACCGTCGCCATCGACGGCCAGGAGATCCCCTACACCGTCACAGCCGGCGTCATCGTGCTGAAGGAAGAGGCTGAAAGGAAAGGAGAGGACGAAGGCGCGTCCGACGGGGAAAAGCCCAAGGCGTCGATCTTCTTCGTTGCCTACACGCGCGACCAGGTGGAGGATCCCGCCAGCCGGCCGCTGACCTTCTCCTTCAACGGCGGGCCTGGCTCGTCGTCGGTCTGGCTGCACCTGGGAGTGCTGGGACCGCGGCGGGTGCTGCTGGACGACGACGGCTTCGCCCTCAAGCCGCCCTATCGTCTGGTGGACAACGAGGCCTCGCTGCTGGACGTGACCGACCTGGTCTTCATCGATCCGGTCAGCACCGGCTTCAGCCGACCTGTGCCGGGGGAGAAGGCCAAGGATTTCCACGGCTTCACCAAGGACATCGAGTCGGTCGGGGATTTCATCCGGCTTTACACCAGCCGCTACCGGCGCTGGCTGTCGCCCAAATTCCTGATCGGCGAAAGCTATGGCACCACGCGCGCCGCCGGGCTAAGCGGCTATCTGCAAGGACGCCACGGCCTGTGGCTGAACGGCATCATGCTGGTCTCCAGCATCCTCGACTTCCAGACCGCTGACTTCAACCCTGGCAACGACCTGCCGCACATCCTTTTCCTCCCCACCTACGCGGCCACGGCCTGGTATCACCGCCGCCTGCCGGCCGACCTGCAGGCGCTGCCGTTGACCGAAATGCTGGCGCAGGTGGAGCGTTTCGCCCTGGGCGAGTACGCGCTGGCCATGCTGCAAGGCGCGGCCCTGCCGGCCGAACAGCGCACGGCCATCGCCCGTCAACTGACCCGGTTTACTGGGCTTTCCGAGGATTATGTCGAGCGATGCGACCTGCGCATCGAGATCTCTCGCTTCGTCAAGGAACTGCTGCGGGATCAGCGCCGCACCGTTGGCCGGCTGGACAGCCGCTACACCGGCATCGACCGCGACGCGGCCGGCGAACGCTTCGAGTTCGATCCCAGCTACGCCGCGATCCAGGGCGCGTATACCGCCTGCTTCAACGACTATGTGCGCGGCGCGTTGCAGTTCGAGAGCGACCTGCCCTACGAGATCCTCAAGGGGCTGTATCAAACCTGGAGCTACAAGGAGTTCGAGAACCAGTACGTCAACGTGGCCGAGACGCTGCGCAAGGCCATCAGCATGAACCCGCATCTGCGCGTCCATGTGGCCAACGGCGCCTACGACCTGGCCACCCCCTACTTCGCCACCACCTACACCTTCAACCACCTGGGTCTGGATGCCAGCCTGTTGGACAACATCACCATGAGCTTCTACGAGGCCGGCCACATGATGTACGTCCACTTGCCGTCGCTGCACAAGCTCAAGGCCGAGCTGGCCGCCTTCATCTCAGCCGCCAGCCCACCGGCGCCTGAGCAGTGACATTCTCCCCGCCCTCATTCCCCGCTCAATGCACCGTGCGATAGGGCGCCAACCGTCCGCGCTGCCAGGTTAACAGCGCGGACGTCAGCCCGCCGTCACGCTGAGCTGCATCGCGCCGCACCTGCTGCATGATGGCTGTGGCCTGCTCCGGATCACGGTCGCTGAAGCCGATCAGAAAATCGCGGTTGGGCACGCCCAGCAACATGCGTCCAGGGATGCGCTCGGCCCAGGTCGCCATCAGCTCCGGCAGGAGCACGCGTGTCGCGGCAAAGCC
This sequence comes from Chloroflexota bacterium, assembly GCA_029558955.1. GTDB lineage: Bacteria > Chloroflexota > Anaerolineae > JAAEKA01 > JAAEKA01 > JAAEKA01. The sequence continues at coordinate 4,797 of JAKQCW010000153.1, forward strand.
ATCGCGAGTGTCGCACACCATGATCGTTCCATCGCCCATGCCAAAGGCCTTGGTGTCCCGCCGGCTGGTGCGCTTGCGCAGGTGCTCCAACGCCATCTCATGGATGCCATCGGGGGTCGCGCCGGGGGAAGTCAACAGCTCGTCGTACGTGTCCTGATGGATATAGACGCGGGCGCTGGGCAGGTCGAAGACATAGGTAATGACCAGGCCAACGGCAAAGGGGCGATGCACCGGCGGCTCGCCCCCCTGCTGACGCACGACATCCAGCCAAGCAGCCTGGTTGAGCAGCGGCAGAAAAGACTCCAGCGCCTGCTGCTCCGAGAGCGGCGGACGCGGCGCGCTGGCCTGGCGCAGGGCAGCCAGATGGGCGGCGACGATGTCGTCCAGCCGGTTGGGAGACTGCAAGTAGACAGAATAGAGCGACTTCAGATCACAACGCATGGGCTGGCCCTGCATATCCAGCGTCAGCACCATCTCCTCGCGCTTCTTGACGGTGAAGCCCGCCTGGTGGGTGGCGGT
>JAKQCW010000161.1 GCA_029558955.1 Chloroflexota bacterium
GCGCTCACAGCGCTGGAGACCGACGGTCCTCTTTCCCCAAGCGGGTCCCCGATGGGGTTAGGCCTGCAAGCAACGCCTACCACGTGCATTGCAGTCTACCCCATCGGGTGATCCGCATCAAGTATCGCTAATAGGAGACCACGCCAGAACAGGAGGTCGCCGGCCTGGCGTGGTCAGGAGACCACGCCAGAACAGGAGGTCGCCGGCCTGGCGTGGTCAGGAGACCACGCCAGAACAGGAATCAAGGGCCGGTCCTGACCGGCCCCGCCGCCCTTCACTACCGCTTCCACAGGCCTTGTTGCGATAGAACCGCACAGCGCGTATAATACCGCCAAGCCACCGGCCTGTAGCCATTTGCGGCGGGGTGGCCCAACCCAAGGGAGGGAAACGATGCAAGTGAAAAAGCCCGTGCTGATCCTGGTCCTCGCCGTTGCGCTCCTCTCTACCGGCCTCGTGCCGGCCCTTGGCCAAAGCGGCCTCCCTGCATCCCCGACGGTCCTCGACGGACAAGCGGTTGTGCGCGTCTACTTCCCCGACCGCGCCATGGGGGACAGCCTCTTTGTCGCATTTGAGTCCTTTGTGCAGGAGACCGACTACCAGGCCGGCTACCACATCATGGTGGTGACCCAGGCAGAGCTAGACCGCCTCGCCGTGCTCGGCCTGCGGGTCGAGGCTGACCCCACCTGGGTGGCGCCGCAGGGCGGCATTGCCACCATCCCTGGCTACTCCTGCTACCGCACCGTCGAGGAGGGCTACGCCGCGGCGGAGGCGCTCGTCGCCGCCCATCCCACCCTCGCCAGCTGGCTCGACGTGGGCAACTCCTGGCTCAAGACCCAGCTCAGCGGCGGCTATGACATTCGCGTCCTCAAGATCACCAACTCGGCCATAGGGGGCGACAAGCCCGACCTCTTCATCACCGCCTCCATCCACGCTCGCGAGTACACCCCAGCCGAAACGGCGACGCGCTTTGCCGAATACCTGCTGGACAACTACGGCACCGACGCCGACGTGACGTGGATCGTCGACTATCACGAGGTCCACATCATGATGCAGGCCAACCCCGACGGCCGAAAGAAGGCCGAGGATGGTCTCTCGTGGCGAAAGAACGTCAACAACAACTACTGCGCCAACACCAATGACCGCGGCGCGGACCTCAACCGCAACTTTTACTTCAAGTGGGGCTGCTGCGGTGGCTCGAGTCCCTACCCGTGCGACGGCACCTACCGTGGCCCGGTTGCTGCGTCCGAGCCCGAGACCCAGTCGGTCCAGAACTATATGGCTGCCATCTTCCCCGACCAGCGCGGCCCCGGCGACAGCGACCCCGCGCCGGCCGATGCCCAGGGCATCTACCTCGACCTCCACTCCTACAGCGAGCTGGTGCTGTGGCCGTGGGGCTGGACCAGCACCAACGCGCCCAACTTCACACAGCTCCAGACGCTGGGTCGCAAGATGGCCTACTTCAACGACTATTCCCCGCAAAAGTCATACTCCCTCTACCCCACCGACGGCACGACCGACGACCATGCCTACGGCCTCTTTGGCGTGGCGTCCTACTGCATCGAGATGGGCACCTCGTTCTTCCAGTCATGCACAACCTTCGAGAACACCATCTACCCCGACAACCTCCAGACGCTCCTCTACACTGCCAAAGTCGCCCGCACTCCGTACATGACCCCGCTAGGGCCTGACGCGCTGAGCGTCGCAGTCACCCCGGTCGAAGTGCCCCAGGGTGATCCGGCGACGCTGACCGCCACGATCAACGACACGCGCTACAACAACTCGAACGGCACCGAGCCGACGCAGAACATCGCTGCGGGCGAGTATTATGTCGATACCCCGCCCTGGCAGCCGGGCGCGACTGCGCACGCCATGGCGCCGAGCGACGGCAGCTTTAACGCCAAGACCGAGGGCGTAACGGCCATCGTCGACACGGCCGGCCTGGCGGTGGGCCGGCACGTCCTCTTCGTCCGCGGCCAGGACATCTCCGGCAACTGGGGAGCGGTGAGCGCCGCCTTCCTCGATGTCACGCAAGGTTCCTGCGACCCGGTGACGGGCGCGGCCTTCACCTGGACCCCAACCTCACCCTACGTGGGTGACGTCGTGACCTTCACCGGCAGCGCCTCCGGAACCGACCCGATCGGCTACACCTGGGCGTTCGGCGACGGCACCACCGGCAGCGGGCAATCGGTTACCCATGCGTACACCTCAGCCGGCACCTACACGGTCACCATGACGGCAAGCAACGCCTGTGGCAGCCAGGCAGTCAGCCACCCGATCACCGTCCAGTCGCCGGCTGCGAACAAGCTGCACCTCAATGGGCTGCTGCTCAGCTACACCGGGACGGTGGCGCCCTTCAAGCTACGCTCGATCATCACGGTCCACGACCAGGCGCACGCCCGTGCGGCCGGGGTGACTGTGTACGGCACCTGGACGCTGCCCAACGGCCGGCAGATCAGCCGTACCGCCGTGACGAACCTGCTCGGCAAGGCCAAGATGCCGTTGAATGCCAAGCCCGGCACTTACCAGCTCTGCGTGACCGACCTGGTCAAGGCCGGCTACACCTACGACCCGGCGGCCAACGAGGTACCGGCGTGCAAGACGATCACGGTGCCGTAGGCGAAGCAGTTCCGGTCGCTCCGGGCCGGTCTCCCGGCCGGCCCGGCCGTCGTGGTCAGGAGACCACGACGGAACTGGGACGCTATCCTGCGCTCCGGGCCGGTTTCCGGACCGGCCCGGCCGTCGTGGTCAGGAGACCACGACGGAACTGGACGCCATCCTACGCACCGGGCCGGTTTCCGGACCGGCCCGGCCGTCGTGGTCAGGACACGCTTTGTCAAGTCCGGTAAGCCCCGAGGAGCGCGCAGGAGCGACGCGGCGCTGCCTGAGATTGCGCCACGTTTCTGATTCCGGCTCGATAAGTGTTTGGTAGGCGTTCGACTTGTCAAGCCAATGAGCTTTCGTTTGCGACCACGAATCGATTCTAGG
>JAKQCW010000165.1 GCA_029558955.1 Chloroflexota bacterium
GAGCGCGGGCCGGCGCAGGATGATGGGCAGATAGGCCTTGGCCGCGCCGGGGGGAGGCTGCACCGTGCCGCACTGGTCGAATTTCATCTTGGCGATGCGGGTCTTCCACTGGCTGGCGTCGTTCCACTGGCCGGTGAACCAGAAGGTGCAGTCGTCGACCGGGTCGATGCTCATGGCTGAGTAGTCGCCGTAGCGATTGCTGCCGTTGGCCGCCGAGCCGTTGACGATGGTGTACTCGCCGCGGGGCATGGTTCCTGCCCCGTCGCTGGCGGTGCGACCCACATAGCGCAGGCCGGGATAGGTGCTGCTGCTCCCCACGTTGTAGCCCAGGGCCATGTTGCCGGAGCCGTCCATGGCGATCCCGCCCATCCAGCGGCTGAGGTTGCCCGGCGCATAGGTGCCCTCCTGGAAGAGGGACCAGTTCCCCGAACCCTTGCGCAGCTCGAACCAGCGCACCCCGGCCCGATCGCCGCCGACATCGGTGGCGAAGTTGCCCACCAGCACCTGGCGCGAGCCAAAGTTGCGGTAGGAGAGCCGCCACATGATCACCTCGCGCAGCGGATCCAGGCGGGTGTTGGTGCCCGGCTGCGGGATACAGCTATAGGAGGAGAGCCCACACAACGTCGAATCGAACTCTGCCACCTGGATGTCGGCGATCTTGCTGAAGGTCGAACTGGCCGGCGTGGCCCAGTTGACGGTGAAGGCCCACACTTCCAGCAGGTCTTTGCTGGGCATGCTGCTGGGGCCATGTACCTCGGTGTCCCGGTGGCGCATGAAGAGGCCGGGCGCGCCGCTGGGCGGGAGTGTCGCGCCGTCCAGATCGGCCGGGGTCAGCGCCTGGAAGCCAAAGCCCGAGAGCGCCGGCGCGGTGCGGCGCTGGAAGGTGGCCGAGAGCCCCGACAACATGCGGGTGCGGTCGAGGGCATAGACGGCCGGCCCGCCCGACTCGTTGGTGGAGACGTAGTAGGCGTCACGCCAGACCGCATATTTGGGATAGTCGGGGAAGTTAGGCGTGGTGAAGTCGTAGGCGTAGTAGCTGCCGCCAGGGTTGGAGGAGGTGGAGATGTAGACGCACAGGTGATTGCCGCTATCCGCAAACTCGCTCAGCAGCCAGCGGTTGGCCTGCTGATCGTAGAGCACGATGGGGTCGCCCATGCCCGTCTGGCAGGCGCCGCTGGTGGCCAGACTGTCGAGGATGACCGGCCCGACGGTGACTGCACCGGTGCTCTTGTTGTGAATGGTGACCCGTGTGCCGCTGCCGCCGTTGATCATCTGCACGTAGTGGCTGGGACCGACCTCACCCACCGTGTCCGGCGGGTTGACGCCGGAGAAGCCCTGGCCGTTGAAGTTGAGCAGCATGGTTTCGAAGCCATCGACCCCCATCGGCTCGGCCGCCTCCTGCACCGCCAGCAGCGGATCTGGCCCCAGATCAGGGTTGTAATCGATATTCAGCCCCGCGCCGAAGTTGAGACGCGGGTTGACCTCGCGGTCCAGGCTGATCTCCTCGCTGGCCAGCGGCTGTTCGTCCAGCCGGCCGGTGAGCTGGGGAGTGACAGCCTCACTGACGAAAGTTTCCTCTACCGGCTCCTGCTGGGCCGGCGCCAGCGGCGCGCTGCCGGCCGCGCTGCGCACATCGGTCTGGCCGGCCGGCTGCAATGACCCGGTGGGCAGCCAGAGGGTGACGCTGATCAAGGCCAGGATCAGCATGGCGCCCAAAATGCGACGAAGGTTGCTCATGGTGGTCTCCTTACTTTCCAGGGAAACGTTTTGTTCGATGGATGGTCCAGCGCTGCGGCCAGCAGTTGCCAGCGCGCCGCCAGCCATCACAAGCCACTGATGATAAACGTCAGGATCAGAAATATCCGGCATGGCATCGCGCTCAGTTTGTCACGCCGTTTCGCTACACGCCAGCGCCGTGAGACTTCAGACGCGCGAGTTGATAGGATTGCATTTTGTGGGTATGATAGGAAATCGAAGACGCGGTGCACGCCGAATTGTAGCACACATGTCAATCTCTCAGCGAATAGCGACAAAACCATGAACGATATCCTGTTGCGCCTCTATGCCAAGGAGGCCGGCCTGCGTGGGCTGGTCTGCAGCACCACCGAGCTGGCGCGCGAGGCCGCGCGTCGCCATGAGGCCACACCCATGGCCGCGGCTGTCCTGGCCGACGGCCTGACCGCGGCCGCGCTGCTGGGCGCGCTGCTCAAGGTGCAGCAACGTGTGGCCCTCAAGATCGAAGCTGACGGCCCGCTGCGCAAGCTGGTGGCCGAGGCCGACGCCTACGGCCGGGTGCGCGGCTATCTGGCTGAGCCGAACCTGCCCTGGCCGCTGCCCATCGACCGCGCCGGCCAGGCCCGCGCCCTGGGAAGCGACGGCCTGTTGACCGTCGTCACCGACCTGGGGCTGCGCGATCTCCACCACGGCGCGGTGGCCCTGCAAGGGGGCGACATCAGCGCCAGCCTGCTGCACTACTTTCACAAGTCTGAACAGGCGCCGACGCTGACGCGGCTGGATGCAGTCGTGGAGAGCGACGGCGGGCTGGCCGCGGCTGGCGGGCTGCTCTTCCAGCCGCTGCCCGGCGTCGATCCCGCCATCCTGGCGCGGCTGGCGGAGAACCTGGCCGACACCCCCTCCGTGGCCGCCGCGCTGGCCGCGGGTCAGACGCCCCAACAGTTGGCGGCCCAGGCCCTGAGCGGCATCGCCTACACCGTGCTGGAGGAGCAGCCGCTGGCCTTCGCCTGCTCGTGCAGCCTTCAGCGTTCCCGCCAGGCGCTGAAAGTGCTCAGCCAGGACGACCTGCTGGCGCTGATCGTCGAAGGGGAGGCTGTCATCGATTGCCACTTCTGCCACCAACGCTACACCTTCGACCGCGCAGAGCTGGCCGCGATCCTGGACGAAGTCGAAAGCGAAGCGTTGGAAGCGATGTTCGATGGGGAGTCGTGATGCGTAATGCGTGATGCGTAACCCGGAAGTCGTCAGCCGTGAACCGTAACCCTGGTAATGCGTAACTCGTAACTCGTAACACGTAACCCGGAAATCAGAGACGACTCCCGCCATTCCGGGTTACGAGTTACGAGTTACGTAAACCAAACACGACTCCCGCCATTCCGACTACGCATTACGCATCACGCATTACGTATTACGTAAACCAAACACGACTTCCGCCATTCCGGGTTACGAGTTACGAGTTACGAGTTACGTAAACCAAACACACCTCCCGCCATTCCGACTACGCATTACGCATCACGCAAACCAAAGGACCCACCGCATGACCACCATCCCCATCACCCACGTCACTCTCTACAAACACGGCGTCGGCTATTTCGAGCGGCGGGCGCGGCTGAGCGGCGACCAGGTCAGCCTCACCTTTCGCGTCGAGGAGATGAACGACGTACTCAAGAGCCTGACCGCCATCGACTGGGGGAACGGTCAGGTTTTGGGCATCGAATATCCCAGCCCGCAGAGCCGCGAGGAGCTGCTGGCCGGTTGCTCTATCGGCCTGAGCGACCAGCGCAGCCTGCAAGACCTGCTGGTCAGCCTGCGCGGCCGGCGCGTGCGCCTGCTGCTGGATCAGCAGGAGACGCACCGCGGCGCGCTGCTCGGCCTGGACGACGCCAGCGCGGAGCAGCCGCTGGCCACGGCGCTGGTCTCCCTGCTGCTGGACGACACCGCCCAGGTGCAGGCGATTCCACTGGGACGGGTTCAGGGAGTCGAGATCCTGGACGACAGCGCGGCGCGCGACCTGCGCTTCTTCCTGGCCAGTTCCCTGACCCAGGAAGCCTATCGCCAGGTGACCGTCCGGCTGACGCCGGGCGAGCATGACCTGTCGCTGAGCTACGTTGCGCCCGCGCCCACCTGGCGGGTCAGCTATCGCCTGGTGCTGGAAAAGGCCGCGGCCGGCGGCGCGGAGATGGAGGGGGAGAGACGGGCGCTGCTGATGGGCTGGGGCATCTTCGACAACCGGCTGGAGGAAGATCTGGAGCAGATTTCGCTGGCGTTGGTGGCCGGCATGCCCATCTCCTTCAACTACGATCTGATGACGCCGGTCACGCCGGAGCGACCGGAGGTCAGAGATGAGAGCCGGGTGGCGGCCGCGCCGGTCAGCTTTGCAGCGGCCGCGCCCAAGATGACCCGGATGGCGGCCATGGCCGCGCCGGCGCCGGAGAGCGCGGCCATGATGCCTGACGCCGCGCCGGCCGCGCGCGGCGTCAGCGCCGACGCCCTGGAGCGGGCCGCGCCGGTCATGACCAGCGGCGCCGCGCTGGGGGAGCTTTTCGAGTACGCCATCGCCACCCCGGTGACCGTCGGCCGGGGCCAGTCAGCCCTGGCCCCCATCGTTTCGACCCGTCTGAACTGCCGCAAGGATCTGCTCTACAACGGCAGCAAGCTGGCCAGCCACCCAGTGGCGACGCTGAGGATGTGCAACGACACCGGCCTGACCTTGGAGCGCGGCCCGGCCACGGTGATCGACAGCGGTCGCTATGCCGGCGAGGCGGTGCTGCCCTTCACCGTGGCCGAGGGGGAGATCGTGGCCCCCTACGCCGTGGAACTGGCCATCAAGGTGCAGGAGGAGAGCCTCGCCAGCCGCGAGCTGCGCGGGCTGCGCATCAGCGGCCACTACCTGCTGATCGAGGAGTGGGAGGTGCGCACGCGGCGCTATCAGCTCAACAACAGCAGCGGCCGGGCCATGACCGTGTTGGTGGAGCATCCCCGCAGCGCGCAGTATGAGCTGGCCGACACACCGCCGCCCCAGGAGGAGACGGCCGGAACGCTGCGCTTTGCCGTTGCCGCGCCGGCGCGGGGCGAAGCGACCTTGCAGGTGCGGGAGCGCCGCCTGGTCAGCCGCCGCGAGGAGCTGCGCCGCCAGTCGGCCCAGGGATTGAGCGACTACCTCAAGGCCGGCCTGCTGGATGCCAGGAGCCATGAGCGGCTGGCCGGGCTGCTGAGCCTGTGGGAGCAGATCGCGGCCCACGAACGGCGGCTGGTCGAGATCGAGCAGGAGCGGCAGAAGGTGTATCAGGGCCAGGAGCAGGCGCGCAACAACCTGGGCGCGCTGGGCTTAGCCGGCCGGGAAGGAGAGCTGCGCGCCGGCTATGTGGAAAAGCTGGCTGCCGGTGAACGGCAACTGAACGCGCTGGCCGGCGAGGAGACCAAGCTCAAGGGCGAGATCGCGCGCTGGCAGGCCGACATCGAGCAGCGCATCAAGGGGCTGGCCTGAGCCTATGGCAGCAAAGACCAACGCCGTGCGCATCCTGGAGCGCGCGGGCATTGCCTTCGAACTGCGCGAGTATGTCTATGACGAGCGCACCTTCAGCGCGGAGGATGCGGCCCGCCAGGTGGGCATGCCGCCGGAGAGGGTGTTCAAGACCTTGCTCCTGCACGGCGACCGCAGCGGCCACCTCTTTGCTTTGATTCCGGCCGGCGCCGAGGTCGATCTGCGCAGTCTGGCTCTGGCATCGGGCGACAAGCGCGTCGAGCTGACGCCGCAGCGCGCTGTGCAGGGGCTGACCGGCTACCTGCGCGGCGCGGTGACCGTGCTGGCTGCCCGCCACGCCTACCCGGTCTTCATCGACGAGACGGTGGAGCTATGGCCGCAGGTGGGCATCAGCGGCGGCGCCCACGGCCTGGAGATCGTGCTGGC
>JAKQCW010000171.1 GCA_029558955.1 Chloroflexota bacterium
AAACAGCGCAGCCCGGCGGCCTGGAACGCGTCGACGATGCCTTCGGCCAGCGGCGCTTCCGGTCCGACGATAGTCAAGGTTACGCCGTTGCCTGTGGCGAAGTCGATCAGGCCACGGAAATCGCTCTCTTGCAGGTCAACATTGGCGATCTTGCCGCCGGCCAGCGCCGTGCCGCCGTTGCCCGGCGCAACGAACACGCGACCAACCCGCGGCGACTGCGCCAGCTTCCAGGCCAGCGCATGCTCGCGCCCGCCGCGACCGATGACGAGAATCGTGCGTGATGCCATAGGTGCTCCTTGCTGAACGGTGAACGGTGAACGGTGAACGGTAAGCGGTAAGCGGTAAGCGGTGAACGGTCAACGGAGCACACCAGCGCGCTGACCCATCCACCGTTTACCGCTCACCGTTTACCGTTTACCCACTACCCCCACACGCCCTCGAACGCCAGCTTCTCCTTGGATGTCCAGTAGTCCTCCAGGTGAATGGGGTAGCGGCCGGTGAAACAGGCGCTGCAATGGCCACAGTCGCCGTCGATGCCCGACTGAACGGCGCGCACCATGCCTTCGTGGGACAGGTAGGCCAGGCTGTCGGCGCCGATGTGCTGGCGGATCTCCTCGACGCTCTTGGCATAGCCGATCAGGTCTTCGCCGCGGGCCATGTCGATGCCCATGAAGCAGGGATGGCGCACCGGCGGCGAGCTGACGCGGACATGCACCTCGACCGCGCCTCCCTCACGCAGCAGCTTGACCAGCGGGCCGGCCGTGTTGCCGCGCACGATGCTGTCGTCCACCAGCACCACCCGCTGGCCGGCCAGATTGGCCGCCAACGGGTTGTACTTGAGGTGTACGCCCGACTTGCGCAGCCGGTCGTCGGGCTGGATGAAGGTGCGGCCGATGTAGCGGTTCTTGGTCAGCCCCTCGGTGTAGGGCAGACCGGAGGCGATGGCGAAGCCGATGGCGGCCGGCGTGGCCGAGTCGGGCACGCCTACCACGATATCCGCTTCGGCCGGCGCCTCGCGGGCCAGCGCCTCGCCCAGGCGTTGGCGCACCCGATGCACGGTCTGGCTTTCGATGACCGAGTCGGGGCGGGCGAAGTAGACGTATTCGAAGATGCAAAAGGCCGGCTCGGGCGCAGGATCGACGACCTGCCGGCTGTGCAGGCCCTCCCCGTCCAGCCGCACGATCTCGCCCGGCCGCACCTCGCGCACGAACTCGGCGCCGATGGTGCCCAGCGCGCAGGACTCGGAAGCGATGACGTAGCCGACTGCATGTCCATCGCCCTGGGGCAGCCGGCCGATGCACAGCGGCCGCAGTCCCAGCGGATCGCGCACGCCATAGATCGCGTCGCGGGTCAGGATCACCAACGAGTACGCGCCCTCGGCCTCGCGCATGAAGCTGGCCAGCCGGTTTTCCCAGTCGGGCCGGCTCAACCCGGCGCCAGGCAGCGGCGCGGCCAGCATCTGGGTGATGACCTCGCTGTCGCTGGAGGAGCTGAGGCCAACGCCGCGCTCCAGCAGCTTCTGGCGCAGTTCCAGCGCGTTGGTCAGATTGCCGTTGTGGCCGACGCCCAGCGGGCCGTGCATGGTCTCGATCAGATAGGGCTGGGCGTTGCGCAGGTGACTGCCGCCGGTGGTGGAGTAGCGGTTCTGCCCGATGGCCAGATATCCTTGCAGCGGCCGCAGCTTGTCCTCATTGAACACCTGGTGCACCAGACCCATGCCCTTGTGGATGAAGGCCATGTGCCCATCGCAGGTCGCAATGCCTGCGCTTTCCTGGCCGCGATGCTGCAAGGCATAGAGGGCAAAAAAGGTCAGCCGCGCCACATCTGAGCCGGGCGCATAGATGCCAAAAACGCCGCAAGCCTCGCGCGGGCGGTCGAAATCGTCGTCGAGAATGTGTTGGTCCATGGGAGTAGGCTGGGAATCGTAATGCGTGATGCGTAACCCGGAATGGCGGTGCGCTTTTCTGGGTGGCGTGAGGCGTAATGCGTAATGCGTAATGCGTAATGCGTAACCCGGAATGGCGGTGTGCTTTTCTGGGTGGCGTGAGGCGTAATGCGTGATGCGTAATGCGTAATCCGGAATGGCGGCGCGCTTTGCTGGGTGGCGTGAGGCGTAATGCGTAATGCGTAATGCGTAACCCGGAATGGCGGTGTGCTTTTCTGGGTGGCGTGGGGTGTGATGCGTGATGCGTAATGCGTAACCCGGAATAGCGGCGCACTCTTCCGGGTTACGCATTACTCGTTACTCGTTACGCAGCTCATAACCGGAACAACGCCGCGCGCTTCCGATTACGCATTACTCGTTACTCGTTACGCAGCTCATAACCGGAACAACGCCGCGCGCTTCCGATTACGCATTACTCGTTACTCGTTACGCAACTCGCAACCGGAACAACGCCGCGCGCTTCCGGGTTACGAGTTACAAGTTACGAGTTACGAATCACGCAACAACCGGTCATCGTCGAAGATCACCTGCCGCGCGGCCTGCTGGGCGGCTTCGATCTTGATACGCAGCGCCGGCTCGGCCTGGGCCAGAATCTTGGCGGCCAGCAGCGCGGCGGCCGATGGCTCCAGCACCACGGCCGGCGCGATGCCGGAGGGCATGCGCAGCGAGGAGAAGATGTCCGCGCCGCCGAAGCGGTCGGAGTAGGGCGGGCAGGCGATGACCGGGGCCAGCACGCTGCCGTCCACCAGGCCGCTGAGCGCGTTGCTGCGGCCGGCCACGGTGATGTAGACCTTGGGCTGCGGGTCGGCCTCGTAGGCTGCCAGCAATTCCAGCGCGTAGGCCGGCGCCTTGTGGGCCGACGCGACCCGGATTTCGCTGGCGATGCCATACCTGGCCAGCTCAGCCGCGATCTCCTGGCCATGTTTCAGATCGGACTTGGAACCCATGATGATGGGAACGAAGGACATGGGGAGTCTCCTGAATGGGGGAGGGTGAACGGTGAACGGTGAGCGGTGAACGGTGAACGGTGAGCGGTGAGCGGTGAGCGGTGAACGGTGAACGGTGAACGGTGAGCGGTGAGCGGTGAACGGTGAACGGTGAGCGGTGAACGGTGAACGGTGAGCGGTGAATGGTGAGCGGTGAACTGTGAATGGTGAATGGTGGGCGGTGAACGGTGAACGGTGAACGGTGAGCGGTGGGCGGTGGGCGGTGGGCGGTACAAACTTCCCGTTACGGCCAACGGCTTACGCATTACGCATTACGCATTACGCATTACTCGTTACGGGTTACGGACAGCCATCCGAATCACGGGTAGCCCGTGGTCAGTAGATCGCGGGGACCATCCGGTACGGGTAGTCCGGATCGACGTAGTCGCCTTTGGCCTGGCGCTTGGGGAATTTGACCGGCTTGCGCGGCACTTCCTCGTAGGGCACCTGGCTGAGCAGGTGGGCGATGCAGTTCAGGCGCGCCCGGCGCTTGTCGTTGGCATCGACTACGTACCAGGGCGTTTCAGGGGTGTCGGTGGCCGCGAACATGGCGTCGCGGGCTCGCGAGTAGTCGTACCAGCGGCTGTAGCTGCGCAGGTCCATGGGGGTCAGCTTCCAGATCTTGCGCGGGTCTTCGTCGCGCGCCCGCAGCCGGATGACGCCGCCCTTGCCGGCCGTATCGCGTCCCTCGAACAGCACGCAAACCTTGGCGCCAGTTGCCCTGACCCACTCCTGCATCTTGACCAGTTCGACCTGGAGCTTTTCCATCTCCTGCTCGAACTCCTTGCTGCTCATTTTGGGCCGCGGCTCTGCAGTGGTCACAGACTTCGATGCGCTGTCAGAAACCGGGCTTTCGGCCTGCGCCTGGCGCTTGCCCTTCTTATCCTTCTTCTTGCCCATCGTTGGATTCTCCTTGGTACAGAGGATGCGCGGAATCCTACAACATCCCGCACAGAAATGCAAGCGACCTGGTAACTACACGACTTGTCGAATGACCAAAACGTTCGCTGTGGACGACGCAAGAGGACTGGCAGTCCTGCCGGAGCTACTCCATGAACGACAACATCGCGGCCGCCAGAAAGCCCAGCACCGTGAAGAGGCCCACCAGCTTGCCGCCGTGTTCGTAGGCCTCGGGCATCATCGCGTCGGCCAGCATGGTCAGCATCGCGCCGGCGGCAAAGGCTTGGGCGGCCGCGCCAGTGGCGGCGGGCAGCGCGCGAATGACGGCATAGCCCGCGGCCGCGCTGGCCGCCGAGATCAGCACCAGGATGGCCCACATCCAGAAGACCCGGCGGCGGGCGACGCCGGACGCTTGCAGGTTGACTGTGCCGGCCACCCCTTCCGGCAGATTCGACACGAAGACCGCCGCCAGGAAGGCGACGTTGATCGCGCCGCCCAGCGCCAGGCTCATGCCCAGGATGATGGACTCCGGCACGTTGTCCAGCAGGGTGCCGATGAAGATGGCCGCGCCGGAGCCGCTGTGCTCGCCGGCGATGTCCTTGCGGTCGGCGCCGCCGCGGTGATCCACCAACCAGTCGCCGGCAAAGAAGGCCAGCGCGCCGCCAGCAAAGGCCACGATCGTGCTCAGCCCGGATACGCTGGACTCAGGCACCAGCTCATAGGCGATGGCGCTGATCAGCGCGCCCGCGCCGACGCCCATGATCAGGCCGATGGTGCGGTTGGACAGCCCGCGACCGGCGAGCGCAAAGCCGATCAGCAGCGAGGCGGCTGCCAGGCCGCCCCAGAGAAAAGCGGTGATCACTGGGAATTCACTCCTGCTGCGTGTGGGGAATTGTCTGGAGCGCCCGTCGAGGGCTTACGGGCCCAAGTGGCCGCCGCTCACCATTCACCGATTGTCGCTCACCGCAGCCCTCAGTCGCCCAAAGTCGCTACCAGCACAGCTTTGATGGTGTGGACGCGGTTCTCAGCCTGGTCGAAGACGATGGAGCGCGGCGACTCGAAGACTTCCTCGGTCACCTCCAGGCCATCCAACCCAAACTTCTGATAAACCTCCTCGCCAATCCGCGTCTCGCGGTTGTGGAAGGCGGGCAGGCAGTGCATGAACTTGACGCACGGGTTGCCAGTGCGCTGGACGGTCTTGGCGTTGACCTGATAGGGCAAAAGCAGCTTGATCCGTTCGTCCCACACTTCCTTGGGCTCGCCCATGGAGACCCACACATCGGTATGCAGAAAGTCCACCCCGCTGACTCCTTCATCCACGTCCTCGGTGATGAGCAGGCGCGCGTCGGTCTCGGCCGCGATCTGGCGGCAGGTGGCGATCAGCTCTTCGGCTGGCCAGAGGCTGGCTGGCGCGCAGATGCGCACATCCATGCCCAGCTTGCACCCCATGACCATCAGCGAATTGCCCATGTTAAAGCGGGCGTCGCCCAGATAGCAATAGGAGATCTGGCCCAGCGGTTTGTCGCTGTGCTCGATCATGGTCATCACATCGGCCAGCGTCTGGGTAGGGTGAAACTCGTCGGTCAGGCCGTTCCAGACCGGCACGCCGGCGAAACGAGCCAGCGTTTCCACCGTCGCCTGGGCAAAGCCCCGGTATTCGATGCCGTCGTACATGCGGCCCAGCACCCGCGCCGTGTCTTTCATCGACTCCTTGTGGCCGATCTGCGAGCCATCGGGCCCCAGGTAGGTGACGGCCGCACCCTGCTCCTTGGCCGCCACCTCGAAGGCGCAGCGGGTGCGGGTCGAGGGCTTTTCGAAGATCAGCACGATGTTCTTGCCCTTGAGGTGAGGCTGTTCGTAGCCGGCGTACTTGGCCGCCTTCAGGTCGGCCGACAGCTTGAGCAGGAACTTGAGCTCGCTGGGGGTGAAATCCAACTCCTTGACGTAGGAGCGGTTGCGTAAATTGAATGACATGGGGAAAATTCTCCTTGACAGATGAATGGTCGAAACGTGGTGCCATGCGTGCCATGCATGACATGGGCGTCGTGAACACGCGCCGTGGACAGGCCCGTCGCCGTTGTGTCCGTCCCCAGCATCGATCAGCCGATTGTGTTCCACCTCCTCGGCCAGCTAGGCGCTGACCAGGGTGGTCTTGCCGAAGCCGGCGCCGGCGCAGACCAGCGTCAGCGGCCGGGCCAGACCGTGGTGCAAGCGGCGGGTCAGTCGCGGGCGCGCCACATGGTCGCCCGATACAGGCGGCCGGTGCAGTTTGGTGGTGATCAGAGGTAGGCGGTGGGTCATGGCAAGCAAACAGAGAGCTGGTAAGATGAGCTTGCTCTCTCTGCTTGCCAATTATCCATGAAAAGAGAGAACCTGGCAAGCAATACCCCGTTGTCGCGGCAGCATGCTACCCCCCAGACCTGAACAGGCATTGAGCGCTTACTCCTGTGTGTGCCTTCCTCAACCGCACAACGAGTAACCGACTCCACCCAGCTACCCCTTGACTAACGTCCCGTTTACCCCGCACGCGGGAGCGACAAAGGCGCTTCATGGCTCAACGATTCGTCCCTGAATCAGAGCGTCCCCTGTCTGGTTGACAGGGGACGCTGGCGTTGATCGGGCAACGTCAATCTTTATCGGCCGGCTGGCCGCGCAGCCAGCGCCAGATCAGGCGCAGCACCACCACCGCAGCAATCAGGGAGGAGAAGATGTAGCCGAAAACCGCGATCTGTGTGATTGTATCCCAGTATTTCCCCTCGAACTGACCCAGGCCAATGCCCACGGTGGCGATGGCTGAGCCGATCACCATGCCGACTATCATCAGCGCGATCACCAACTGCCGGCCCAACTGGCTGACCTTCTGCATCTCCTTGGCCACGCCGGACGTGTCCACGTAGACCTCGAAGCGACCCTTGCGGTACTGGTTGAGCCAGCCCATGGTGGCCTCGCTCAGGCTGGGCAGGTTGTTGGCCGCCTCGCGCGCCACCAGAGTCAACTGTTTCTTGGCCTCCTCGTAGAGCCGGTCGGCCGTGACAGCCTTCAGCGCCTCTTCGCGGATCATCTGCACCCCATCGGCGACGATGCCCCCCTCAGGGAAGAGCAGGACGGCGATGGCCTGCGCCTGCATCAACGCCTTGATGGCCAGCGTCAGGTTGGCGTCCAGGCGCAGCCCATGCCGGCGCAGCAGGTCCATGGCCAGGTTGACGGTCTGGCCGAAATCGGCCGCGCCGCCGCCGATCATCACCCGGCCCACCGTACGCTCGAAGTCCTTGTAGTAGGCCTTTTCGTCCACCTTCTCGACGAAGGGCACGCTCAGGCTCTTCATCACCGAGGCCATGCCCATCACGTCGTTCTGGGTAACGGCGATCAACAGTTGGATGATGTTCAGCCGTTGGCTCAGCTCCAGCTCGCCCACCATGCCGGTGTCGATGAAGGTGATATCGCCTGTCGTCAGGTCCACCAGCACGTTGCCTGGGTGTGGATCGGCGTGAAAGAAGCCGTCGATCAGCAACTGCTTGACGATGGCGCGCAGGGCATTCTGGGCCAGCACCTTGCGGTCCAGCCCTGCCTCGTCGATGGCCGCCAGATTGCTGATCTTGACGCCACGGATGAACTCCATGGTCAGGACGCGGTCGGTGGACAACTCCGAGTAGATTCGGGGGATGCGCACGCCGGGAATGCCTGCCATGTTCTGGGTCAGCCGGTAGGCGTTGTAGGCCTCGCCGGTATAGTCCAGCTCACGAATGGCGTTGCTGCCGAACTCGTTGACCATGCCGCTCAGGTCGATGGCTCGCAGCGCCTGAGAGCGCTTGGAAAGCACGTTGGCGGCATCGCGCATGATGCCCACGTCGGCCTTCATCTGGTTGCGGATGTTGGGCCGCTGTACCTTGACCACCACCTCGGCGCCGTCGTGCAAGGTGGCCCGGTGTACCTGAGCGGTGGAGGCCGCGGCGAAGGCGTTGGCATCGAAGGCAGCGAAAAGCTCCTCCGGCGGCGCGCCCAACTCCTCAATGAGGATTTCACGCACCACGTCGCTGGGGAAGGGGGGCACGTTGCTCTGCAGCTTGGCCAGTTGCTCCTCCCAGTCGGGCGGCACCACCGAGGCCTGGCTGGAGACGATCTGGCCTACCTTGACGTAGGTGGGGCCCAGCTCCTCGATCATCAGGCGCACCTTGACCGGCAAGGGGGGCGACTCCAGTTCCTCTGGCAGATTCCAGACCCAGCGCTGCATCTTCTGGCGGAAGAGCGCGATGGTCGGAACGCGCTCGAAGGCGATATCCAGCCCGTAGTGCAGGAAGACGTTGTAGACCTGCTGCAAGCGCAGGTTCTCGCGCACTCTGTCGATGGTCGATGCTTGTTCCAGAGCCATGGCTACGCCTCCTCTTCCGCCGTTGATTTCGTCGGCTGACCAGCATCGGCCGGCTGGGCAGCAGCATCGTTGGCCGGCGGCGCGCCCGGTTCAGCATCGACCACGGCCAGCACGGCGGCCGCGGCCTCAGCCGTCGACACGGCAGGCTGTTGATCTTGTGCAGGTTTCAAGGTTTTCTCGATGGTCATCTGGGTGATTTGCGTGTCGATCCCGCTGGTCGCGCGGTCTTGGATGCGTTGACGAACGTCGGGGTACTTCTCGGAGACAATAGGCGGTGTGAGGCCCAGCAGGTTCTCCAGCACCGCGCTGGCGATGCCCAACACCAAACCGCCCACCAGGGGCCAGAAGACAAGGCCATCGACGGCGAAATGCTCAGGAAAGAGAAATTCCAGCAGCAGCAACAGCACGCCGTTGATCAGCGCCACCACCAGGCCATAGGTGGCAAAGATAAAGCGCAAGGTCAAAAACTGAACGATCGGTTTGATCAAGGCGTTGAGCACCCCCAGCATGA
>JAKQCW010000178.1 GCA_029558955.1 Chloroflexota bacterium
TCAGCGCCTCCAGCAAGGCCCGGCCCAACTGGCCGCGAAAGCCGACCAGCGCGATTCGTTGGGGTGATTGAAACACGGCGACTCCGATCGTTGGGAAGATGGGTGATGGGTTTTGAGTGAGACGGGCGGGACTGCGTAATGCGTAACTCGTAACACGTAACTCGTAACTCGTAACCGGAAGGGTATGGGAGGTGTGTGTCGTTATGGACGGCTTCGGGTTACGGGCGGGTCTGCGTGATGCGTAATGCGTGATGCGTAATGCGTAATGCGTAATGCGTAACCGGATGGATACGGGAAATGCGTGTCATTACGGACGGCTCCGGGTTACGTGTTACGGGTTACGAGTTACGCATCCATGGCCGGCTGGGTGGCCGCGGGCAAGGGGTCGGCGGCCATGGGCGGCATTGTACACCAGCATCGCCCGTCAGACAACCGCTTGGGTCAGCACAGGGCCGCGCCGGCGTTGGCCGCGTTTGCCAGTCGCAGCAGTTCACGATTCTCACACCAAGCCGCCACGAACGCCAAGATTCTCTGCCCTTTGCGGTCCATGCGCTTTTGCCTGAGACCAAAATCATGAAGCACTGAATCTTTTCTATCGCTTCGATTGGCCGTATACTATGGGCTGACAGCGACGATGCTGCCGCCGCCCTTGCCGACGCGGGCCACTGCCTGCGCTGCGCAGCTCCCCCAACCAGGAGAACGGTATGTCGAAGACGATGAAAGCAGTGATCAAGCCTGAGCAGGCGCCCGGCATGATGCTGGCGGAGGCGCCGGTGCCCAAGATCGGCCCGCGCGAGGCGCTGATCAAGGTGCGCGCCACCTCCATCTGCGGCACAGACCTGCACATCTACAAGTGGGACGAATGGGCCCGCAAGCGCGTCCGACCGCCGCTGGTGGTGGGACATGAGTTCTGCGGCCATGTGGCCGCGATCGGCCGCGATGTGACCGAGGTCAAGGAGGGCGATTTCGTCTCGGCCGAGAGCCACATCATCTGCGGCCACTGCTCGCAGTGTCGCACCGGCAACGGCCACATCTGCCAGAACACGCGCATCATCGGCGTCGACCGCGATGGCTGCTGGGCCGAATACATCGCCATGCCGGCCTACAACCTCTGGCTCAACCCACCCGACATGGCCCCGGAGATCGCCAGCATGCTGGAGAATTTCGGCAACGCGGTGCATACCGCCTTCGCCACCGACCTGACGGCCAAGAAAGTGCTGATCACCGGCTGCGGGCCGGTGGGTTTGATGACAGTGGCGGTGGCCAGGGCAGCAGGCGCCAGCATGATCTATGCCACCGACATCAGCCCCTACCGCCTGCGCCTGGCCCAGCAGTTGGGCGCCACCCGCGCCCTCAACGTCGCCGAGATGGACGTGGTCGAGACGATCCGCCAGGAGACCGGCGGCGACGGCGTGGATGTGTTGCTGGAGATGAGCGGCGCGCAGTCAGCCATCGACCAGGGCTTTCGCTCCCTGCGCGACGGCGGCGAGGCGGCCCTGCTGGGGTTGGCGCCCGGCACCATCGGCTTCGACATCAACAGCGCCATCATCTTCAAAGGCGCCACCGTCCACGGCATCGCCGGCCGCCGGCTGTGGGACACCTGGTACCGCATGCGCGGCCTGCTGCAGGCTGGCCTGGTGGACCTGTGGCCGTTGGTGACCCATCGCTACACGCTGGATCAATGGGAAGAGGCGATCCAGGCCATGAACAGCGGCGCCACGGGCAAGGTGGTGATGTTCGTGGGCGAGGCGTAGCAGCGGCAGGGCGGCCGCGCCTCGGCCCTGAAAACACGTCGCCGGCGGGCTCGGTCGGCCCCTGCCGGGGTGCTGTGCGAAGACCGGCCCGAGCAATGAGAGCCAAGATCGGCTTTCAGATCAGGAGTCAACAATGGCAAAGCACAAACAGAACAAGCTCGCCTGGCTGCAGGAGGAATTGGACGATCTGCGCGAGGTGGGACGCTATACGAACATCCGCACGCTGGACTCGCCGCAGGGCGCCTGGCTGGTGGTGGACGGCAAGAAGGTGCTCAACTTCTGCTCCAACAACTACCTGGGGCTGGCCAACCATCCGCGCATCGTCCAGGCCGCCAAGGCGGCCATCGACCGCTACGGCGTCGGGCCGGGCGCGGTGCGCACCATCGCCGGCACCATGACTCTGCACGAGACGCTGGAGCGCAAGCTGGCGGAGTTCAAGGGCGCCGACGCGGCCATCACCTTCCAGAGCGGCTTCAGCGCCAACATCGGCGCGATCCCGGCTCTGATCGGCGACAATGACCTGATCATCAGCGACCGGCTGAACCACGCCAGCATCATCGACGGCACCCGGCTGACCAAGGCCGCGCGCACCATCTACGAGCACGCCGATCCCGCGTCGCTGCGCGATGTGCTGGAGATGAACTACGGCCAGTATCAGCGCCTGTTCATCATCACCGACGGCGTCTTCAGCATGGACGGCGACATCGCGCCCCTGCCGCAGATCGTGGCCCTGGCCGAGGAGTTCAACGCCATCACCATCGTCGACGACGCCCACGGCGAGGGGGTGCTGGGCCGCGGCGGTCGCGGCATCGTGGACCACTTCGGCCTGCACGGCCGCGTCGACGTGGAGATCGGCACCCTGAGCAAGGCCTTCGGCGTGGTCGGCGGCATCGTCGCCGGCTCCCAAACGCTGGTGGACTGGCTCAAGCAGCGCGGCCGGCCGATCCTCTTCTCCAGCGCCATGACCGTGCCCGACGTGGCGGCCTGCATCGAGGCGGTCGACATCCTCTCCGAAAGCAGCGAGCTGGTGGACCGGCTGTGGGAGAATGCCCGCACCTTCAAGGCTGAGATGCAACGCCTGGGCTTCGACATCGGCCACAGCCAAACGCCCATCACGCCGGTGATGCTGGGCGAGGAACGGCTGGCTCAGCAGTTCAGCCGGCGCCTCTACGAGGAAGGAGTTTTCGGCACCGCCATCACCTTCCCCACCGTGCCACGCGGCATGGCCCGCATCCGCGTGATGATCTCCGCGGCCCACAGCCAGGAAGACCTGGAGGTCGGTCTGGCGACCTTCCGCAAGGTCGGACAGGAGCTGGGCGTCATCGACTGATGGCGCCGGCGCCACACGCCCGGCAGCAATTCAAATCTGGCGACCGACAACCCGGAGTCGAGCCTTTAGGCGGGTCGATGCGTGCGCTGCGCGCTGGCCCAACCCGGCTAAAGCCTCGACTCCGCGCCAATTTTAGGTTTGCCGACCGCCCAGGCTGGCATTGGCATACGCCGACCACCTGTGCTAAAATGGCCCAACGATCCGGTTTAGCCGGATCGTTCCGTCGAAAGGACATGCCGCCATGAGTGAACCGCAGCAGCCCAAACAGATCAACGTCGAGCTGCCCAAAGACATCGACGCCACCTATGCCAACTTCGCCATCATCAGCCATTCCCCGCACGAGCTGGTCATCGACTTCGCCCAGCTTCTGCCGGCCATGCCCAAGGCGCGCGTGCAGGCGCGCGTGCTGATGACGCCCATCAACGCCAAGATGCTGCACCAGGCGCTGGGGGACAACCTGGCCAAATACGAGCGGCGCTTCGGCGTCATCGGCAGCCCCGGCCTTGGCAACTTCGACCCCCATACCGGCAAGCTGGGCGGCCTGCAGTGGACCGTCGGCAGCGAAGACGAAAACAGCGACGAAGGGTAGGCGCCGAAAGATCCCCATGGACACCCTCAGCATCATCATCGAGGCCATCCGCGCCGACCTGACCCGCCGCAACGATGTGCGCGATGCCACCCTGCGCCGCTCGCGCGAGCTGGTGCGGCTCTGCGCCAACAGCATCCGCGCCGTACACCGCCACGAGTTCGACGAGGCCGCCGGCCTGCTGGCCCAGGCGCGCGCGGCCGCGGCCGAAATGGTCGCTGACCTGGCGAACCTGCCCGACCTCTACTACACCGGCTACACTCAAGACGCGCTCAAAGAGCTGGCTGAGGCGCACCTGGTACACGCCTTCGTCACCGGCGCCCCCCTGCCCTCGCCCGAAGCCTTGCATGTGCCCTCCTCCACCTTCCTCAACGGCATGTCGGAGGCCGCCAGCGAGATGCGCCGCTTTGCCCTGGACATGATCCGCCTGGGCCGCGTGGAGGAGGCGCTGCCCTACCTGGCCATCATGGACGAGGTCTACAGCCAGCAGATCACCATCGACTTCCCCGACGCCATCACCGGCGGGCTGCGCCGGCAGACCGACGTGCTGCGCGGCATCCTGGAGCGCACCCGCGGCGATGTCACCATGTCCAGCCGGCAGGAGGCCATGCGCCTGGCGCTGGCCGCCTTCGAGACGCGCATGATGGGCGCGGCGCCTGACGCCGGCTCCATCCTATTCGACGAGATCGATGAGCAACCAGAGTGAAGCCCCGGTGATCCGAGCCAGCGAGCTCGGCGAATACCGCTACTGCGCGCGGGCATGGTGGCTGCGCCGCGTCCAGGGCGTGGCCTCGCGCAACCAGGCCGCCCTCTCCAGCGGCCAGCAGGCCCATGACCGCCACGGCGCGGCCGTGGCCGCCTGGCAGAGGCAACGCCGGCTGGCGCTGTTGCTGGCCCTCCTGGCCGCGCTGACCCTCCTGGCCGCGGCCGCCGGCCTGGCAGGAGGCGCCCTGTGAAACGCCTGGGACGTCTGATGCTGATCGCGCTGCTGGCGCTGCTGTTGAGCGCCGGCGTTTGGCAAGGGCTCAGCCTGCTCAGCGGCGCAGGTCAGGCCCTCGCGCCGGTCACCGGTCAGTACTACATCGGCGCCAGTTGGATGTCGTCGGCGCCGACGCCGATCCCCGCCGCGCCTCCCACCGCCACGCCCGCGCCCCCGACGGCCACACCCGCGCCGGCCACCGCCACGCCGCCGCCACCCACGGCCACGCCCGCGCCGGTGGATGCCGCCAGCGACGCCTCCTCCCAGCCCAACCCCACCCCGGACCCTTACCTGGTCGAGGTGGCGCGCGCCCACGGCATCGACCCCGCCGGCGACTATGTGATCGTCAACCAAAACGCCCAGCGCATGACCATCGTCGAGCAGGGGCGGGTGTTGCGCACCATGCGCATCAGCACCGGCGACCCTGACCGCGGCTGGTACACGCCCGCCTGGGCCGGCCGCATCGGCGAATACTGGGGCACCTTCACGGCCAACGGCGCTTCAGCCGACGAGGCATGGTATCTTTTCCAGGCCGGCGGCTCGATTCTGATCCACAGCTCCCCCTACACCCTGGCCTCCGACGGCAGCAAGCTCTACCAGGGGCTGGACGAGTTGGGCGTCTTCCCCGCCTCGCGCGGCTGCATTCGCATCAGCCCTGACGACGCAGCTTGGTTCAGCGCCTGGGGTCCCTACGGCACACCCATCGTCGTCCTGCCCTGGGACGGCGGCGCTGGCCGCGAGGGGTAAGCAGCACAGAAGTTCAACTTCTCGGAAGAAGTTGAACTTCTTCATTTTTACGGCCAGGTAGCCGATGACTTTGGCGTTGCTGATTCTTGGTCTCTTGCTTCTGGGCCTTGCGCTCTGGCTGACGGCGCGCGCCCGGCGCGGCCAACGGGCCAGCGGCCTGCCGCAGGGCCGGCTGGTCTACGCCGACACCGGGCGCTGGTCAGCCGTGGCAAAGCCCTACTTCTCGCCGCGCTATCGCCTGACCGGCAAGCCCGACTACCTGGTGGCCAGCGACGTCGGGCTGACGCCGGTGGAGGTCAAGCACACGGCCGCGCCGGCCGGCGGTCGGGCCTACGATTCACACATCATGCAGTTGGCCGCCTATTGCCTGCTGGTGGAGGAGGCGCACGGTGAGACGCCCCCCTACGGCCTGATCCGCTACACCGATGCCATCGTGCAGATCGACTACACGCCCGCGCTGCGCCAGCAGCTCCTGGGGCAGTTGGCGGAGATGCGCGCCGCGCGTGGCCAGGCTGATGTCGGCTGCAACCACCGCGACCCCGCCCGCTGCCGCGCCTGTGGGGTGCGCCATGCCTGCGGCGAGGCTGCCCTGGCCTGATCCATCCGATCGACCCAACACTGGTTCCTCCCGGGGCGGGGGAGAGCTTCATCTCGGCGCAAACGCCTTTCACAGCGCCATGACACAGATCTGCGGGGTAAAAAAAGGCCGGGAGGCGATGCAAAATCGTGCCGTTTCGAGTTTAACCTACTGACGTAACTTCGCGCGGCTGTTTTCGTCATCTTCTTTGCAACGGCGTTCGCTGGCGTTCAGATTCGGATCAAGGAGACAGGCCATGAAGACTCGATGGGTGATCAGCTTGACGTTGGCAGTGCTGGTAGCGTTGCTGATTGGGCCGGTGGCGCAGGCTGCCCCTAACGACGTTTCCAGCGTGCAATCTTGCGGCTACTGGTACACAGTACGCCCCGGCGACTCGTGGTCGCGCATCTCCGCGGTCACGGGTGTTTCGGTCTCTGCCCTGCAGGCGGCCAACCCCAGCCTGGTTCGCCCGCCGCAGAACTGGCTCTACGTGGGAGACCAGATGTGGATTCCCTGCGGCACGACCCCGCCTCCGCCGCCGCCTGGCTGTGGATACTGGTACACCGTGCGTTCTGGCGACAGTTGGAGCCGGCTTTCCAGCGTCACGGGCATCTCGGTAGGCGCCCTCCAGGCCGCCAACCCGGCCCACATCCACCCCAACAACTGGCTGTTTGTCGGCCACACCTTGTGGATACCTTGCGGTGCGCCGCCGCCGCCCCCTAGCTGCGCCTATTACTACACGGTCCAAAGCGGCGATTCCTGGTATGCCATCTCGCGTGCCACCGGTGTGCCGGTGAACTCGCTCTACGCGGCCAATCCGGGCAAGGTCCGCCCGCCCAGCTATGTGATCTATGTGGGCGAGGTTATGTGCATCCCCAATCCATGACCTCCGCCGCTCTGGCCGGTCTCCGACCGTGCCAGCCCCATCGCTAACCGCCGCTCTGGCCGGTCTCCGACCGTGCCAGTCCCATCGCTAACCGCCGCTCTGGCCGGTCTCCGACGGTCCAGCCCCATCGCTAACCGCCGCTCTGGCCGGTCTCCGACCGTGCCAGTCCCATCGCTAACCGCCGCTCTGGCCGGTCTCCGACCGTGCCAGTCCCATCGCTAACCGCCGCTCTGGCCGGTCTCCGACCGTGCCAGCCCCATCGCTAACCGCCGCTCTGGCCGGTCTCCGACCGTGCCAGCCCCAACGCTAACCTGTCTGTCCCCGCCCATGGCGCCATGGGCGGGGACGTTTTTCTTGGCGCGTCGCAGCCGTCGCGCCTTTGGGCGGATGGGCGACTGATGGTATCATGCACCCAGGCGGCCATCTGGCCCGCCGCATCTCACAGACAATCGACAAGGACTGATACCCATGGCCGGCATCGATGGCGTTGAGCTCAAGAAACTTACCACCTTTCCCGACCAGCGCGGCTTCTTTCGCGAGGTCATCCGCGTGACCGATGGCTTCTTCGGCGAGGGCTTCGGCCAGTGGAGCCACACCAAATCCTATCAGGGCGTGGTCAAGGCCTGGCACATCCATCAACGTCAGGTGGACTGGTGGTATGTGGCCAGCGGACGCGTCAAAGTGGCGCTGTACGACACGCGGGCCGACTCGCCGACCCATGGCCAGCTTCAGGAGCTGCTGTTGGGGGACGAAATGGAGCCGGCTGTGCTCCGGGTGCCGCCTGGCGTGGCCCACGGCTACCGGGTGCTCAGCGCCGAGGCCAACCTGTTCTACATCACCAGCAATACCTATGACCCCGGCGACGAGGGACGCATTCCCCACGACGACCCGACCATCGGCTACGACTGGCTGGCCGGCCCGGCCATCACATAGACCTGCCCGCCAGCAGGTGAGTTCGATACGGCGGCCCACTGATCCTCCTGCCGGGTTGCTCACAGCAAGGAGACTCTCATGAATCCCTTTGTCTACTACGCGTTTGCCGCCATCCTCTTCGTTTTGGGGCTGGCTGCTATCGGCGGCGCGGCCTTTGGCCAGCAGCGCAACCGGCGCATCGCGCTGGCCGTGGTTGGCGTTGCGCTGTGGGTCGCCACCCTGGCGCTCTACAGCCGCGCGGCCACGCCGGCCCCGGCCGAACCTGCGCCGCCCAGCGCGGCAACGGCCACGCCCGAAGCGCCGGCCGTCGAGCTCCAGCCCACCCAGGCCCTTACCAGCACGGCTGAAGCCGTGGCCTTCCCGCCGATCGGCGGCCGGGTTGTCTTCCATTCGGACCGCGACGGCGAGCTGGACATCTACACCATGAATGCCGACGGCAGCGACGTGCAGCGGCTGACCGACGCGGCCGGCCGCGACTTCGAGCCGGACTGGTCGCCCGACGGCGCAACCATCGTCTTCTCGTCAGATCGGGACGATCCCGACAACGCCATGCTCTACCTGATGAACGCCGACGGCAGCGATCAGCGCCGTCTCGCCATCTCGTTGATCGATGATCAGGTGGGAGCGCGCTGGTCGCCCGATGGCCAGTGGATCCTCTTCCACAGCAACCCGCTGGTCGATGGCTCGCCGCGCTTCGACCTCTTCAAGATCCGGCCCGATGGCAGCGACCTGACCAGGCTCACCGACAATGCAGACAACAACTTCATGGGCGACTGGTCGCCCGACGGCCAGCGCATCGTCTTCGCATCGCAGCGGGATGGCAACCGCGAGCTGTACACCATGAACGCGGACGGCAGCGATCAGGCGCGCCTGACCGACGGCGGCTGGGAGAACAGCCTGCCGCGCTGGTCCCCCGATGGCCAACTGATCGCCTTCGAGAGCAACCGCAGCGGCGCGACCAACGGCGTCTTCGTGATCGACGCGCCCAACGAGCAGAATGCCGGCGCCTCGTTGGAAAGCACCGTGCGCATGCTCACCTTCCCTGGCTTCAACTATTCCACCCCCGACTGGGTGAACGACCAGTGGCTCTACGTCTCCTCCGACCGCGACTCGACCAACCTGGTCAACTACGAGATCTATCTGCTCAAAGCCGACGGCAGCGAGGTCCTGCGCGTGACCAACAACGAAGGGATCATGGATCGCTTCCCCAACTGGACGCCGAAGTAACTCGTAACTCGTAACCCGGAGTCAGCTCCCGTCATTCCGGTTGCGAGGCACGTAATGCGTAATGCGTAACCCGGAGTCAGCGCCCGTCATTCCGGTTGCGAGGCACGTAATGCGTAATGCGTAATGCGTAACCCGGAGTCAGCGCCCGTCATTCCGGTTGCGAGGCACGTAATGCGTAATGCGGAGTCAGCTCCCGTCATTCCGGTTGCGAGTCACGTAATGCGTAATGCGTAATGCGTAATGCGGAGTCAGCTCCCGTCATTCCGGTTACGAGGCACGTAATGCGTAATGCGTAATGCGTAACCCGGAGTCAGCGCCCGTCATTCCGGTTACGAGGCACGTAATGCGTAATGCGTAATGCGTAACCCGGAGTCAGCTCCCGTCATTCCGGTTGCGAGGCACGTAATGCGTAATGCGTAATGCGTAACCCGGAGTCAGCTCCCGTCATTCCGGTTGCGAGTCACGTAATGCGTAATGCGTAATGCGTAACCCGGAGTCAGCTCCCGTCATTCCGGTTGCGAGGCACGTAACCCGTAACTCGTAACCCGGAATCCAGAGACAACTCCCGCCATTCCGGGTTACGCATTACGCATTACGAGTTACGCCACATGCCCGGACACAACTCCCACCATTCCGGGTTACGCATTACGCATTACGAGTTACGCTTCCCATTCCCCGGACACAACTCCCGCCATTCCAAGTTACGCATGACTCACACCCTCTCCCTCGACCAGGCTCGTTCGTTCTACGACGGCGCGGAGGCGGCCCATGCCTTCGACCATGTGCTGCGCGTGTTGGCCCTGGCTGAGCGTATCGCCCAGGCCGAGGGCGCAGACCTGGCCATCGTGCGCACAGCCACGTTGCTGCATGACATGGCCCGCCTTGAGCCTGACCATCACCTGCGCGGCGCGGAGCGGGCGCGTGAGCTGTTGGCCGGCTGGCCGCCGGAGCAGGTCGAGGCCATCTGCCACGCCATCGCGGCCCATCGCTTCCGGCAGGGGCCGGCGCCGGCCACGCTGGAGGCCGCCTGTCTGCACGATGCGGACAAGCTGGATGCCATGGGCGCGATCGGCGTCGCCCGGGCTGTGGCCTACAGCGCCAGCCACGGCCACCGGCTCTGGTCGCAGCCGCTGGCCGAGATCGATGCGACCCAGCCGCCGCCGACCGGCATCGACTACAGCCCCAGCCATGAGTTCGTCTATAAACTGAGACAACTTGAGGAGCGTCTGTTGACCCCGACGGCGCGTCGTATCGCCGGCCAGCGTCATCAGGTGATGGCCGCGTTCTTCCAGCAACTGGATACAGAGGTGCTGGGCGCAGCCTGAGGCCAGCCAACGCCAATGCCCTTGGCACTGTTGCGCCGTCGGGTGGGAGCCTGTTGATTTCGATACGGCGGCCTACTCAATCAACAGGCATAGCCGCTCGGGCCGGTCTCCTGACCGAGCCCGCCATTTTCATTGATGGATGTCTCAATCAACAGGCTCCCACCCGACGACGCGCCGAACTCAGCCAAACCCGCACCCTTTGCGGGCTTTGCGGCTTGGCGTGCGACAGAACCGGTGACCAGCGGAGGTTGACCGTCCTGAAACCGGTCACACGGAGGTGTTCCCATGCAATTTGTCGATAACATTCCCGTCTGGGGCGATCTGACCGACGCCGGGGCGCTGCGCCAGATCAAAAACTGCGCCCGGACAGCCGATGCGGCCGCGTTGATGGCCGACCATCACCTGGGCTACGCCGTGCCCATCGGCGGGGTGGTGGCCTACGAAGACAAGATCAGCCCCTCCGGGGTCGGCTACGACATCGCCTGCGGCAACAAGGCGGTGTTGATCGACATCCCGGCCAGCGAGGTGCGCGCCAACATCAAGACCATCATGGATGACATCTGGGCGCATCTCTCCTTCGGCATCGGCCGCAAGAACAACGTGCAGGTCGATCACGAGCTGTTCGAGGATCCCGCCTGGTCGCTACGCGCCATCGCGCGCCTCAAGTCCATGGCCAGCGCCCAGTTGGGCACCATCGGCTCCGGCAACCACTACGTCGATCTGTTCGAGGATGAGCAGGGGCGCACCTGGATCGGCGTACACTTCGGCTCGCGCGGCTTTGGCCACAAGACCGCCACCTATTTCCTGGAGGCCGGCGGGGCCAAGGACGGCATGGAGGTCGATCCGCTGGTGCTGGACGTGTACTCGTCCCTGGGCGCGGACTATCTGGCCTGCATGACCCTGGCCGGGCGCTATGCCTACGCGGGCCGCGACTGGGTGTGCAACGAGGTGGCCCGCCTGCTGGGCGCCAACATCCTGGAAGAGGTACACAACCACCACAACTTCGCCTGGCGCGAGGTGCATCAGGGTCGGGAGCTGTGGGTGGTGCGCAAGGGGGCAACCCCCGCCTTCCCCGGCCAGCGCGGCTTCGTGGGCGGCTCCATGGGCGACATCTCGGTGATCCTGGAAGGAGTCGAATCCGAGGAGTCGGAGCTGGCCCTCTATTCCACCGTGCACGGCGCCGGGCGGGTGATGAGTCGCACCGCGGCGCGCGGCAAGACCAACCGCAAGACGGGACAGGTGATCTCCCCCGGTTTGGTCTCACGCGCGATGATGATGTCGTGGATCAAGGAGCAGGGGGTGGAGCTGCGCGGCGCGGGCACCGACGAGTCGCCGCATTGCTACAAGCGGCTGCCCGAGGTGCTGGCCCACCACGGCCCCACCATCCGCATCCTGCACACCCTCCGCCCCCTGGGCGTCGCCATGGCGGGAGAGTACGAGATCGATCCTTACAAGGATTGAGAGGGGTTGCGTAATGCGTAATGCGTAACTCGTAACCCGGAATTGCGGGGGTTGTTTCTGGGATGTGTAATGCGTAACTCGTAACTCGTAACCCGGATTCGCGGGGGTTGTTTCTGGGATGTGTAATGCGTAATGCGTAATGCGTAACCCGGAATTGCGGGAGTTGTTTCTGGGATGCGTAATGCGTAACTCATAACTCGTAACCCGGAATTGCGGGGGTTGTTTCTGGGATGTGTAATGCGTAACTCGTAACCCGGAATTGCGGGAGTTGTTTCCGGGTTACGGGTTACGAGTTACGGGTTACGAGTTACGGCTTATGCGATGCGTGACGCCGAACCAGACATCTTGTCGCCCCCTCGCCCTGTCACCCCTCGCCCGCGCGCCGGATGCGCAGCCAGAGCAGGCCGCCGGGCAAGCTGCCCAGGATGATGACGAAGGACATCAGCACGCTGACGGCGATGGCCTGGATCTCCGGCACGCCCAGCAACGTGTAGAAGAAGGGGTAGGCGTTCTGGATCACGCCATGCCCGCCGACGCTGATGGGCAGCATCAGCACCAGCGCGATCAGCGGGTTGAACAGCAGCACATCCACGAAGGGCACGCCGCCGCCGACAGCCTCGAACAGCAGCCAGTTGACCACATTGGCGGCCATCAGGCCGGCCAGGCCCAGCAGATAGGCGTTGAAAAGGGCGCGGTAGCGAAAACGATAGGCATCCAACGCGCCCGACAGACCGTCGTAGACCGGCGCCAGCCTGCTCAGGGGTCGCAGGTGGAAGATGCGGCCGATCTGCACCCGCAGCCGGCGGCTGAGCATCACGGCCAGCGCCACGGCAATCCCCAACAGCGTCGCCACCGCCAGGTTGAACAGCCATTGCAGCTCGGCATGGTTCATCAGCCGCACCACGACGATAGCCGTGACCGCAGCCGTGCTCATGTAGGCCAGCAGCCCCACGATGCGATCCACCACCACCGACACCGCGGCCTCGGCGGTGCGGTCGGTGTAACGCGCCATGCCATAGCCGCGCATCACATCGCCGCCGATGTTGGCCGGCAGGATGCTGTTGAAGAAAAAGCCGACAAACATGTACTGCAAGGCCGCCCGGAAGGGCACGCCCACATCCAGCGCCCGCAACAGCACGTGCCACTTGGCGCCGTTGATGGTAATCGCCAGCAGGTAGACGCCCAGGGCCAGCAAAATCAGCCATGGGTTAGCCGCGGCCAGGCTCAGCCTGACCGCGCGGAGCTCCACCCGCGAAAATGCAAACGCGATCAGCCCGACGGTGATCGCGATTTTTGCGACGGTGACGATGTGCTTCTTCAAAGGGTGCTTGCCTGCAATGCTCAGCGTGCGGCCTGCTGCGAGCCTTTGGAACGTTGGGAGAGGGCCATGGGCCGCAGCTCAGCATCGCCCCCGTCCAGGTCGCGCAGCTCCTGCACATTTTGCTTCTGGGTCATGGCCATGTCCCACACCACATGGCGATCGCGCTTGACCATGAAATCATACCAGCCCAGCAGCCGGCTCCAGCCCTCCAGCACCGCCAGCAAAATCAGGCTGTAGACCAACTGGATGGCGCCCCACACCTCGCGCAGGGCAATCTTGGCCACCCGTCGGTTCTGAATGCTGGCCACCTGATGGCCGTATTTGCGGTTGAGGTAGAGATGCCCGGCATGGTTGCGGCGGCGCTGGCGCACGAAGTCGCCGATGGTGTCCGGGCCGGTGTTGTAGACGATGGCGTCGGGCGAATAGACCACCCGCAGCCCGTGCCGGATGACGATGGCCTCCACGAAGGCCTCGTCCATGGCCACGTCGGGCGGAATCTGCTCCAACACCCGGCGAAAGGCGATCATCTCCCCCAGCCGCGGGATGTCCAGGCAAAGCTCATGCTCCATGCGCAGCCGCAGGTGGGTGAAAAGTCCCACCAGGTGATCGGGTGTGTTGACCGGGATCTTGTGGGCGCCGGTCATGCCCACCGTCTCATCGCGGAACACCCGCACCAGGTTCTCCACAGCGTTCTCATGCGGCACCGTGTCGCCGCTCTCCAGCACCAGGATCTGCTCGCTGGCGGCCTGCAAGAAGAGATTGATGGCTGAAGTCTTGCCGCGCCGCTCCGGCTGTTCGATCAACTGCAAGCGCGGGTCGCGCGCCAGATAGGAGCGAACAATCGACGCCGTGTTGTCGGTGCAGCCGCTGGCCACCACGATGATCTCGCTGATCACCACATCATGCAGATGCTGATCGATCAGCGCATCGAGCAGGGGACCGATGTTGTCCTCTTCATTGTAAGCGGTGATGCCAACGCTGCAGCGCAAAGGGGGACGGGGCTGGGTCAAGATAACCTCACAGAGATGGATGCTGGCCGGTGTCCGTGGCGACACGCGGCCGCGATTATGCCACAGGTGAAACGAATGACCAAACCGGATCGTAAATAAGAACGGTTCACGATTGCGCGGCTACTGCCGCTCTGGCACAGCGATTCCAATTATCACGCGGAGTCGAAGCTTTAGCCGGGTCTGGACAATGCGAGTTGAGCACGCCACCCGCCTGAAGGCTCGACTCCAATTTGCCAGCCACCATATTTGGAAGCGCTGGCTCTGGCAACGCAGCTTTCCGAATCGGCGCATTGTGTGCTAAGATAGTCCCATCTGCCGCTTCATTTCGTCATACGCCTGTTGGAGGCATTACCCATGCGTGCTTTGCGTGTTCTCAGTCTGATCCTGCTGGCCTGGCTGTTGGCTTCACCGATGTCGCAGCTCGCCTACGCCCAGGACAAAAGCCTGTACTGGGGAAACTACGACGTCGACATTGCCGTTCAGCCCGACGGCTGCTTTCGCGTGGCGGAAACACAGGAGCTGGTCTTCACCGTGGGGACCTTCCGTTTCGGCGTGCGCACCATTCCCACAGCATCCACCTCCAGCATCGACGATGTGCAGGTCAGCGAGCTGGGCGGCCAGGTCTACACCCGCTCCTCCAGCGGCGATCCCTACACCTTCGCCGTGAACCAGGTCGGCGGCAACCTGAATGTCCGCTACAATTTTCCCCCCACCAGCGACGCCAGCCGCACCGTCGTCATCGAATACACGGTCTGCGGCGGCCTGCTCTATTATCCCGGCGGCGACCAGTTGGTCTGGCAGGCGGTGCCCAGCAACGACAGCTTCCCGATCCAGAATTCCTCGGTGACGGTACACTTGCCCAATGGCGCAACGATCACCAACTATGACGCCACCGGCCCCAGCGGCACGGCCACCCTGATCGAGAACAACCAGGGGGTGCGCTTCGTGGCCGACGAGCCGATCCGGCCCGGCAGCAGCAACTTCGCCGTGCGCGTCCAGTGGCCCAGCGGCATCGTGGCCGGTCAGCCGGCCGACTGGCAACAGGCCATGGACCGCCAGGATCAGATCGAGCCTGTCGCCAACCTGGGCGTGCTGGCGCTGACCGTCTTCGTCCTGGTGGGCAGCTCCTTGCTGCTCTATCTGCTCTGGTACAACAAGGGACGCGATGCACCGGTCAAGCTGCCGGCTGAGTGGATCCCTGAGCCGCCCAGCGACCTGCCGGCCGGCATGGTGGGCGCATTGATCGACGAGCGGGCCGACGCCAAGGATGTGATTGCCACGCTGGTGGACCTGGCGCGGCGCGGCGTGTTGGCCATCCAGGAGGAAAGCAAGCCCGGTCTCTTCGGCATCGGCTCCACCCAGGAGTTCACCTATCATCTGGAGAACGCCGACCTGCCCATGCGCCCCTACGAAAAGCTGCTGGTGGACAAGCTGTTCGACGGCGAGCAGAGCAAGAAGCTCTCCGACCTGCGCGACAAGTTCTACGCTACCATGGGCCAGGTGCAGAAGGGCCTCTATCAATCCCTGGTCGACGAGGGCTACTTCCCCAGCAGTCCGGAGCGGGTGCGCACCACCTACGCGGGCCTGGGCGTGGCGGCGTTGATCCTGGCCTTCGTGGTCGGCTGCCTGGCCATGCTCATTCTGTCGCAGTGGAGCCCATTTGCGCTCTGCCTGCCGGTGGCCTTCGTCCTGCCGGCCATCGGGCTGATCGTGCTGGCCCGCCACATGCCGCGCAAGAGCGACCACGGCGCGGAGGAGGCGGCCAAATGGCTGGCCTTCAAGCGCTACATGGAGAACCTCGAGCAGTACACCAAGGTCGAGGAAGTGCAGCAGATCTTCGACCGCTTCCTGCCCTACGCCGTCGCCTTTGGCCTGGACCGAAGCTGGATCGCCAAGTTCGCCCGCGTCAACACCCCACCCCCGCCCTGGTACTATCCTGGCCCCTACATGGGACCGCGGCCGCGCGGCTGGGGCTGGTGGGGCGCCGGCCCCGCGCTGGGACCTTCGACAGGACCCACGCCGCGGCCTGAAGGCGGCGGCGGCGGCATGCCCAGCATGAGCGACGCCTCGCGCGGCATGGGCGCCGGTCTGGCTGGCATGAGCGCTGGCCTGGGCGGCATGTTGACCGCCACCACCGGCGCGCTGACCAGCCGGCCCGCGTCGGTATCCGGCAGTGGAAGCTGGAGCAGCGGCGGCGGCAGTTGGAGCGGCGGAGGCGGCTTCAGCGGCGGCGGCTGGAGCGGAGGCGGCGGCTTCAGCGGCGGCGGAGGCGGCGGCAGCAGCTTCGGCTAGGCGCTTTGGCCGGTCTTCGTGCAGCGCCCCAGACCTGGCCCGCCCGAAGAGCGGTGCGGGCCGGCCGGGCCAATCCACTGTGACGTTTTGCAAAGGAGCACAGTATGCGTGGAAGCGGAAAAATCGTTGGTCTCATCCTGATCTTTTTTGGCCTGGCGGCCTTCGGCATCACGGCCGTGTGGGCGCTGGCAGAGATGGCCAGCGCGAACAGCGCCCTGACCGCGGGCGGCGCGGCCCTGGCCCTGGCGTTGGTCTTCTTCCTGGTGACCGCGCCCACCGCCGGCGTCGGCGCCTATCTGCTGGTCAAAGGCCGGCATGAAAGCGCCCAACTGGCCGAGGTGGACAAGCAGCGCCAACTGTTGAACATCGTCCTCTCGCGCGGCCAGGTGAACATGTCAGACCTGGTGCTGGAGCTGGGCTCTTCCACCGATCAGGTCAAGGCCTGGATCTACGACCTGGTGGGCAAGGGGCTCTTCAGCGGCTACATCAACTGGAACGATGGCATTCTCTATTCCCGCCAGGCTGGATCGATCCGGGAAACGAAGAAATGCCCCAACTGCGGCGGCCAGATGCAGTTCGGCGGCAAGGGAGTGATCACCTGCCCCTACTGCGGCACCGATGTCTTCCTGGCCACCTGAGCGCGCCTTCAGCGCGACCGCGAGGCGTCCCCGCCCTGCGCGGCGGGCGCTGACGCTCCTCGATTTGATCCATTACCACAACAGAACAAGGAGATCAACCCATGCAAGATGACTTGATGGCCAAAGCCAAAGACCAGATGAATGTCCTCGAAAACGTGATCGCCGGCGTGCCCGGCGTCAAAGGCTACAAGGAGAAGGAGCTGCGCCGCGAGACCGACAAGACCGTGCGCACCATGGTTGCCCGTCAACTGGACGACCAGAAGGCCCGGCTGACCGGTCTGCAAGTCGATCTGGTCAACAACGGCCAGTTGGATCTGCTGGACGACATGGAGCGCGCCGCCACCAAGCTGCAAACCCTCTCCGACCGGGTGCGCACCGCCAGCTACGGCTATGCGCCGCTCTTCGACGATGCGCGGGTCAAGGAGGCCGAGCTGGACGCGCTGGGCCAGTTCGATCAGGCCATGTTCCAGGACGTGGCCCGCATCCAGACCATCATCGACGGCATGGGCGCGCTGGCCGGCCGGCCCGACAGCGACTGGATGGAGAGCATCCGCGCCCTGACCACCACCCTGGACAATCTCAACACCCAGTTCGGCCATCGCAGCGAGGTGATCCTGCAGACCGCGGCCGCCGCTGGCGAATAATCTCATTCGGGCCGGTCACGTCCAGCCGCCGCAAGGACCGACCGAGCCTGCTCACCCTGAAGGAGAATCTACCCAATGGCAAGAATCATCGACATCATCGAGGCCCCCAACCAGGGCGCGAACGACATGGTGGTGCGCATTCCTGAGTTCGGCGCAGGCGATTTTCGCCTGGGTTCGCAGGTGATCGTGCGCGAGAGCCAGACCGCGGTCTTCTTCCGCGACGGCAAGGCGCTGGACACCTTCGACGCCGGCCGCCATACCATCACCACGGCCAACCTGCCGCTGCTCTCTGGCCTGATCGGCCTGGCCACCAGCGGCAAGACCCCCTTCACGGCCGAGGTCTATTTCGTCAACCGGCGCGATTTCATCGATCAGAAATGGGGCACGCCGGAGCCCATCGCGCTGCGCGACCCTGACCTGGGCCTGGCCCGGCTGCGCGCCTTCGGCGCTTACTCCATGGCCGTGATCGATCCGCAGCTCTTCGTGGCCAAGATCGTGGGCACCATGGGGCTCTTCCAGACCAGCCAGATCCAGAACTACCTGCGCAGCATCATCATCTCCAAGCTGACCGATGTGCTGGGCGAGAGCAAGAAGGGCCTCTTCGACCTGCCGGCCATGTTCAACGAGATCAGCGCGGCCGTGCGGGCCAAGGTCACCGACGACTTCGCGCTGTTGGGCATCGGCATCAAACAGTTCTTCGTCGAGTCGGTCAGCCCCACCGAGGAGACGCAACAGGCCATCGACAAGCGCGCGGCCATGGGCGCCGTGGGCGCCGGCTCCTTCATTGAATACCAGACCGGCATGGCCATCGGCGGCGTCGGCGCGGGCGCAGCCCAGGGCGGCGGCGGCGGCGGCAGCGCAGCCGAGACCGGCATGGGCCTGGGCGCGGGCATGGGCATGGGCGCGGGCATGGCCGGCGTCATGGCGCAGGCCATGTCCCAGGCGATGCAGCCCAAACAGGCCGCGCCGGCCGCGCCGGCCGCGCCGGCCGCCGCCGCGCCGCCGGCCAACCCCCAGACGCCGGCCGAGATCCAGGCCTTCCTGGACAACCTGGACATGCGCCTGGCCAGCGGCGAGCTCAGCGAGTCGACCTATGACAAGCTCTACGCCCGCTGGGAAGCGCGGCTGAAGGAACTGGGCGGCTGAGTCGCCTGAACATCAAGGAGCGCTGTCATGTGACAGCGCTCCTTTTTTTTGCTGCTCAGCCATCAGCGCCGAGCGCTCGATTCGACTTGAACGGCGGCCTGTTCCTGGTCACGCCAGGCACATGAGCGTGTGAAAGCGCCCGACGCCGGGGCAGGAGCCATTCTTGCCTGTGGACGCTGAGGCCGTGCAACGCATCGACGACCGCCAGAAGTGACCGCGAGATGCGTTGCACAGCGCCCAACTGCTACTCTGACACAGCGTCCAGCGCAGTCCCCCCCAGGGACCACGCTGTGCATCAGAGCGATGAAATCAAGAACCCTTGCTCATCCGCTCACCCTGCTCTGGCCGGTCTCCGACCGTGCCAGCCAGCTCCTGCTCTGGCCGGTCTCCGACCGAGCCAGCCTGCTCTCGCTCTGGCCGGTCTCCGACCGTGCCAGCCTGCTCTCGCTCTGGCCGGTCTCCGACCGAGCCAGCCAACTCCTGCTCTGGCCGGTCTCCGACCGAGCCAGCCAGCTCCTGCTCTGGCCGGTCTCCGACCGAGCCAGCCAGCTCCTGCTCTGGCCGGTCTCCGACCGTGCCAGCCAACTCCTGCTCTGGCCGGTCTCCGACCGAGCCAGCCTGCTCTCGCTCTGGCCGGTCTCCGACCGAGCCAGCCGGCACAGCCCTTGCTCTTAGCTTACGTCTAGCTGAACACCAGCCAGAGCAAGAACAAGCAACCGAAAGCCATCGCCGTCACGAAGAGGACCGTGAAGCAACTTTCCGTCGAGTTGCCTGCGCCATAGCGTCTGGACACCTTTTCAGCCATCCAGACCAACAGTCCCATGCCTGCCAACATACCGACGCCCACCAGCCCAAACGCTTGCCCAAGTCCGATAGTCATTGCTCACCTCCTGATGAACTCCGACCGATACGGCTGCACCCAAATGTGCAATTTCGCTTGCGCTTTCTCACGACTTCGGCTATAATCGATGTGTGATTGAATGTGTATTATCACACATTACACATTTGTGGACATACACATACTATCACATTTTGTGTATTTGTCAATATGCAAAGCCGGTTCCAGTTGGCAATTCTGGCATTTTTTAAGCTTGTGAACGCGCCAGGATCACCGCCAGCATTGGATTTGCCGACACTGAGATGAAAATAGCCGCTCGGGCCGGTCTGTGCGCAGCCACCGAGCCCGCCATTCTCATTGCCGGTTGTGCGTCCAGCGCATGGATGTCCAATCCATAAGAAGATTGTCCGACGCGCGAATCTTTCAGCCAGCGCCAGTGATCTGGAACGATTTTCTACCCATGTCGCCGGTCCTCGCCATTGCTCCCAATCCCCTTGACGCCGCCCAGGCGCTGGCCGCAGGTCTGCGTCCGGCCTGCCGCGCGCCAGACCAGGTGATCGCCCTGCTCAGCGCCTGGGGTGCAGGGGAGGAGCTGCTGGCGGCCGCGTTGCTGGCCCCGCTGGTTCAGGAGGGCCGCCTGACGGCCGGCGAGATCGCGCACGCCTGCGGCGCCGAGGCGGCTGGGATGAGCCAAGGCCTGGCCGATCACGTCGAGGCGCTGGCCGAAGGTGCGCCGCGCGCCGACAGCCGGCCGCCGTCGCTGGCCCAGCTCTTCCTGGCCGGCTACTGCGATCCGCGGCTGGCCATCGCCGCCGCGGCCTGGCTCTGGGTGCGCTGTGGCCCGGCCGGCGAAGAGACAGCCAGACCCACGCAGGCCGGCCCGACCGAAACCCAGCGCGCGCTGGTCCTCCTGCTGGAAATGCTCGGCATGTGGGGCCCCCGCCGGACGCTGGGACTCTGGCTGCAGCAGCCGACCGGAAAGCCTGAACCTGATGGCGATGCCCGGCCCAGGCCAGAGGCGTCGCTCGATGCCCAGCAGGAGCTCTTCCGGGAGGTGGAGCAGACGCTGGCGCTGGCCCTGCCTGCTGCCCAGGTGCGCCGGCGCATGGTCAGCCCGGTGCTGCCTGATCGGCGCGCCGACGCACTGGGCGCGCTGGGGGTCGATGTGTTGGTGGAGGACGAGGCCGCCTGCTACCGCGCCCTGTACGAGATTCGCCGCCTGTGGCGGCCGGCCGAACGGATGGTGCAGGACTACATCGCGGCCAGCAAGGTCAACGGCTATCGCTGCCTGCGCACTGCCGCCAGCCTTTCCTGGCACGGCAGCGCGGCGCCGGTGAAGTTCCACATCATGACCCAGGAGATGGAGGAGATCAACACCTGGGGGGTGGCCGCGCTCTGCATGCGCCAACAGTTGCCGACCGACCTGCCCCTGGCGTGGTGGAGCAAACGCCAGCTCTGGTATCCGCGGTTGCTGGCAGCCCCGGCCGGCGCGCTGCCGGCGTCGGTCTGCGTGTTCAGCCCCCAGGGACAGGTCTTCGAGTTCAAGCGCGGCTGCACCGTGGTGGACTACGCCTATCAGGTACACAGCGACCTGGCCGATCAATGTGTGCGCTTCGTGGTCAACGGCGCCACGCGTGGCCCGACCACCGTGCTGCGTCACCTGGACGTGGTCGAGCTGGAGCACGAGGCCGGCGCGCCAGGCCCGACGCGCGTTTGGCTCGATGCCGCCCGCACCAGCCGGGCCCGACTGTACGTCGATCGCTTCCTCAAGCGCCAGGGGGGCAAGTCCTTTGCCGGACGCACGGCGCTGGACCGCAAACTCGCCGCCATGGAGCAGTACTATGGCTTCACCCTGCCGCAGCACCGCATCGAACAAATGCTGCTGCAAGCCAGCCGTCATCTCTCCCCGCCCACGTTGGAACAACTGCTGAGCGCCATCGCCGACGGCCGGGTGGCGCCCGATCGCCTGCTCCACCCGCTGTTTGCCGACGAAATCCTGCGCCAGGTGGAGTTGCCCGAAAAGCTGCCCCTCCATCCGCGCCAGGTCAAGCTGTGCCAAAGCTGCCGGCCGCGCATCGGCGAGGACATCTGCGGGCGGCGACGGGTGCAGCGCGAACAGGTCGCCGGCCTGACGGTGCATCGCCGAGATTGCTTCACCCTGGACGACCCAGAGAGCACCGAGCCCTTGCGCTGGCGCCTGCGCTCCGTCCCCAAGGCCTTTGCCGACCTGGAGCTGGTCGCCGCGGACGCGCCCGGCCTGTTGGGCCAAGCGCTGGCCCCCATCTACGACAAGCTCCCGGCCATCACCCTGCACCAGGTCAGCGCCACCGCGCAGCGCAGCACCGCCCACATCCGTTTCACCATCGAGGCCGACGACGAACAGGTCATCGACCAGGTGGTCGACGAGCTGCGCCATCTGCCGGCCGCTGCGCCGGAGGCAGTGCGCCGCTTGAAGCCCTCCTTCTATGTGCTGGAACGGCTCCAGCGCACCAGCGCCCATGCGGCCGGCAACCCCTACGGCCGCCACCCGGTGCGCGAGCGGGAGATGTTCTTTGGGCGCAACGCCGAGCTGGCCGCCATTTTGGAGCGGGTGCAGAGCAGCGACAAGATTCTTTTCCTGCGCGGGCGCAAGCGGGTCGGCAAGACCTCGCTGCTCTGGCATCTGCGCGATTATCACCTGGACCCCAACCTCTTCGTGCCCTGCCACATCGACTTTCAACTGTTCGGCGGGGTGGCCAACAGCGACTCCCTTCTCTTCGACATCGCCGACGCTGCCTTCCACGACTTGCAGACCAACGGCCGGGTGGGCGAGGTGGATCCGCCGATGCGCGAACTTTTCGCCGCGTCGCCCGCCCAACGCCTGCTGGAGTTTTTCATGCAGTTGCGCAATCACTTTGCGCCCCGGCGTCTGGTCCTCCTGCTGGATGAGTTCAGCGTCGTGATGGACGCCTTTCAGCAGGGCCGCCTGCCGGCTGAGTTTTTCCTGCAATGGCGCGGCATCTTGCAGGCCTCCGCCGCCGACATCGCCTGCATCATGGTGGTCCAGCAACACGCCTGGGAGACCTCGGCGCCCCAACCGGCAACCCAGGCAGCCCATCCCGTCGGCCAGCTTCTGGAGATCGGCGCGTCCTTGCCGCTGAAACCGCTGAGCGACGCCGATAGCCGCGAGCTGATCCGCCGGCCAACGCGCAATTTCCTGACCTACACCCCGGAAGCGCTGGATCAGGTGGTGCGCCTGACCGGGTCGAGCCCCTTCATCGTGCAGGTGTTCTGCCACGCCCTGGTGCAGCACATGAGCGGGCAGCCCCACCACGAGGTCACCCTGGCCGACGTCGACGCGGCGGCGCAGCAGTTCATGGGGGAGGACGAGACGCTCTTCATCCACGCCATGGAGGGCGCCGGCCCTTCGACCTATGCCATCTGCTTTGGCCTGGCCCGCCTTTCCGGCCCGCAGAACGCGCCGGTGGCCCTGGCCGCGCTGGCCGAAAAGCTGCCGGGGCTGGATCGCGCCACGCTGCACACCATCCTCTTGGTGCTGAACGAGCAGGCCATCGTGCTTGAGCCGGATCCAGGGCGCTGGCGCTTCGCCAGCCTGCTCTTCCACCAGTGGCTGTGCGCCAACATGCACCTGGAACAGGTCTACCGGGTGCGGAGCCGCGCCGCCGCGTGAAAGGATCAACTATGGAACTCACCCCCAAGCCCTTCTTCGGACGGCAGACCCTGGTGCGTGAGATCGTGCAG
Organism: Chloroflexota bacterium; assembly: GCA_029558955.1. Taxonomy (GTDB): domain Bacteria; phylum Chloroflexota; class Anaerolineae; order JAAEKA01; family JAAEKA01; genus JAAEKA01. The sequence continues at coordinate 23,436 of JAKQCW010000178.1, forward strand.
GGCGTGCTGGGCGACTATCCGCAGCACTTTGCCCTGGTAGCGCCGAAGTTCTGCGGCAAGACGCGCATTCTCGACTATCTGGCGTCCGAAGAGGGCCCGCTGCGCAGCCGCACCCTCTCGGCGCTGCGCCCTGAGAGATTTCACGATCCCGGCCGCATCGTCATCCTGGCGGCCGACTGCAGGCGCTCCGAGGTCAAGGAACGCCTGCGCCAGCATCTGGCCGAAACGCTCAGCGCACAACTGCGCCAGGAGCAGCCCTTCGACATCGACTGGAGCCAGGTTCCCGATGCGGACTCGCCCAGCCGTCAGCTCCTGGCGCTGGCCAGCCAGGCCAGCCGCGCCGGGTTTCGCATCGTCCTGCTGCTCAACAATTTCGACGCCATTCTGGAAGCGCCCTACCTCACGCAGGATCAACTGAACGAGCTGCGCCCCCTGACCAACGAGCTGGCCCTGGTGGTCGGCTCGCGCCAGCCGCTCTACGACATCGACATCCACCTGGCCTCCTCGCCGCTGTTCAACGTGATGAGCACCCAGTTCGTGGGTCTGCTGGAGCCGGAAGCCGCCCGGCAGTGGATCGCATCCTATCGGGCCATCTTTCCTGAGCTCGCCGAGGGGCTGGTGGAGCCGCTGGTGCGTCTCACCGGCCGGCATCCATTCCTGCTGGCGCGGCTGCGCGAGACGCTGCACGAGGTCCGCAAGATGCTGCCCACCGAGCAGCCGCTGGACACGACGGAGATCGAGCTGATCACGCTGCGGCTGGCCGAGCATGGACAGTTGCTTTTTACCTCGCTCAGCCGGACGCTGAACAGTCCCCCGCCCCGGGCGCCCCGGGCAACGGTGAGCGAGCTGCTGGGCCAGTTGGCCGCGACGCCGCTCTCCCAGGAGGCTGTGCATCCCGAACAGCGGGCCGCCATCAGTTGGCTGATCAACCAGGCGGTGGTGATCTACGAGCACCAGGCCTATCAGCTTTTCACGCCCCTCTTTGCCGATTTCCTGCGCCAGCAGTCGCTGAGATCGGAGGCCGGGCGCGGCGCGCTGCCGGCCAGCCAGGTTAT
>JAKQCW010000226.1 GCA_029558955.1 Chloroflexota bacterium
CTGCACCGCCGCGGCCCGCGCGCCCTTCAGCCGCAACGCCAGCGCCTGCAAGACCGTGGCCAGGAGCAATTCATCGGCCCAGCCGCGCGCTTCAGCCTGCTGACGGTGCGGCTCCAACACGGCCAGCGCCGCGGCCGGGTCGCCTTGGGCCAGGAACACGCGCGCCCGGCTGAGCGGGAGATTGTGCTGGCGGGCCACCTGCGCGGCCGCGGCCACCTGGCCCTGCCGCAGCAAGGTCAGGATTTGGACGGCGGCAATCTCCGGCAGCCGCTGGGTGAAGTGGTTCTGGCGCGCGGCCTGCTCAGCCTCCGCCAACAGCGCGGCCGCGCCAGCCGCGTCGCCCTGCGCCAGCTTCAGGTGGGCCAGGAAAACCTGGGCGAAGAGGTGACGATCCAGCGCGCGGTCGTAGAGGCGCGTCAGTTGCAGGGATTGCAGCCCGTGTCGTTCGGCGGTCGCCACGTCATTCCATTGGTAGTGGATGTGCCCCAGGCCCAGATGCGCTTCGTTGACGAGCAGCACCGGCTGATCGCCGGCCATGTGCAGGACGCGGCGGTAGGTCTCGGCGGCCAGATGGAGCTGGTTCTCGGCTTCCTGCAAGCGCCCCAGGTGGCTGGTGGCCAGGATCGTGGCAAAGGCGTTCCCAGTGACCCGGCAGATTGCCAGGGCCGCGGCCACAAACTGGTTGGCCGCCGCGCGGTCGCCCAGGAAATAATGGGCAATCGAGAGCGTCCAGTTGGCCGTGAAGCGAAAGGTCAGATTTTCAGGCAGCAAATAGTCCAGCGCGCGCTGCGCCTGGGCGATGACGAGGTCTGGCCGATATTGCGTGACTGCCAGCGTGGCTCTGGCGGCGGCGATTTGCCCCATCAGGTCCCGGGTCTGCACGTTCTGCGGACGCTCCTCCAGCGCCGCTTCAGCCGCCCGCAGTCGCTCCTCCACTCCGGTGGTCTGGCCGACCATCAACGCCATCGTGGCCGTCCGCACCCGCAACAGCGGCCGGGCATCCAGCACCGGCTCAGGCAGCGACGTCAGCCATTCGAGGACCGCCATCAGCGCGCCGCGGGAGTGCCGGGGTATCCCGCTGCTCTCCATCAGCCGCTCGGCGCGTTCGATGTCGTTGGCCGCCGTGGCATGGCGAAAAGCGTCGAGCGCCCATCCGTTGTCTTCGTACCACTGGCTGGCGCGCACATGCAGCTCGGCCATAGCGTTGGCAGTGAGGCTCTGGCCCAGCCGCTGACGCAGCAGCTCGGCGAAGAGATGGTGATAGCGATACCAGCGCCGCTCGTTGTCCAAAGGAACGATGAAGAGGTTGGCGTGGTCGAGGTGTTCGAGGGTGGCCTGCGCGTCGGCCGCGGGCGCGCTGCTCCCCATCACCGCGTCGCCCAGCGGGCCGCACAGCCGGTCGAGGATGGAGGTGCGCAGCAGAAACGCCTGCACGCCGGCCGGCTGCCGGCCCAGGACCTCTTCCAGCAGATAGTCCAGCACGAAATGGTGGCTGCCGCTGAACGAGCGGATGAAGCTGGCCGCGTCGGCGCGGCCTTGCAACGACAGCGCCGCCATGTGCAGGCCAGCGATCCAACCCTCGGTGCGGGCTTCCAGCGCCGCGATTTCGCCATCGGAAAGCTGTAGCCCCATCGTCTGGTTGAGGAACTCGGCCGCCTCAGCCGGGGTGAAGCGCAGGTCGGCCGCGCGCAGCTCGGTCAACTGCCCGCGCACACGGTAACGCGCCAGAGGGAGCTGCGGATCCTCGCGCGTGGCGATCACCAGGTGCATCTGCGGCGGCATGTGATCGAGCAGAAAGGTCAGCGCCTGGTCGACCGGCGCGGCGTCCAGCGCGTGGTAGTCGTCGAGAACCAGGACGAAATCCGCGCCGGCTGCGGGTGAAGCCAGGCGCGGCGGGGCAGCAGCAGGGGAGAGGCGCGCGAGCTCGTTGAGCAGCGTCGTCAGGAGCGCCTCGACCGGCGGCGGCTGGGGCGACTCCAGCGCGGCCAACACCCCAGCGCCGATGTCGGGGAAAATCGTTTGCAAGGCGGCCACCAGATACGCCAGAAAGCGGGCCGGGTCATTGTCCCCCGCGTCCAGCGACAGCCAGGCCACGCGCCTGGCCGGCGCGGCGCCCGCGCCCGCCGCGACCCATTCGCTGACCAGCGTGGTCTTGCCAAAGCCGGCCGGAGCCGAGATCAGCGTCAACTTGCAGCCCAGCGCGAGCGCGGCATCCAGCCGCGCAACCAGGTGCGGACGGGAAACCGCCCCGGGCCGCGGTGGGGGGAGGTAGAGCTTGGTGAGCAGGATCGGCATGGACAGTGCGCAGGGAAATGTCTGCTGATTGTGAGCCAAGTCCGCGCGAGGCTTGGGAACTGCACGCGGCTGCTCCATTTTATCACGAACTGCCGCGCCAAGCGAACGCTACGGCCACGAAAGCGTCGCTGCTCGGTCGGAGGTTGGGAACCATCCCGGAGCGACCGGCCAGAGCGGTTGTTTTCAGGCCAGGAGGTGGGAGAAAACACTTCTTGCTTGACTTGTGGCCCGATTATCTTAAAATACGACGGTACACCGGCATGATCACGACGGCATGCCATTCGGCCTGCCGAACCTGCCCCGGAGGTGGGCGATGCTTTCGTCCGAACTGGCCCTCGCGCCGCGGTCGCAGCCGCACGAAACCCGCACTGCCCTGCGGGTCTTCTTCCTGACCGTCGGCCTCCTGTTCGCGGCCGTGACGGTGCGCGCGCTGCTCGATGTCATCCACACGCCCCTGCTGCGCCCGGTGCTGGCGCTGCTGCTGCTCTGGTTAGCGCTGCTGCTCGGCAGCGCCTTCCTCCCCACCGGGCGCCCCCGTTGGTTCTCGGCCTACCTCGGTGTGCAGGCGCTGCTGGCCATCGGCCTGATGCTCGTCAGCGGCGGCGATTATTTCGCCGCCTTGCTGATGATTCTCGCCATGCAGGCCATGCGCCGGTTCGACCCCAAACAGGGCGCGCGCTGGGTCGCCCTCTTCGCCCTGCTGCTCATCCTACCGATGACGCGCAACTACGGGCTGTGGCAGGGGCTGGCCTATACGCTGATCTACAGCGCGGGCAGCGCCCTGTTCGCCTCCTACGCCCTGACCATTCAGCGTGCGCAGGCCGCCCACGCGGCCAACCGTGACCTGCTCGAGCGCCTGGCAGAGACCAACCGCCAATTGCAGCACTACGCGGCGCAGCAGGAACACGCGGCCGCCACCCGTCAACGCGCCGCCCTCGCCCGCGACCTGCACGATTCGGTCACGCAGACGATCTTCAGCATGACGCTGACCGCGCAGTCGGCCCTGCTGCTCCTCGATCGTCAGCCCGAACAGGTGAGCGGCCAGCTCGACCGGCTGCACGACCTGGCGCAATCGGCGCTGGCCGCCATGCGCACGCTGGTGACCGAGCTGCGCCCGCCGCCGCTGGCCGGGGGGCTGGCCGCCGCCCTGCGCCAGCACGCCGCCGCGCGCGCAGTGACCGAGGGCCTGGCGGTCGAACTGGAAATCACCGGCGACCCCCAGGCGCGCCTCGCGCCCGCCGAAGAGCAGGGCCTCTTGCGCATCGTACAGGAGGCGCTGAACAACATCGTCAAACACGCCGGGGTCGCCGAGGCGACCGTCCGCCTGCACCTGGCCGAGCCGTTCTGGCTGGAGATCAGCGACCGGGGGCAGGGTTTCGCGCCGGCCAGCGCTGCACCGGGCCTGGGTCTGGCCGGCATGGGCGAGCGGGCCGCCGAAATCGGCTGGCGCCTGGAAGTCGACAGCGCCCCCGGCGGCGGCGCCCGCATCCGGGTCACAAGAGCAGAAACAGGAGGGCAGCCATGAAAACAGCAGACGCCATCGCGGTCCTGATCGTGGACGACCATCAGGTGGTGCGCCAGGGCCTGCGCACCTTTCTGGAGCTGCATGCGGACATCGCCGTGGTGGGCGAGGCCAGCGACGGCGCCGCGGCCGTGGCGCTCGCCCTGCGCCTGGCGCCGGACGTCGTGTTGATGGACCTGGTGATGCCGCAGGTGGACGGCATCGCGGCGACGCGCCAGATCAAGGCGCAGCAACCGGCCGTGAAGGTGATTGCGCTGACGAGCTTCGCCGAGGACGACAAGGTCTTTCCGGCGATTCAGGCCGGGGCATCCAGCTATCTGCTGAAGGACGTGACGCCCGATGATCTGGTGGAAGCGATCCGCGCCGTGTACCGCGGCGAGGCGCGCCTGCACCCCGACATCGCACGTAAGCTGATGGAACAGGTCGCCCAACAGCCGCTTCTCAGGCCGCCCACCCCGGCTCTGGCCGACCTGACCGAGCGCGAGCGGGAGGTGATGCGCCTGGTCGCGCAGGGCCGCAGCAACCAGGAGATCGCCCGGGAGCTGGTCATCAGCGACAAGACGGTCAAGAGCCACGTCAGCAACATTCTGAGCAAACTCGACCTGGCCGACCGGACGCAGTTGGCGATCTACGCCCTCAAACACGGCCTGGTGGATACACACTGAGGCTGCACCGCCCATGTCCGAGCGCCCGAACGCCGCACCCGCTTCGCCTCTCCCTGGCCGGCTGGCCACGGCTGCCGCGTACCTGGCCTTTGCCGGCGCGCTGGGCGTCACGCTGCTGGCCACGACCGCGCCGGCGCAGCGGCTCTGGTATCTGGCGCTGTACGGGGCTTCACTGGCCCTCTTTGCCCTGGTATTCGAGCGGCCAACGCTGCCGCGGGCGCTGCAGCGCGGCTGCATGGCGGCGCAGTCCATGCTGGTGCTGGCCATTCTGGCGCGCGACCCGCAGCTGGGGGTGGCGCTGGCGCTGCTGCCCCTGCTGGCCTACCAGGCGGCGCTGATCTTCCACGGGCCGGAACGCTGGCTGTGGACCGGCTGGCTGGCCCTGCTGGCCGTCGCGCCGCTGATGTTCTGGCTCGGCCCGCTGGTCGGTCTGGCGCGTGGCCTGTTGCCGGCCAGCGGCGCCATCCTGCTGGCCGCGTACGTCGCCGTGCGTGAAGAGACCGAGGCGGCGCGCGCGGTCAGCGCGCGGCTGCTGGTCGAACTGCAAGCAAAGGGCCAGGCGCTGCACGCCCAGGCCGCCCAGGCCGCCGAAATCGCCGCGCTGGAGGAGCGCAATCGGCTGGCGCGGGAGCTCCACGACTCCGTCTCGCAGACGATTTTCAGCCTCACCCTCGAGGCCCGCGCCGCCCAGCTTCTCCTGCAGCAGCAGGACCCCGCCCAAGTCCGGCCACATCTCGAATGTCTGCAGTCGCTGGCCCAACAGGCCCTGGCGCAGATGCGCATCGTGATCAGCCAAACACGCCAGCCCTGATCGCATCCGCGCGGCGCTCCCCGCCCTACGCCTGGCGATGCAGGGCATCTCCACCTCCAGAGGGATGAGTCATCTCCATCTTTGGCGCACGCGCAAATCCATCCTGCGCCCGATGCGCCGCAGTCGGACGCGTGCTACAGTGGGGTCATCCCAAATGAGAAGGAGAATCAACCGATGTCCCACCTGCAAACACACCCCGGCCTCACCAGCCCCGTCGGCGTCCAGCAGCCAGTTGGACGCACAAGCCTGACCGCGGGCGCATCCGCCGCCTTTCTCCAGGCATTCGCCGGCGTCGCTTCGCTCTTCATCGCCATCGCGCTGATCGGGCTGCCTGCGCTGCGCGATCCGGCCCGCCTGGCCGAGCTGGCCACCCACAACCCCCTGCCGCTGCTGTTGCAGGACGGGTTGAAGTTCGTCTCGGCCGCGGCCAGCGTCGTCCTGATCGTCGTTCTGTTCCGCACGCTGCGCCCCACGGCGCCGACAGCCTCACGCATCGCCGCCGCCGCCGGACTGCTGGCCGTGGCTCTGTTGCTGGCCAACGCTGTGCTCAGCCTCGCCGCGGTGACGCAGGTCATGCGCGGGCTGGCGGTGGATGCCCGCCTGAATGGGCTGATTGGCCTCCTGGGTTTGGCCGCCATCGCGTTCAACGGCCTCTGGTATCTGCTGGTCAGTTGGACGGCGCGCCGGGCGCAGCGGCTGCCGGCCGGCCTGTGTGGGCTCGGCTTGGCGCTGGGCGTGATGAGCCTGGTCCCCTTCCTGGGACTGCTGGTCCTGGCGTTGAGCGTGGTCTGGTCGCTGTGGCTGGGCTTCGCCCTGTGGCAGGCGCAACGATGAAGCCGGCCGCGCTGCGCCACGCTGGCCGTTTCGCCCTCCTGGCGATGGCCTTCTCCTGGCCGGTCCTGCTGGCGGTGGATGGCTGGCTGCTGCCGCTGGCGGCTGACCGCCTCGCCCCCGCCAGCCTGGCCGCGCTGGGCCTGTTTGGCCACCTGTTGGCAATGGCGGGGCCAGCCATCGCCGCGCTCCTCCTGTGGCGGCGTCACCCCACACCGGCGCGGCCGGCCTTCCGCTGGGGCCGGCCGGCCGACTATCTCTGGCTGACGTTGGCTGCGCTGCTCCTGCGGGCAGGGACGCTGTTGGTGGGTTATCTCGTCGAGCCGGGGACGCTGCACTGGCGCAGCGCCGTCGAGCCGGGCGTCGGCGTGATCCTGATCGGCAGCTTGACGGTGGGCTGGCTGGCCGGGCTGGGCGAGGAGGTAGGCTGGTGCGGCTACCTGCTGCCCGGCCTGGCGCCGGCGTTTGGCCGGGTAGGCGCGGTGATCATCACCGGTGTGATCCGCGGCCTCTGGCACCTGCCGCTGCTGTTGCTGCCGCTGCTGGTCGCCGTTGGGCATGGCGAGCTCACGCCAGCGTCGGCCGTCGTGACCGGACTGGCCGCGGCGCTGGGCCTGGCCCTCTCCAACGTCCTCTTCGGCGCCCTGCTGGGCTGGCTCTGGTTCAAGCGTGAGAGCATGGCGCTGGTCGGTTGGGCGCATCAGTGGCACGACCTGGCGCGCGACGCCGGCCTGGTGCTGGTGATCGGCGCGGCCAGCAGTCCGGCGACCGCGCTGACCTGGAGTCTGGCCATCCACGTGTTAGGGCTGGCCGCGCTGTGGGGCATCCGCCAATCCGAGCGGCGCGCCAGGGGCGCCAGTCTGTCCCCCGCGATCGCTTCGCCGTAACTGCTCAGCCGGCGGGTCAGCGCAGCCTCCATTCACGGGCGGTCAGATGTACTGCCACCCCAGGACAGAGCAGACGCAAACGGCAGCCCGATTCCTCAAGGCACGCCTGGGTCCAAATGCGCCTTGAGGAACCGGGCGATCTCATCCAACGATTCGACGGCCTGCGGCAGCGCCGGGAAAAGCTGCCACACGTGCCACATACGCGGGTACATCTCCAAACGCACGTCCACGCCGGCCGCGCCAGCCGCCGCCTCGATGCGCAGCGCGTCGTCGAGCAGTATCTCCTCTTCTCCGGCATGCAGCAGCAACGACGGCAGGCCGCGCCAGTCACCGTACACCGGGGAGATCAAGGGCGAGCGCGCGTCGTTCTGCGCCACGTAGGACATGCGGTAGAATTCCATCGCTTTGGGCGGCAGCAGGGGATCCTTGAACCCGCCAGCGGGGCCGTGGCGCTCGGTCAGGTCGGCCACGGGTGAGAGACAGGCGGCCGCGATCGGCAACGGCTCGCCGCCATCGCGCAGCCTCATCATGGTCGTGATGGTCAGATTGCCGCCGGCTGAGTCGCCAGCCAGCGCCATGCGCTGCGGGGCAATGCCTTGCTTCAGCAGCCAGCGCCAAGCGACAACGCAGTCGTCCAAAGCAGCGGGGTACGGGTGATCCGGCGCCAGGCGGTAGTCCACTATCAGAGCGCGGACTCCCATCCGCCGCGCCAGGTAGGCGACCATCCCCAGATGTTGCGGGGTCACGCCGAAGACGAAGCCGCCGCCGTGCAGATAGACCAGCGCCTGATCAGACGGGCTGCCCTGTGGGATGAGCCACTGGCACGACACGCCATCCGCGCACGCGGTCTCGCGCCTGACATCGACCGGCAGCCGGGCCCGAGCCGTGGCCCAACGCAACGGCCCTTCCGTCCAACGTAGCGGCAGGCGCGTTTGCAGGAAACGGAGAAGGGGCAGCCCGGCCCGAATTCGGCGTTCAACCGATGATGACGGGGGCATCTGACTCTAGACCTGCTTGAAGCAGATTTTCATACAACGCCCGATCGCGTGCATTGAAAACGTCGAAGATGACCCGTTGGATGGTTTCGTTGACTGCCAGAAAGCGCCGCACTGTTGCTACGGCAATGTCAGCCGCCTGTTCGTTGGGAAAACGAAACTCGCCGGTAGAGATGCAACAGAAGGCCACGCTTTGCAGCCCTGATCTCGCAGCCAGTTCAAGACAGGAACGGTAGCAGCTTGCCAACAGGTCACAGTCGGCCTGGGTCAATGGGCCTTGAATCGCAGGGCCAACGGTATGCAGAACATAGCTGCTGGGAAGGTTATAGGCCTTGGTGATTTTGGCCTGCCCCACAGCTTCCTCATGGCCCTGAGCAAGCATGATCTGGTGGCACTCGTCGCGCAACTGCAACCCGGCCGCCGAATGAATGGCGTTGTCGATGCAGCCGTGGTTGGGTTGGAAGCAGCCAAGCAAGGCGCTGTTGGCCGCGTTGACGATGGCATCCGCGTTCAGGCGCGTGATGTCACCTTGCCACAGAACCATGCGCGGGTCCGCGGTGGTTGGCAGGGCCATCACATCCACAACCCCGCGTTCCTCTCGCTCGGCCGAAAGCAGCGCATCCTGCAAGGCCAGGTATTGAGCTCGCAACGGCAGAGGCGGACGAACATTCATCAGGCCGCGCAGCAGGCGGCGCTGTGAAGGCATCTCCGTCGGAATGCCGCCGGCCTGTTGCCGATAGTGGGGCATGTCCTCCAACAAAAGGCTATTCAGCGTCAGAATCAGTTCGAGCCGTTCCATGGCGCTTCCTTTCCGAGATCGGTGACCGTCTGGTGCATATCCTCAGCGAAGGAAATCGTGCGCTGCAGATTCTCCTCTGCGCCCGCGGGATAATCCCGGTTGAGGCGAATCAGCGTCGCGCGGGGATGTCGGTAAACCGTTGGCCCGAATAGCTCAGGCCAGCAGCGGCCGATAAGCCGGAGCCGCCGCCGACCAGGACAAATTCAGCCCCTTGCAGAGCCTGCCTGGCCTTTTCGATTCTCTCTTGATATGGTTTCATGACACTGGCCTGTTTCATCGCTGGTTTATCCTTTTCATCGAAGTCTATGGTTCATTGTAGATGGCAGATATCGGCTGTTCAAGTACGCACTTTTTTGTTACCAGGTTACCTTTTTGTAACCATCGTCAGACGCCAGGGGTGACGCCGCACCGGTCGAGACATCCATGCGCTGGCGCACAACCGTCAATGGAAATGGCGGGCTCGGTCAGGAGCAACGCTGGCCGCTTCGCCCTCCTACCGCGCTGACCTGGAGTCTGGCCATCCACGTGTTAGGGCTGGCCGCGCTGTGGAGCATCCGCCAATCCGAGCGGCGCGCCAGGGGCGCCAGTCTGTCCCTCGCGATCGTTTCGCCTCTAAAGACCTAAAGTGCGGCGATGCGCTCCAGGATCGCCTGCCACTCGTCCACCAGATCCAGGGTTTGCACCCAACGCTCGATGTAGGCCGAGTCCAACGCATCTGCCTGGTACAACACGATACTGGCGATATCGCGCACGTGTTTGGTCTGCCGACTGATATGATAAAACCGCAGCTTGTTGAGGATCAAATCTTCGGGCGAATGCACGTAGACCTGTCCCAGAGACGGCCCCAGATCCACCAACCGGCGACGGCTCAGGCCTGCCTCGCGCAGCGCGTCGCCCGGCTTAAGCAGGAACATCTCCGCTTTGTACCCACTGACCATATGAATGGCATTGATGGGCAGGTCAGCGCGATCCTCGATCAACAGATCAAGCATGATATCCACTGGAACCAGCATGCTGCGCTTCTCCAACTCCAACGACAGTGCCCCCAACGCCTCAAACGGCAAATCAATGACCAAATCCAAATCGCGCGTGGTGCGCGTTTCTCCCCAAGCCGCCAAAGCAACCGCGCCGCCAATCAGATACCTTACATCGGCGGTTTCCAGCGCATCCAGCACCGCACGCACAAAAGCGTTGAACGACATTGAAGGCTCAGATGTTGACATCACGACTCCTGATGATGCGCAATGCCTCAGCTTCGCTCAGTTCAGGCTGACGCTGACACAGGCGATAGGCGGCCACGCCTTCGACCAGATCGATCATGGACTGCATCTGCTCCAGGCGTTGCGCGGGGGTCAGATGCCGCGAGATTTCGACCTGTTGTCGATCGACCTCGGCCACTGCGCCGGCGACCGCTTGCCGCCAGTTGGTGGAAATGTTGCCTGTTGTCGTCATGACTGGCTGAACTCCTGAGGCGCGGACTTCATCACGCTGGCAAGCGGTCGCTGATCTGGCCGGGCAGGCTGGCGATGTCAGCCCACCGCCCACCGTTCACCGTTCACCGTTCACCGCCCACCGTTCACCGTTCACCGTTCACCGCCCACCGTTCACCGTTGTCCTTGATCTGGCCGGGCAGGCTGGCGATGTCAGTCAACGCCAGCGCCGAGATCCTGTCGCTCACCGGGTAGCTGTGGGGGCCGGGGTGGACAATCCACAGATGGTGTAGATCGAGCGCGTCGATGGCGCTCTGCATCGACCGCGTCACCGACGGCGCCTCGCTGAACTTGGCCTCGACGCCGAAGCGGCGGCCGCGCTGCATGATAACCTTGAAAATTCGTAGTGTCAACTCGAATTTTCAAGGTATAACGCTGCCGCTTGAAAACGAAGAAGTTCGGCTTCTCAGAGAAGTCGAACTTCTGGCCCAGCCAACCAGGTTCAAACACCCCCACATCGAATGCGGCCGGGCTGGGCGGCGTTACGCCGTTTCCTCCAGCCCGGCGCCGGTCTGGATCAGCTCCACCAGGCGCTGGGTGAACCGGGCGGCCGGGCCGCCGTCGATGATGTCGTGGTCGAAGGTCACGGTGAGGCGCAGATGCGGCCGGCCCCGCAGCTCCCCATCCAGCAGCACCGGCTTGTCCTCGATCCCGCCCACCGTCACCGCCAGCGAATGACCCGCCAGCGGGATCCCCCAGCCGGAGACCTTGCCGATCATGCCGACCGACGTGACCAGCACGGTGCCGTTCAAACCTTTCACGAGGTTGGGCCGGCTGGCGGCCAGCCGGAAGATGAACCGCCGGAACGGCCCGGGGATCAGCACATACCAGCGCAGCCAGCGGCCCCACGCGGTGTCGCCCAGCTCCTTGGCCTGCAACGCGCGGATCTCGCGGTGGATATCGGCCACCGACTTGCGGTTGGCCGCGCGGATGACGGTCTGGAGCACCACGGGCTGGCCGGCCTGGAGGCGCTCCACCGGCAGCGACACATCCACATCGTCGAACAGCACCAGCCGATTGCGCCAGTCGCGCACCGCGTGCACCTGCCGGTTCTCGTCCACCGCCCTGGCGCAGCAGTGGACGATGAAGCCGGTGAAGGAGAGCGCCTCCCCGGTCTGCGCCTTGATCTGCGCGATGCGCTGGCGGGCCGTGGTGATGTCCACCTCGATCAGGCCATGGATGTTGTGCTTGCGCGCCGCGAGGCTCATGCCGTCGATGACCAGTTGGCGGAAGGGGTCCAGCGGCTCAATGGAGCAGGCGTTGTCTGGCATGGCTCACGCGCTCCCCTCGCCCATCAGGTCCTTCTCCAACAGCCAGGTTCCCCGGGTTTGCACGTAGCCCAGCTTGCGGTCGATGGCGATCATCGGCAGGTTGCGGCTGTTGTGGTGGGTGCGCACCGTGGCGACGTGCAGCTCGTCGCGGGCGTAACGCAGCGCCAACACCTTGACGGCCTGCGCCAGCTTGCGCCCGCGGTAGCGCCTGTCCACCCCGGTGTGCAGGTTGTAGGCGTAGTCGTCGAAGCGCGAGATCGCGCTCATCGCGACCCACTCGCCGGTAGCCGTGTCGATGACCACCATCTGGCCGGCCGGCCGGTACCAGTCGGCCCGGCAGACCTGTTGCTGAAAATCCTCGAACGCGGCCCAGGAGGGCGAGCCGTCCCCACCCAGCGTTTCCCGGTCGGTGACGTCGTTGAGCAGATACAGCTTGCGCTGCGCCTCCTCAGTATCGCCCAGCGCGGCCATGGAGGTGAAGCAGAAGCCCTCGCCGTGCAGTCGGGCGATGACGGCGTCGTAGGGCCGGTCGTCGAACGTGGTCAGGTCCAGCGTCATCGCCAGGGCGTGCGAACGCTCGACGAAGCCGCGGCGTTCGGCGAAGGCCCGCGCCGCCGGCTGGTCGTCCCAGACGTTGACGCGCAACTGCGCCAGCCCGGCCGCCCGCATGGCTCCTTCCAGGTCAGCGATCAGGGCGCGGCCGATCCCCTGCCCGCGCGCCGCCGGCGTGACGAAGAGCAGGAAGGTGGCCCGCTCGGGCAGCGCTCGATCGCGCGTGGCCCAGTAGAAGCCGAGCAGCTCGCCATCCTCAGCCACAGCCACCCGTTGGCTGATGCGCGCCCCTTCCTGGGCGTAATGGGTCTGGAGGCCAGCCGCACTGGTAGTCTCGCCCTCCAGCATCGAAATCCAGGCGGCCAACTGCCCAAAATCGTGTTCGGGCGCGGCGGGCCGCAGGGTAAAGGTTATCATACGCAGCACCTCGTTTTCACCAGATGCCCGGCGCCAGCCGGCGGCGAACCCGCTGTGCATAGGCCGCGTAGCCGGGCAGCTCAGCCTGCAGGGTCTGATCCTCCAGCCGGGTGCGGACGATCACAACCCCCGCCAGGAAGAGCGCCGGCAGCAGCGCCCATGGCGAGGCGAGCAGCAACGGCGTGGCCAGGTAGGCCAGCAGCGCGCCGGCATAGCCCGGATGGCGCACCCAGCGGTAGGGGCCGCTGGAGATCACCTGCTGGCCGCGGTCGGTCTGGAGGCGCACCATGCCGGAGAACCAGGCGTTTTCGATCAAGGCGTAGGACGCCAAGGCATAGCCGGCCAGCAACACGGCCAGCGCCGCCAGCTCGACCGCCAGGCTGAAGCCGGCCGGTTGGCCGAAGCGTGCATCGAGCCCCGCGACCAGCGGTATCAACGCGCCCCCCAGCCCCACCAGCGGCGCCAGCTTCTTGTCCCACGGCTTGGCGTCCGCGTGCTGCAAAAAGCGGCTGCGCTCGGCCAGCAGGTCAGGATTGCGCCGCGCGGCCAACGCCCGGCTGATGACAAAGGCGGCGATGGACACGATGGCGTAGACCCAGGCCTGCCACCAGTTCCACCGCTGCGAGATCAACAGCGGTAGAAAGGGCGCGACCACCACGAAGACGAACGTGATGATCAGAACGCGCGGGGTTAGCATCCTGGCTTGGTTCGCCATGTTTGGGTCCTCTTAGTACACATCGGCCTAAATAGGTCTTCACTCACTGCTCAAGCCGGTTCCGTGAACCGGCGGCGTTGTGGGCGCAAGCCCGGCGGATCACGGATCCGCCGGGAGCAGGTCAACTGAAGAGTTATTTACGCCAACTTGTACTAGCGTTCGGGCGCTGCACCAGCGGCGGCTTGGGCCAGCTCTACGCCCCAGGCGGTGGCCCGCGCCAGCTCGCCGGCGCGCAGCGGGCCATACTTGCCCTCGACGATGAAGCGTTCGCCCTTGCCGACGGCGTGGTAGCCCAGGGCCTCCAACTGCTTCAGGATCGCCTTGGCCGCGCTGCCGGGCGACCACCAGATGCGCGTCTCGAAGGACGCGGCGCGGCCGTTGCCCTGGGGCACTGTCTCCAGCCAGGAACGCATCGACGGGTGTGACAGGTCGGGCGGGGTGGGATCCTTGTCGGCGTTGGCCGCGATGCCCTTGAGCATGGTCTCAGTGGGCAGGTTGAAGCCCAGCAGCGGCGCGCCGGCCACGATCAGATCGACGCCGGCCAGGGCAGCGCCGGTCGCCTCGTCCGTGCTCAGCGCCTGCGCCTCCGGCCCGATGCCTTCGGCGATGGCGCGCGCCACCGCGGCGGTGTTGCCCCA
>JAKQCW010000233.1 GCA_029558955.1 Chloroflexota bacterium
CAGGACTCGGCCGGTGCGGCACCGTCCGAAGTCTCGTCGATCAACAGTGAGCAGTGCATAGCAGATAACGCCCCATCATCCACTGACACCGTTCACCGCCCACCGCCCACCGTTCACCGCTTACCATTCACGGTTCACCCCTCACCGCCCAAGCATCCGAGAACCAAACCCAACGTCCGCCATTCCGGTTACGCATTACTCGTTACGCATTACGCATTTCGCATCACGTACAGTCGATCTCAAAAGGAGAAGCACTCATGCCAGAAGCAACCGACAGCCAGCCCAAGTGGTACGCCATGACGGCTGAGGCGGTCGCACAGCAGTTGGGCGTCGATCCCGCCAAGGGATTGAGCGCGGCCGAGGCGCAAAAACGTTTGCAGCAGTATGGCCCCAACAAGCTGGCCGCCAAGAAGAAGGAGCCGGGCTGGCAGGCCTTTCTGCGCCAGTACAAGGATTTCATGCAGATCCTGCTGGTGGCCGCCGCGGTCATCAACCAGATCTTCACCGGCGAGCTGGGCACCACGCTGGTGCTGCTGTTGCTGACGGTCTTCAACGCCGTCATGGGCCGCAACCAGGAATCCAAGGCCGAGGCCAGCCTGGCCGCGCTGGAGCAGATGATGAAAAGCATCGCCCGCGTGCGCCGCGACGGCCAGGCCGTGGAGGTGGACGCCGAGGAGCTGGCCCCGGGCGACATCGTGCTGATGGAAGCGGGCAACCGCGTGCCCGCCGATGGCCGCCTCTTCGTCACCGCCACCCTGGAGATCGAGGAAGCGGCCCTGACCGGCGAAAGCGTGGCCTCCTCCAAGGACGAGGCGGTGATCGACAAGCCGGAGGTGGCGCTGGGCGACCGCCACAACATGGCCTTCATGAACACCTCCGTCACCCGCGGCCGCGGCGAGATGATCGTCACCACCACCGGCATGGGCACCGAGATGGGCCACATCGCCGACCTGCTCAACAAGACCCAGGCCGACAAGACCCCCTTGCAGAAGCAGTTGGACAAGCTGGTGCTGATCATCGCCGGCGTGGCTGGCGTCACCTTCCTGCTGATGTTCGTGCTGGGCTGGCGCAACGCCCAGGCAGCTGGCGTGCCCTTCAGCGATGTCTTCGACACCATCTTTCTGGCCGGCATTGCGCTGGCCATCTCGGCCATCCCCACCGGCATGCCCGCGGTCATCACCACGCTCTACTCCATGGGCACCCGCGTGCTGGCCGGCCAGGGCGCCATCGTCAAGCGGCTGCCTTCGGTCGAGACGCTGGGCTCGGTTTCGGCCATCTGCTCCGACAAGACCGGCACGTTGACCTTGAACAAGATGACCGCCGTCGAATTCTCCATCCCCGGCCAGAACCGCTACCGGGTGACGGGCGAGGGCTACGGCACCAGAGGGGAACTGCAACTGACCCGCGGCCTGGCGGCTGGCCAGCCCTGGCAGAAGGGCGGCGCGGCCTACAGCACCGAAGGGCAGATCAAGAGCGCCGGCGGGGCCAAGATCGACCTGGAGCAGGTGATGCTGGGCATGGCGCTGTGCGCCGACGCCCGGCTGGACGGCGAGGCGCTGATCGGCGACCCCACCGAGGGCGCGCTGATCGTGCTGGCCGAGAAGGGCGGCGTCAGCGTGGAGGACGCGCGCCAGATGTTCCCGCGCGTCGCCGAAGTGCCCTTCGACTCCGACTACAAGTTCATGGCCACCTTCCACAACATGACCGACGCTCAGGGCAAGCCGGTGGTGCGGGCCTTCGTCAAGGGCGCGCCCGACGTGCTGCTCAAGCGCGGCGGCTATTTCTGGATGCCTGACGGGCCGGATGTGGCCGTCACCGCCGAGAACGCGACGCTGGCGTCACAGGAAAACGAGCGCATGGCCAGCCAGGGCGAGCGCGTCATGGTGGTGGCGCGGCGCGATTTCGACCCCGCTGCCTTCAATCCCAAGGGCAACCTGATCGAGCTGATCACCGACCTGACCCTGATGGCCATGATCGGCATCGTCGATCCGCCGCGGCCGGAGGCGCGGGACGCCATCGCCAAATGCCACAGCGCCGGCATCCAGGTGCGCATGATCACGGGAGACCACGCCGTGACCGCGGCGGCCATCGGACATCAACTGGGCATCGAGGGCAAGGCGCTGACCGGGGCCCAGTTCGCGGCCATGAGCGACGAGCAGCTCACGCAGGACCTGGACAACATCGGCGTGGTCGCGCGCGTCGCGCCGGAGGACAAGATCCGCCTGGTGGACCTCTTGCAGCGCAAGCAGAACATCGTGGCCATGACCGGCGACGGCGTCAACGATGCGCCGGC
>JAKQCW010000234.1 GCA_029558955.1 Chloroflexota bacterium
TCACCATCATCGGCATCCCCTTCGCCATCCAGCACATCAAGCTGATCCCGTTGGCGCTGTTCCCGTTCGGACGGGATCTGCGGCGGCAGGAAAGTAACTCGTAACACGTAACACGTAATGCGTAACTCGTAATGCGTAACCCCGAAGTACTAGTACACGTCGGCCTAAATCGGTCTTCACTCACTGCTCAAGCCGGTTCCGTGAACCGGCGGCGTTGTTGGGCGCAAACCCGGCGGATCACGGATCCGCCGGGAGCAGGGTACCTGTATAGTTACTTACGCATTACGCATTACGCCCTACGTGCAACATGAAACGCAGCCACATCTGCACAGAACACCTCCGGGTTACGAGTTACGCATCACGAGTTACGCTACGCAACACGCTGTCCACCTGCCCGCCGTAGCCCTCGCCGAAAAGGTTGAGGTGGTTGAGCAGGTGATAGAGCTGGTAGAGGGGAATGCGCTCATCGCGACCGGGCGCGGGCGGCCAGGCTGCGTCGTAGGCGGTGTAAAAATCGGGCGGAAAGCCGCCGAACAGCCGGCACATGGCCAGCTCAGCCTCGCGGTCGCCGAAGTAGACGGCCGGATCGATCAATACCGGCTGGCCGGCCGCGTCCACCAGCCAGTTGCCGCCCCACAGGTCGCCGTGCAGCAGGGAGGGCTGACAGGTCGCCTCATCGATCCAGCGGTCCAGTCGGTCGATCAAGCGCTCCAGCCGGCGACGGCGTTCGCGGGGCAGCAATCCCTGCCGGCCGGCCAGCGCCATCTGAAAGCCCAGCCGGCGCTGGCCGTAGAACTCGATCCAGGTGGGCAGCCAGCGGTTGTCCTGCGGCGTGGCGCCGCAGTAGTTGCCGTGGTCCAGGCCGTAGGCGGGGGCGGTGACGCGATGGAGCGCGGCCAACTGCTGGCCAAGCAGGGCGCCGGCAGCCCGCCGGTCGGGCGGCGCAGCGGCGGACTGCCGGTCTTGCCCGATCCACTCCATGACGATGGTGGCCGGCGTGTCTGGCCGTGCCGCGGCATGGGCGACGACGGCAGGGACGCGCACCGCCTGCGTCGAGGCCAGCAGCGCCAGCCCGGCCGCCTCGGCCTCGAACAGATCGGGCCAGCCCGGCGGCGGTTGAGGCGGCCGTCCATGCCACTTGACCAGATAAGCCCGGCCGCCAGCCATGACGCGTGCGGCCTGGCTGATGTCGCCCCCGCCCACCGGTCGCACCTCCTCCAGTTCTGCGTTCAGTTGTTCGGTGAGGAGTGCGGCCAGCGCCGCCGGCAGCGCCATGCTACAGCCGATGCTCCTGGCGGATGTGCGCCAACAGGCCGCGGCTGGCCGCGTCCACCAGCTCGTAGACGTAGTCGAAGCGGCCATCGTAGTAGGGATCGGGCACGTCCTGGGGATGGCCAGCCGGCGCGAAGTCCAACAGCCGGTGCAGCTTGCCATCCAGCGCGTCGCCGCGGTCCAGCCGGCGCAGGTCGGCCACGTTTTGGCTGTCCATGGCCAGCACATAGTCGAAGCGGCGCAGATCGGCCGGCTGCACCTGGCGCGAGCGGCCGGCGTAGGGGATATCATGCTTTTTCAGCACGGCCAGGGTGCGCCGGTCGGCCCGCTCGCCGCTGTGCCAGTCGGCCATGCCGGCCGAGTCGATCTCGAACTGGCCGGCCAGCCCGGCTTCGTTCACCAGATTCTGAAACACCGCTTCGGCCATAGGGGAGCGGCAGATGTTGCCGAGGCAGATGAAGAGGACTTTGATCATGGGAGGGGTGTGGAATGATGGGGGATTGTCTTTGTCAGTGTAACGAGTAATGCGTAACTCGTAACCGGAAAGGTGAGAGTCGTGTGCGAGATTGCGGAGTCACGTATGGCTGAGTTTAGCGCAAGCCGCGCCAGAGCACAAAACCGGCAGGATCGGTGTGGTTAGGAAAACTCCATGGCATCGATCTGGCGGGCATGCACGGCCCAGTTAACCGCAATGGTGGTGTAGGCGTGATAGGCGGAAGACAGGTGCCGAGCGGGATTCTGAAGAAAACCAATGCGCGGCGACTCCATCACATCGACTACCACACCCAGGAAATACCCATCCTGCGTTTCGTTTGCGACCTTCCACTCTTTGTCGGTGAACGAAATGCCGGCCGGTGGCTTGGCGATCCCCTTGATTTCTATCAAAACGAGTTCCGAACCCTTCGTCGCTGAGAAATCGAACCCTACGCCTTCATCGCGTCGATCAATCAGAGTCCCGACGAATGGAGTCAAACCGGCTTGAAACCTGGCCATGAAGAATCCTTCTGCCATTCTTCCGGTAGGCCCGCGTGCCACATAATCCATGGGGCGCCTTGCTTTTTTCAGCCCCTCTGATTCTTTGATCTCCTGCAACGCTGAATGTAGCTCGGTCTCAACTTTGGGACGTGCTGCGGGTGTGAGGATGTCAAGGACGACCGCCCGCAGGGCGCTTTCACTCAAATCGTCAAACGTGACCAACACCTTGTGGCGACTGGGCCGGAGCTTTCGGTTCCAGCCCTTTCGTGCGTTGTCGTAATATGGGTCGAACTCATCTCGCCAGTTCTTGACGGAGTTTCTGTTGACGGATAGGCGGTCACCTATCTGATCGAACGCCTGCGTGTACGATTGAAAACCCAGGTTCGTGAGGCCTTCCTTTCCAAACTTTGACAGATAAAAGGCCACGATCATTGCAAGTTCGTTCTCGGGTTTCATGTCTACCATCCTGCTGAGCGGAGATTCAGGCTGCGTCAACCCAACTTTGCCCATGCGTTCCTATTCGAGCCGCTCTGACGCTTCCTCAACCAACCCATCGAACATCAGCACCAGATCCTTGGCGTATCGTTCCAGGTATTGCCGCACGCGGCGCACGTCGGCGCCGGCGTTGATCAGTTCGACCACGTCCAACAGATCCTGGCGGCGTCTGGCCCGGAGCTTCATGTAGATCAAGGCGTCAATCGGAACTACGGCCAAACCCTGGCTGAGGGACGGGTCATCCAGGACATCTGCCAACTGCGGGCCCAGCGCTACAGGTTGAGCGCGGCATCGCGTACTTTGGGTGAGACGAAGTCCAGCGCCTCTTTGATATCCATGAGGCCTTCCTTTCTGCGGGGAAGTTGAGCCTATGACAGGCGCATAAGTCGTCTCACAGGTGCCTGACTGCGATTTCGGGCCGGGCGCCGTCAGCTAAAACTTTGCCACCCTGCGGTTCACATACACCGGCTCGCCCAGAAATTTCGGTCCCAGGTGCAGGAACTCCACGTCCAGCACGGCTTTGGCGCGGGCCAGCACCTCGCGGGCGCGGATGCGTTGATTCCAATAGCCCCGCGGGCCGCGCGCGGCGTAGCCGATGGCGTCGTGGCCCTTCTGGTCGGCCAGATAGAGCGCGCGCTCGATGTGGAAGGGCTGTGAAACGACGGTGTAGCCCTTCAATCCGAAGACATCGCCGGCCCGGTAGATCGAATCGAGCGTGCGGAAACCGGCGTAGTCGGCCGTGATGTGCTCGGCCGGCACGCCCAGCGCGATCAAATCAGCGCGCATCTCGGCCGGCTCGTTGTACTCCGCAACGCCGTTGTCGCCGCTGACCAGGATGCCGTCCACCTTGCCGGCGTGATACAGCTCGGCCGCGGCGCGGATGCGGCCGGTGTAGAAGCTGTTCAGCCGGCCAAAGGAGTACTTGGAGGTGCCCAGCACCAACGCCACCTCGCGGTGGGGCAGCGCGTCCAGGTCGTCGTAAACCCGACCGGTCGCGTGCTCCTCCACGTGGCGGTCGGCCCAGAGGGCAAACGCGCTGGCGGCCAGCGACGCCAACAGCAGAAGCAGCGGCGCCGACAACACAATTCTCTTGACGGTCATGCGTTCGATCTTCATTGGTTCAAAGCCGGGCGGAACGCCCTTGCGGTCAAGGCAATTCGATGCGCGCGCTGCGGCTGACTGCTACCGACCGCGGGAGAAACGCGTTCGTTCGGTGTCATCCGTGCGCAGCTTCATCTTCCATGGGCAGCCAGGCCAGCACCCGTTGAATCATGCGATCCCAGTAGCCCCAGTCATGCCCGCCCGGCCCTTCCTCGTAGGTCAGGTCCAGCCCCAGCGCCAGCGCATGCGCGCGAAAGCGCAGGTTATGGCCGTAGAGAAAGTCCTCCGTGCCGCAGCACTGGTAAAGACGCGGCTTCGGCCCGCTCGAGCGCGCGACCTGCGCCGCCAGGTGCATGGTGTCGTTGGCGCTGCCGACCACCTGATCCAGATCGCCGTAGATGTTCTCCATCTCGGCCCGCCAGGCCGGTTCGTCCTGCTGCATCGCGCCGGCCTGGTCCAGCGCGCCCGACAGGCTGGCGGCTGCGGCGAAGCGTTCAGGAAAGCTCAGCGCCAGCTTGAACGCGCCGTAGCCGCCCATGGAAAGCCCGGCTACGAAGGTCTCCTCCCGGCGGTGGGAGATGGGGAAGAAGCCGCGCGCCAGCGCGGGCAGCTCCTGGCTGATGAAGGTCCAATAGCGATAGCCGCGCGCCATATCGGTGTAAAAGCTGCGGTGAGCGGCCGGCATCACCACCGCCAGCCCCAGCGCGTCGGCGTAGCGTTCGATGGAGGTGCGCCGCAGCCAGGTGCTGTGGTCGTCGGACAGGCCATGCAGCAGATAGAGCACCGGATAGCGCGCCCGGGCCGGCTGCGGCAGGATCACGTTCATGGACGCGCCGAGCTGCAACGTTTCAGAGAAGAAATCACACTGGATCAGGGCCATGGCTAATTCGCATCGTCGGCCGCCTGGAGCACGGCCAGCAGGCGTTCGGTCTCGTCGACCGGCTGATGGGTGAGCTTGACCTGATGGCGACGGATCAGCTCGACCGTCAACGGCGAGCAGCCGGCCTCTTCGGCCAGCCGTGCGCCCAGCGCGGGGTGGTGGGCGTGCAGATAGAAGGGATAGCGCCAACTGCCCGGGGCTTCCCGGCCAACTTGTTGTACCCAGCCGGGGCGCACGGCCTCCATCAGGACGATCAGCACCCGATGCCAAAGCCGCAGACGGCGGCCGGGCAGGGCGGTCTTGGCCGCGTCGTGAAGCAAGGCCGCAGCGGCCAGGTCAGGCTGGCCCGGCGCGACCTGCTGCACCCGACGCAGCACATCCAGGCTGTGCCGTTGATCGCGCCGCGCCATGCGGTCGAACAGCGCCAGCGCGGCCGCGGACAAGGCAGCCGCGGCCGCCGCCGCGGCGCGCTCCCCGGCGCTCACCCGCGGGTGCAGGGAGGCAAAAAACTGCTGCACGCGGTGGAGGACGCGCCGCAGCCAGCGGCTATCGGTTGACAAGGTGACAGGGTGATCGGGCGTCAAGGTGATCAGAGGATCGGCCGCTACTGCAACAGCGCCTTCATCAGCGCCTGCGTAGGGGCGACCACGATTCGGCCGAGGATATCCACGCCTGGGATGAAGTTGCCGAGCAGAATCAGGCCAAAGAGCAGCAGCGGGCCGACCTGGCCCACACGCGCCCATTGCTGGGCCAGAGATTCTGGCAGCACACCCAACAGCACGCGGAAACCATCCAGCGGCGGAAAGGGGATCAGGTTGAAGAAGAGCAGCGCCAGGTTCAGGTAGATGAACACCAGCAGCGTGTTGGCGACCAGATCGCCGCCGACGAAACCGGATGCGCGCCAGAGCAGCGCCACCGCCGTGGCCAGCGCCAGGTTGGAGAGGGGGCCGACCACCGCCACCAGGGCCATGCCTCTGCGCCCGCCCTGCAAATTGGCTGGGTTCACCGGCACCGGCTTGGCCCAGCCAAAGCCGACCACGAAGACCAACAGCGTGCCCATCACGTCCAGATGCTTGAGCGGGTTCAGGGTCAGGCGCCCCAGGTCCTTGGCCGTCGAGTCGCCCAGCCGCCAGGCCATCCAGGCATGGGCGAATTCGTGGAGGGTGAAGGCCGGTATCAGCGCAATGGCAAAGGCCAGAATCTCTTCAGTTGAGCGGTTGAGCACGATCGTTTCCTCGGTGTCAGGCGGATAAGTCGGGCCGGATTATAGCATATCTGGGCGGTCGTGGCGAGTTGCCGGGAGGGGAACAGCCTTCCGCCACGCAACGTCTACAGCCTGCGCTTCCACGATGCCGGCCGCCGCGCGTCGTCGCCTGATCGACCTGATCCCGCGCTGAAGGAAGCTGAGGAGAAAACGATCCTTGACTACCCGTGACACAATGCGGCGCAATGCGCTGATCCTGCTGCCGCTGGCTGTGACTCTGCTGCTGGCCGGCGCCTGCCGGCGTGGCGAGACTCCGCCGCCCGCGCCGGCCACGCCGTCCGTGGCCGCGACAACGCCCGCGGACGCACGTTCGCCCCTGCCCACCGACAACGACGTCTTCTTGCCGCAGATCGCGCTGGGCGCGGGCCAGGAAACCGCGCCGGCGCCGACCGCAGCGCCGACTGCTACCGCCATCCTCACGCCGACGCTGGCTGCTGCCGCCGTGCTCACGCCGACGCTGCCCCCGACGCCGGCCGCCACGCCCACCCCCAGGCCGTTGGCGCTGGCCGATTGGCCGGCCATGACGCTGCAAGACTGGCCGCGGCCGGCCCATGACAACGGCCTTTGCCTCCACAACACGGCCGTGGCCTACAACGACGAGGCTGACATCGACCTGCAGATCGGCCGCCTGCAGTCCATGAACATGCGTTGGACCCTGATTCACTACGGCGACGAGCTGCAACTGCTGCGCGCCGCGCCGCGCTACCGCGACGCGGGCATCACCGTGGTCTGGCGCAAGAACGTGCGCGCCTATGACCGCTATTACGACTGGGGGCGGGATGTGCAGTTGCTGCTGGACATGGGCGTTGCCCCCTACATGCAACTGTACAACGAGCCGGAACTGCCGGCCGAGTGGGATGGCCAGCCCATCGACCAACAACTGTTTCTGGACAACCTGATGCTGGCGGTCGAGCAGGTCTACAACGCGGGCGGCTATGTGGGCTTGCAGTTCGTCAGCGATGACTGGCTGCGGGTCGCGCTGCGCGAGATCAAAGCGCGCGGCGGTGAGCAGGTCTTCCAGCGCATGTTCCTGGTCCCGCACCCCTACGGCCTGAACCATCCGCCCGACTACATGGCCGACCCCAACGGCGTGCTGGGCTTTCTGCATCAGGCGCGCATCGTCGAGGAGGAGATCGGCTTTGTGCCGCCGATGATCGCTGGCGAGGGGGGCTGGAAGTGGAACGCCACCGATGACCGCAATTTCCCGCCCATCGACGCCGCCTTGCACCGTGACTACCACGTGGAGCTGTTCAACTGGTTCCGTACCGGCGTGCTCTCCAACGGCGAGCCGCTGCCCGACACCCTTCTCGCCTTCTGCCCCTGGCTGCTCTCCGACCGCGGCGACGACAGCGCCTGGTTCGACAGCTTCGCCGGCGAGCGGACGCTGACCGTCGAAGGGGTACGGGCCATCCCCGCGTTCGAGCGGCGATTTAGCTGGCAGTGACGATCCGCCGCCAGCCATCGTGACCGGTCGAAACCGAGAGCTGCAGGATGGTCGCCAAGGGATTTGACGACCGGGGGGCTTTGCGGTAAGCTGGCGTTCGATCCAACGGCAAAAAACAGCAACTCAGCAGAGACATCCATGCGCTGGGCGCACAACCGTCTGGGCGCACAACCGTCAATGAAAATGGCGGGCTCGGTGGCTGCGCACAGACCGGCGAGCGGCTATTTTCAGGTCAGAAAGGCACATCCATACTATGCGCATTCTTGTTACCGGCGGCGCGGGCTTCATCGGTTCGCATATCGTCGATGCATTCATCGGCGCGGGCCATCAGGTGGCCGTGGTCGATAATCTCAACACGGGCAAGCTGGCCAACCTCAACCCAGCCGCCAGCTTTTTCCAGGTCGATATCCGCGACGCCGCAGGGCTGGCCCGCGTCTTCGAGCAGGTGCAGCCAGAGGTGATCTCGCATCAGGCCGCGCTGGCCGATGTGCGCGGCTCGCTGCGTGAGCCGGACGCCTACGCCGAGGTCAACATCATCGGCTCGATCCGCCTGCTGGAGCTGGCCCGCCAGCACGGCGTGCGCAAGGTCGTCTACGCCTCCACCGGCGGCGCGGTCTACGGCGAGCCGGAGTACGTGCCGGTGCGCGAGGATCACCCCATCAACCCGCTGGACCCCTACGGCGCCAGCAAGCACACCGTCGAGCACTATCTCTTCATCTACCGGCACAACTACGGCCTGGACTACGCCAGCCTGCGCTACCCCAACGTCTATGGCCCGCGCCAGGACCCGTTCGGCGAGGCGGGCGTGGTGGCCATCTTCACCGGCAAGATGCTGGCCGACCAGCCCTGCACCATCAACGGCGACGGCACGCAGCAGCGCGATTTCGTCTTCGTGACCGACGTGGCCCGCGCCAACCTGCTGGCCGCGGCCGCGGCCGGCAGCGGCATCTACAACATCGGCAGCGGGGTGGGCACCGACGTCAACGCCGTCTTCGCCGGCCTCAAGCAGGCCGCAGGCTATGCGCAGGAGGCCCTCTACGGCCCCGCCAAGCTGGGCGAGGTCTACAAGATCTTCCTGGACGCCTCCAAGGCCCAGCGCGAGCTGGGCTGGGAGGCGACGGTGAGCGTGGTCGATGGGCTGAAGAAGACCGTGGACTACTTCCGGGCATAAGGGTGCGTTGACCAAAGTGATGAAGCCGCCGCGGGTGCTCGTCAACGGCTGGTTCTGGGGCCAGATGCACACCGGCTCCGGGCAATATCTGCATCATCTGGCCCGGTGTTTGCCGCAGGTCGCTGGCCAGTTGCAGTACATCCTGGCGCTGCCGCAGGCCAGCGCCGCGCCGGCGCCGGCCGGCTGGCAGGTGGTGGTTGCGCCGCCGGCCGCGGGCAGGCTGGGCGAGAACCTGGCCAAGCTCTGGTTCGAGCAGATCAGCTACCCGGCCGCCTGTCGTCGCCTGGCTGCCGACATCGCCTTCGTTCCCTACTGGGGGTCTCCCTGGCGACTGCCCTGCGCCACCGCGGTCACGGTGCATGACCTGATCCCGCTGTTGTTGCCGGCCTACCGCGGCGGCCCGTTGCAGCGGGCCTACAGTTGGCTGGTGAGCCAGACTGCCGGCCGCGCCGCGCTGATTTTAACCGACAGCCAGGCCAGCCGGCAGGATATCATCCAGCGTTTGAGCCTCCCGCCCGACCGGGTGCAGGCCGTTCTGCTGGCTGCCGACGAGCGTTTCCGGCCGGCCACCGATCAGGCCGAGCTGGCGCGTGTGCAGGTGCGCTACAGCCTGCCTGAGCGTTTCATGCTCTATCTGGGCGGCTTCGACGTGCGCAAGAACGTGGCCGGGCTGGTGCGGGCCTATGCGCGCTGGGTGCGGCAAGACCTTCCACTTCTCAGAAGAAGTGGAAGGTCTGACTCGGTCCCTCCTCTCGTCATCGCCGGCAAGCTGCCGGCGGCCGACACACCCTTCACCCCTGATCCGCGGCGCATGGCGGCCGAGGCAGGGGTGGCCGACCGTGTTCACTTCACCGGCTGGGTGGAGGAGGACGACAAGCCTGCGCTCTACAGCCTGGCCAGCCTTTTCGTCTTTCCGTCGCTGGTTGAAGGCTTTGGCCTGCCCGTGGCCGAGGCGGCAGCCTGCGGGACGCCCGTTGTGACCTCCAATCGTTCATCGTTGCCCGAAGCAGCGCCGGGCGCGATCTTGGTGGACCCTGAGGATGAAGCGGCCCTGGCCGCGGCCATGGCCCAGGCGCTGCAAGCCGCGCGGCCGGCCGCGCACCCCGAGGCGCGCCGCACCTGGCTGGATGTCGCCCATGAAACCGCCGCTTGGTTGAAGGAGCTATCATGACTGCACCCCTTGCCCTGGAATCGACCGTGATCTCCCACGGATTGCCCTATCCACAGAACATCGCTGCGGCCCGCCGTTTCGAGCAGATCGCACGCCAGTACGGCGCCGAGCCGCGCACCGTGGCGGTGATCGGCGGCGAGCTGCGGGCCGGGCTGAACGACGAGGAGCTGGAGCTGCTGGCGCGCAGCCATGACGTGCGCAAGCTCAGCCGCCGCGACCTGCCCATCGCCGTCGCGCAGGGCTGGCACGGCGCCACCACCGTGGCCACCACCATGTGGATCGCGGCGCGCCATGGCATCCGCGTCTTCAGCACCGGCGGCATCGGCGGCGTACACCGCAGCGGATCGCTGAAGGGTGAAGCGGGGGGCCGGGATGCCGCGCCGGACATCTCGGCCGACCTGCCGGAGCTGGCGCAGACGCCGGTGGCCGTGGTGTGCGCCGGGGCCAAGGCGATTCTGGACCTGCCCGCGACGCTGGAGTGGCTGGAGACCTGGGGGGTGCCGGTGGTGGGCTATGGAACCGACGAATTCCCCGCCTTCTACTCGCGCGGCAGCGGGCTGCCGGTGGATGTGCGGGTGGACACGCCGCAGGAGGCCGCGGCCATCGTCGAGGCGAAACGCCGGCTGGGGCTGCCGGGCGGGGTGTTGATCTGCGCGCCCATCCCGCAGGAATACGAGCTGCCGGCGGCCGAGGCCAACGCGGCCATTGAACAGGCGCTGGCCGAGGCAGACGCCCAAGGCGTGCGCGGCAAGGCCATCACCCCCTTCCTGCTGGCGCGCATCGTCGAGCTGACCGGCGAGCGCAGCCTGCACGCCAACCTGGCCTTGCTGGAGAACAACGTGCGCATCGGCGCGCAGATCGCCGCCGCGCTGGCCGCCTCACGGGCGTGAGACCGGGCCATCTCCCCGTCACAACGCCGACGCTGCCGGCATCATGGTGAAGGGGCGCCGTTGCCCGATCAGTTGAATGCCTCCACCCACATCCGCCACAGTGTCGCCCGCGCCGGATCGAAGGGCAGGTAGAAGGTCGCCCGCTCCAGCAGCCCCACATAGCGCATCTTGACCAGGTAGGGAATCTCCTCCGGCTGGCCCTCGACGGCAAACTGGGCCAGCATCTCGTCGCTGATCAGCGCGGGCATCTCCTCCCAACGCTGGCGCACGGCCAGACTGCTCAGCCGCTCCCTCACCTCGCCCCAGCCGTGCAGCTCCATCACCTTGCTGTAGCTGGGAGTCGAGGCGTAGAAGGCCACCTGGCTGCGCACCTCGCGCCGGGCGCGCGCCATCTCCTCCGCCGTCTCGCCGGTGATCACGAAGATGCTGCTGGAGAGGGCGATATCGCCGCGCCGCCGGCCGGCGGCGTCCAGCCCCTGCTGCACGTTGGGCAGGATCTGTTCGCGCAGATAGCGGGTGGTGTGGAAGGGGTGAACGTGCAGGCCCTGGCACAGCTCGCCGGCCAGTTGGCACATCTGCGCGTTGACTGCTGCGATGTAGACGGGAACCGGGGGGTAGACGCTGGGGCCAGGGTTGAAAAAGGGCGCCATCAGCGTCAGTTTGTAGTGCTCGCCGCGGAAGTTGAGCCGCCCGCCGCCCTGCCAGGCCTCCCAGACCGCGCGCATGGCCAGGATGAACTCGCGCAGACGGGCGGCCGGCGGGCCCCAGGGCATGCCAAAGCGCCGCTCGATGTGCGCCTGCACCTGCGTGCCCAGCCCCAGGATGAAGCGGCCCTGCGACGCCTCGCGCAGATCCCAGGCCAGGTGCGCCACAGAGGTGGGATTGCGGGCGAAGGCCACCGCAATGGCCGTGCCCAGGCCGATGCGCCCGGTGTGCAGCGCGGCCACGCCCAGCGGCAGGAAGGGATCGTGCTGCGTCTCGCTGGTCCACAGGGTATCGAAGCCGATGGCCTCGGCCGCCTGCGCCAGCCCAGCGGCCTCGCGCAGCGTATTGCTCATGATCGCGACGTCCAGTTTCATGGTGCGCTCCTCGGGGGAATGGGAGATGGGGGGATGGGGTGATTGGGTGATCTGCAACCTGCCATCTGCATCTGCTTTTATGGTACACCGGAACAGGCGCGACGGCAAGCTGCGCCCCCCTAGGGATAACGCAATAACGCCGTGACCCAAAAACTCCTCCCACCATTCCGGGTTACGGGTTACGAGTTACGCATGACGCCTCACCTTGTCACGACTTTGTCATGCCGCCGTCACGGCCTTTGTCACCGCCGGCTGGTACGGTGTCGATAGAATTGGAGACGCCATGTCCATCGTTCTGGAACACCTCACCAAGCGCTACGGCGGCCATCCGGTCGTCAACGACGTTTCGCTGGAGATCGCCGACGGCGAATTCTTCGTGCTGCTCGGCTCCAGCGGCAGCGGCAAGACCACGGTGCTCAACATGGTGGCCGGCCTGACCGGCATCGACCGTGGACGTATCCTCTTGCACGGCAGGGACGTGACCGATCTGCCCACACAGGAGCGCCGCGTCGGCTTCGTCTTCCAAAACTACGCCCTCTTCCAGCACATGTCGGTGGCCGACAACATCGAGTTCGGCATGACGCTGCGCAAGATGCCAGCCGCCGAGCGCCGCCGCTGGCGCGATGAGCTGTTGGAACTGGTCGGCCTGGTTGGCTTGGGCAAGCGCATGCCGCGGCAGCTCTCAGGCGGCCAACAGCAGCGCGTGGCCTTGGCGCGCGCGCTGGCCATCAAACCTGATGTGTTGCTGCTGGATGAGCCGCTGGGCGCACTGGATGCCAAGATTCGCATCGAGCTGCGCCGCTCCCTGAGCGCGATTCAACGCACGCTCGGCGTCTCCACAATCCTGGTGACCCATGATCAGGAGGAGGCCTTCGAGCTGGCCGATCGGTTGGGCGTGATGAGCTTCGGCCGTCTGCTGGAGGTGGGCCAGCCGGCTGACCTCTACCAGCGGCCGGCGACGGAATTCGTGGCGACCTTCCTGGGCACGGCCAATCTCCTGGTTGGACGGTGCGCCGGGGAGAGCATACAGCTTGGCCCGGTTCGCATCCCGGTCGCCTGCCCCGCGCGCGCGCCATCCGAGCAGGCGCCCCACACCCCGCCGTCACGGTCGCCTGTCGCCAACGAGCTCGACGCGCCGGCAGTGCAACGGGTGCAGGTGTTGTTCCGGCCGGAGGATGTGGTGCTGGCCAGAGACCCGGCTGCCTTGGCCGTCCCCCCATTCGGCCAGGGCGAAGTCGTCCAGGTGGTGTTTTCCGGCGCCTATCAACGGCTGCGGCTGCGGCTGCCACCCCTGGCTGGCGTCCGGCCCATCGCGCCGCCTGTGGCCTTCGGCGATGACGCCGTTTTCGTCGAGGCTCTGCGCCAGCAGGCTGACGTGGAGTTCTTGCCCCTTCAGCCCGGCGAAAGGGTGTGGGTGGGCATTCGTCACTTCCACGCCTTGGAACACCCCGGCCTCAATTTTCTGCTCTTGACCGACGGCTCGCCGCAGGCTCAGGCAGCGCTGGCTTTGGGCGGCCAGCTTGCCCGGCTGGCCCACGCGCGCACTGTGGTGCTGGGCTATGATCTGCAAGGCGAGGCCATGCAGCGCCATTTGCAGCAGGCCAAAGAGTTGCTGGGCAGTGGATTGGCGGCGCTTGATGTGCGGATGACCGCAGAGCCGTTGGCGCAGGCGGTGCATGACGAGGCCGAACGCCAGCCCTACGATCTGGTGATCATGGGGTTCACCGCGACCAACGGGCTCGATTTGGCGGAGACCATCGTGCAGGCCGGCGAGCACAACCTGTTGTTGGTATCGCGGCCCCAAGAGACACCCATGAATGTGCTGATCGCGGCTACCAGCGGCGAGCCGGGCAAGGATGATGTGCTCTTTGCCGGACGGCTGATGCGGCACGTCGGCGCCAGCGCCACGCTGATCTCCGTGCTCGACCATGGCGACGATGCCGTGACGCGCCAGCGCGCTGAACGTTTTCTGGCCGGCGGCGTCCGTTCACTGGAGATTCTGGGAGTGCCGGCCCGGTCAGCCGTGCGCAGCGGGCAGGTCAGTCCGACCATTGCCAAGGAGCTGGCCGCCGGCGGCTATGACCTGCTGGTGCTCGGCACGCCGCTGGCCGATCTGGACGGCCGCATCTCGCTGCACGGCGTCGTCGAGCAGATGCTGAGTCAGACGCCTGCCTGCGCGACGTTGCTGGTGCGTTCGACCAAACACTCACATTTCGGGCCCACGGTCGTCGAGACTGTGCGGATCTAGCAAGGAGTTCACTTGATGACAACGAGAAGCATCGCAGCACTTAGCCTGCTTCTGGTGTTGAGCCTGGCGCTGGGTGCATGTGGCGGCAGCACCGCCCAGCCCGCGCCCGCCAGCGACGCAACGGCGGCCACTGGTCAAAAACCGGCCACCCTGATTCTGGGCGCCTACACCACGCCGCGCGAGGCCTACGGTGAGTTGATCCCGATCTTTCGCCAGCTTTGGCAGGAGCAGGCCGGGCAGGATGTCGTCTTCGAAGAGTCATACCTGGGTTCCGGCGCCCAGTCGCGGGCCATTGTCGAGGGCTTCGAAGCTGACGTAACGGCGCTGTCGCTGGAGGCTGATGTGAATCGCATCCAGCAGGCCGGCCTGATCACCGGGGACTGGAAGAACAACCCAAGCAACGGCATGGTCAGCAACTCCATCGTCGTCTTTGCCGTGCGCGAGGGCAACCCCAAGGGGATTCAGGACTGGGCCGATCTGGCCAAGCCCGGCGTGCAGATCCTGACGCCCAACCCCAAGACCAGCGGCGGCGCCATGTGGAACATCCTCGCCCTGTACGGCGCAGCCCTGCGCGGCTACGTGGACGGGGTGCCGGCCGGCGACGAAGCCGCGGCCACCGAGTTCATGAAAGCCGTCTTCCGCAACGTCACCGTGATGGACAAAGGCGCACGCGAGAGCATCACCAACTTCGAGAAGGGCGTGGGCGATGTGGCAATCACCTACGAGAACGAGGTCTTGGTGGCGCAGCAGCAAGGCCAGAGCTACGACATGGTCATCCCGCGCTCGACCATTCTGATCGAGAACCCGTTGGCCGTGGTCGACGCCTACGCCGACAAGCATGGCACGCGCGCGATCGCCGATGCCTTCGTGAGCTTTCTGCTCAGCCGCCAGGCCCAGGAGATCTTCGCGCAGCACGGCCTGCGCTCGGTCGATTCCAGCGTCGCCGAAGCTACTCAGAGCCAGTACCCCCCGGTCGAGGACCAGTTCACCATCGAATATTTCGGCGGCTGGGACCAGGCCACGCCCAGGTTCTTCGGCGATGAGGGCGTCTTCACCCAGGCGCTGCTGGACATTCAGTCCCAGTGAGCACCATGTCCCAACGGCAAGCCCAGCGTGCAGACAAGTCCCAACGTCGCCAAGGCGTACCCTGGGGGCGTTGGGGCCTGCGCGTCAGCGCGCTGAGCTATCTGGCGCTGATTCTCATCATTCCTCTGTTGGTCGTCTTTCAAGATGGCTTGAGCGAGGGATTGCGCGGGCTGTGGTCGGAGATCACGCGGCCGGTGGCCTGGGCGGCGTTGATGCTCACCCTGCGCACCTCCGCTGTCATGGTCATCATCAACACGGTGATGGGCACGCTGACCGCCTACGTGCTGGTGCGCTATGAATTCCCCGGCAAATCGCTGCTCAACGCCTTGGTGGACCTGCCTCTGGCCATTCCGACCCTGGTCACTGGCGTCATGCTGGTGATTCTCTATGGCCCCCAAGAGCCCCTGGGCGCCTGGTTGGAGCGGGCGCTGGGCTTGCGTGTGATCTTTGCGTCCCCTGGCATCGTCCTGGCGCTGCTGTTCGTCACCTTTCCCTTCGTGGTGCGGGCGGTGCAGCCGGTGCTGTTAAGCCTGGATCGCTCCGTCGAGGATGCAGCCGCCTCCCTGGGCGCCGGACCGTGGACGATCTTCCGGAGGGTCACCTTGCCGCCGTTGCTTCTGCCGCTGACCAGCGGCGCACTGCTCAGCTTCGCGCGCGCCGTGGGCGAGTTCGGCGCGATCATCGTCGTGGCCGGCAACATTCCCCTGCGCTCGCAAACCGCCGCCGTCTATGTCTGGGGCGAAGTCGAATCGGAGAACCGCTTCGGCGCCAGCGCCGTGTCCGTGGCGTTGATGGTCATTGCCTTCTCGCTGATTCTGGCGGTGGACCTGATCCAGAGTCGCCGCCAGGGGGAGGACCGGACATGACTCCTCGGCCATCCCTTGCCAGCGCGCGACCGGTCGCTCGGCCGCGCCGCTGGCTGCGCCGGGCGCTGGTGGCCGTGGTGTTGCTCTACGTCGGCGTTCTGATCGTCGCGCCGCTGGCCGGGCTGCTTCATGGCGCGCTGGCCGATGGGTTGGGTGCAGCCTTGGCGACTTTTCGGGATCCGCAGGTGCAACGGGCCTTTGGCCTGACCTTGCGCATCAGTTTGCCGGTCGTTGTGGTCCAGGCTGTGTTTGGCACGGCCGTTGCCTGGATGCTGGTGCGCGACAACTTCCCGGGCAAGCGGCTGATCAACGGCCTGATCGATCTGCCCTTTGCCGTCTCGCCGGTGGTGGTGGGCTACATGTTGCTTTTGTTGTTTGGCCGGCAGGGGCTTTTGGCGCCTGTGCTGCAGGCCCTGGACATCCAGGTCGCTTTCGCCGTGCCGGGCATGGTGCTGGCCACCCTGTTCGTGACGTTGCCTTTCATGATTCGCGAGCTGGCGCCGATCCTGAAGGCCTTTGGCATTCAGCAGGAGCAGGCGGCCGCGACGCTGGGCGCCAATGGGTGGACGACCTTTTGGCGCATCACGTTGCCAGCCCTGCGCTGGGGCTTCGTCTACGGCATCACACTGACTCTGGCGCGCGCGTTGGGCGAGTTCGGCGCAGTGCTGGTGATCGGCGGCGGCATCCAGGGCCGCACCGAGACTGCCACATTGTACGTGTACCGCGCCCTGGACGAACGCCAATACGTCAGCGCCTACAGCGCCGCCCTGGCGCTGGGCGCGTTCTCGCTGCTGTTGGTGCTGGGCACGGAGTTCCTGCGGCGGCGGGAGGAGAAAAAGCGCTGAAAGCGGCGCGTCGAACCAGGCCGACCCCTTCCCCGATCCCCCGCCCTCCTTCCCCACTCATCATCCCCCGGTCAGCAGCAGCGGACAGTTCAAGTCCGACAGCATCTTGTGCAACAGCGGCCTGAGGCGCCACTGAGCCTCGGCGCCGCGCACGGCAACGCCGGCAACGATCAGGTCATAGGGGAGAGACGCCAACTCCTCGTGGATCATCACCTCCGGCGCGCCCTGGCGCAGGTGCAGCACCGCATCCATCTGCAACGCGTCCAGGCGCTGAGCGGCATGCCGCATCTTGTGGCCGAGCGCGTTGTTGGCTGACAAGAGGCTGGAGATATCGTCGTGGGCGCCGAACGGCAGCCGGCGTTGCGGCGATGGCGACGCCGGGCCGGCAGCGGTGTGCGGCGCGATCATCAGCGCTGTGGTCGCGCTTCCGGTCGCGCGCGCCAGGCGCGCGGCCCACGCCAGCGCGGCATCGTCCACCGGATCGCCGCGCACGATCAACAGCAAGCGGCGCAGGGGCCAGCGCGGCCGGCAGGCGTACAACAGCGCCGCCCCGCTGCCATGGCCGGCAACTTGCAGCGGGTCGGGTAGAGTGAGGTCGGCGCAGGACAGGATCACCAGTCGGCCATCGACCGCGGCCGCGCCCGGCTCCCAGCGCGGTCCTGGCGCGGCGCTGTCGGGCCTCTCTGGCGCCGGCAGCAGGGGATCGTAGCGGTTCAGCGGCGCCCCCAACAGCGCGGCTACCTGCGTCGCGTAGCTGATGACGCCCATCCTGTCGCCGTGCAGCGGCTCACGCAGCCATACCTGCTTCGGCGCACCTTCGCCGCCGGCCAGATCAGCCAATCGGGCATCGATCAGCGCGCCGTCGCCCCGCACCAGATACACCTGGGGCGAACGCGCCGACCGGCTGGCCGCCTGTTCGGTCAGGGCCGCGACCACGGCGTCACGCGCGGCGCCATCGGCCGGATCGGCCATGGCAATGGTGATGACGCCGTCGTCCTGGGCGATGGGCAGCGCGCGGCAACGCCGCGCCACGTCCAGCGGCAGCCAGCGGACGGCTTCGTCATCGGGGACCAGGTCCTTCAAATCGAGGTAATCTGAGCGGTGTTTGTTGTTCACGAGGCTGTGCGAGCGCCTCCAGCATGGTTGACTCCACCCTAACAGCCGCCGATGACAGCCATCGTGACAGGCCCGTGATAAAGCCATGACAAGCGCCGGCCCGTGACATGTGGTCTGTGAAACGGCTCCTCGCTCCCCCAATCACTCCCGCGTCAGCCCGTAGCCCACTCCGGGGATGGTTTCGATGGTCGGGATGCCGGCCTGCTGGCCGCCGGCGCCGTCGCTGGCATCCTTGATCTTGCCGCGCAGGCGGTGCACCAACTGGCGCAGCATGTCCCTGTCGCCGCCGTCCTCGCCCCAAACATGATCGATGATCGCATCGGCAGTCAACACATGGCCGGCGTTGAGCATCAGGTAGGCCAGCAGCCTGCTCTCCAGCGCGGTCAGACTGATGGGCGGGAACGCCTTGGCCGCTTCCTGGCCTGCCGACTCCGCAGGAAGCAGGAGAGCCGGCGCCCCAGCCGCCGCGGCTTCGGCTCCCTCCTGCAACACCCGCATCTCACGCCGGCTGGCGTCCAGCGCCAGATTTCCCACCCGGCGGATGCCAGGGCCGGCCACTTGCCGGCCAGCGCGGCTGCGACGCAGCACGGCCTGCGCTCGCGCCGCCAGTTGACGCGGGCTGAACGGCTTGGTCAGGTAGTCGTCGGCGCCCAACTCCAGCCCATGTACGATATCGTCCTCCTCCCCGCGCACGGTCAGCAGGATGATGGGCGTGTCAGACAGGCTGCGCAGACGCCGGCAGACGGCGAAGCCATCCAGCCGCGGCATGTTCACATCCAGCACCACCAGATCGGGCAGTTCTTCGCTGAAGCGTTGCAGCGCGCTTTCGCCGTCGTGGGCCAGGACGATCTCGAAGCCCTCGCGGCGCAGTGTGAAGGCCAGCACATCGGCCAGCACGCGGTCGTCGTCGACGATCAATGCTTTCATAGGCTCCGCCAGGCCCTGAGGGCCTTGGTGCTTTCAGTTCAATCCGTCATCGACCGTTGCGCACGGTATCAGGTTCCGCCAGGCCCTGAGGGGCCTTGGTGCTGTTGGCCAGGGATTTCCAATCCCTGGCTGACAGCCCGCGGCAGAGTAAACCACGCCACAGCGCCGCCGCCGGCCCGGTCGTCGATGCCCCAGCGGCCGCCGTGGCCTTCGACGATGGCCTTGACCACCGACAGGCCCAGCCCAAAGCCGCCCGGGGCATCGCTGCCGGTCCCGGCAAAACGCCGACCCTGCAACAGCGCCGCCCGTTGCTCCAGCGGGATGCCCGGTCCTTGGTCGGCCACCAGCACCCGCACGGTCTGCCCGTCGGCTTCCAGCAGGGCGCTGATGGTGATCTGGCTAGCGGCCAAGCCGCGCTGGGCGTTGCTGGCGTTGGAGAGCAGGTTGACCAGCACCTGCACGATGCGCCGGGGATCGGCCATGACCACCGGGATGGCCGCGGGCAGCTCGACCACCAGGCGCTGGCCGTGCCGGTCCAGCAGCGGCTGCATAGTGGCCGCGGCGTTGGCGATGATCTCGCCCAGGTTGGCCGGGCGCGGGCGAGCACGGAAACGGCCGGCTTCGATGTTGGCGCTCTCCAGCAGGTTATCGACCAGCTTGTGCAGATTCAGCACGCCCAGGTGCAGCGTGGTGAGCAGCTCTTGCAGCTCTGCGGGGCTCAGCTCGGCGGCCTGGTCGATCAGCAGCTCGACCGATGCGGCCACGGCTGTCAGCGGCGTGCGGAATTCGTGGGAAACGTTGGCCAGAAAGTGGTCGGTCAACGCCTTTTCCTGGCGCAGCTCGGCCAGGCTGCGCTGCAAATCGGCGCGTGTGACCTCCAGCGATTCTCCCAGCAGCGCCACTTCGCGCACGCTGGCGTCGAACGCGATCGGGCTGGACAGGTTGCCGCTGCGCATGGCCGCGGCGGCGCGGGCCAAGTCAGCCAACGGGCTGCTGATGCGGCGCGCCAAGGCCACGGCCAGCCCCAAGCCCAGGACAGTCGCCAGAGCCATGCTGGCCAGGAGCAGGCGCAACAGCCGTTGCTCAGCCGCGACCAGCCGAGTCACATCCAGCGCCCCTTCGACCGTTGTCGTCGTCCCGTCGTGTTGCGTCGCCAGCGTGAAGCGATCGGTGTAAAAGGGTTGCCCGTGCCAGGAAATGCGACTGCGTCCTGGTTGGCCCGACGTGTTGCCCGACAGCGACGCTTCAGCATCTTCGACAAGGCTGCTCACCACAGGCAAGTCGCCCACCAGCAGGGTGTGTTCCAGGCCGGTCTGGCTGCGCATCTCCTGCGTGTGCGCCAGGTCCAGCCAACGCGCTGTGACCACCATCCCCGCGACAGCATCAGCGCCGGAAGCCAGGGGCTGGGCAGCAACCAGCCAGACCTGCGGCAGCACGCCCGATGGTTGGGTGACCAGCACCGTGGCGCCGGCCGCCAGCGTGCACAGCGGCGGCAACTGGGCGGCGCCGGCCGCGTCGTCGACCTGGGCCAGCGGCGCGCTCGCTTCATCGCACACGGCGATCAGGTCCAGATCCGCGCCGTCTCGCAGTGTGTCGAGGTAGGTCAACAGATCGTCGTCGGCTGATCGCGGCGCGTTTTGTGCTTGGCGCAGCAAGGCAGCCAGCGATGGACGTTCGGCTGTCAGGGTGGCCAGGCCGGCCAGCTCTTTCAGTTGGACGGCGTAGAGCGCCTGCGAAGCTTGCATGCCCTGCTGAAGCTGGGCCCGAGCCTGGCTTTCGAGCTGGTTGCGCACCAGCCAGATGGCCGGCAGGCCCACGACCAAGGTCGACAGCAACGCCAGCGCGGCCAGGCTGATCATCATCTGCGCCGCCAGGCTGAGGGGCGCCGACGCGGGCGCGGAGTCCTCAGTCATGATGCCGTTGCGTCACTCTGCCACTAGCTGCTCCAACCGGTCGATCAGGCCGCTCAGCACCTGGAAGGTCTCCTCCACCGGCTGCGGGCTGGCCAGGTCAACGCCGGCACTGCGCAGGGCGTCCAGCGGGTACATGGATCCGCCGGCGCGCAGGAAGCCCAGGTAGTCCTCGGCCGCGCCCGGCGTCCCGGCCAGAATGCGGTTGGAGAGGGCATGGGCGCCGGAGATGCCGGTGGCGTACTGGAAGACGTAGTAGTCGGCGTAGAGGTGGCCAAAGGTGGCCCAGCCGATGCCGACCCGCTGCCGATCCAGCGCCATCTCAGCGCCGAAGCCTTCGGCGCTCAGGTCGGCCAGCAGATCGATCATGCCATCGGCGGTGATCCCTTCGCCGCGCTCGACCCGCTGATGCACCTCCAGCTCGAAGCGGGCCAGGGTGGGCATCACCAGGAAATAGCGATGGAAGTTGCTCATGGCCTCTTCGATGACGCCGATCTGCACGTCGCGCGGCAGATCGCGCTGCGGATCCAGCAGATAGGCGCGCAGCATGGCCTGGTGGAAGTTGGAAGCCACCTCGGCGGCGAAGAGGGAATATTCGCCGTAGATCAGCGGCTGGGTCTGCCAGGCCAGGTAGGAGTGCATGGAGTGCCCCAGCTCATGCGCCAGCGTGCCCAGGCTCTGGGTGTCGTCGGTGTAGCTCATCATGATGAAGGGGTAGGTGCCGGGCGAACCGCTGGAAAACGCGCCCGACGACTTGCCTTGGCTGGGGTAAACATCGACCCAGCGCTGCTCCTGGCAGCCGCGACGCAGCGCGTCCACGTACTCCTGGCCCAGCGGCGCCAACGCCTCGCTGATCCACGCCACCCCCTGCTGATAGCTGACCGTGGCCGGCTGTGCCGTCAGCGGCGCCCAGATGTCGTAGGGGTGCAGCATCTCGACCCCCAGCGCCCGCCGTCGCACGGCCCAATAGCGATGCCAGACCGGCAGGTGCTTGCGGAAGGTCTCGATGAGATTGTGGAAGACGGCGGTGGGGATGGCGTTGTCGAACAGCGCCATTTCCAGCGTGGAGTCGTAGCGCCGCGCCCGCATCTGCAAGGCATTTTGCCTGACCGAGGTCAAAAGATTGCTGGTCAGCGTGTTCTTGTGTGCCAGGTATTGGTCGGTGTAGCGCTCCCAGGCCGTGCGCCGCACCTGTCGGTCTGGGCTGGTCAGCAGCCCGTCATAGGTGCTCTGGCTGAGGGGCAGTTCAGCGCCGTCGCCGGCCACGGCCGGCTGGAACTGCATGTCGGCGTTGGTCAGCATGTTCCAGGCCCCGTAAGCGCCGGCGAACGGTTCCGCGGTCAGACCCAGCAGCTCCTCGACCTCGACCGAGCGCACGTGGGCCTGGCGGCGGAAGAGATCGGCGAAATAGTGGGCATAGAGCGCCAGCCGGGGCTCGTCGATCATCCACTGCTGCAAGGTGGGCAGGCCGATGGCCAGCAGCTCCGGCGCCGCGTAGGCTGAGACGCCCATGAACTGGCCGAAGAGGCCCTGCACGCGGCCATCGCGCTCGGTCGCCGTCTGATTGGTGGTGTCGACGGCCGCATCCATGCCGCTGTAGACCGCCAGGCGCCACAGCCGCTGCTCCAGCGTCTCGATGGCGGTGCGGGCAGCCAGCAACTGCGCCGGGCCTTCGGCCAGCCGTCCTTCGAAGGCGCGCAGGCCGGGTAGGCCGGCCGCGACGCTGGCAAATTCCTCCTCCCAGGCCTGGGCAGTGGCAAAAAGGCTCTCGGCATTCCACGTGTACTGCCGGTCGATCTCGCTGCGAGTGGGCAGACGACTCCCTGTCATGCTGAGGGCCGCCGAAGCATCTCCGCTCATGGGTAGTTCTCCTCGTTGAGTGTTGGTTTGTTGCCAGATCAGCTCCGCCAGGCGGCGGCTGATGTCCCGAACAATGGCGTCGGGCACGCCATCCAGGGCCTGCGACTGCAAGCGCAGGTCGATCTGGTCGTTGACGTAGTCCACAGCCAGAAACTGGCCACCGGCCGTCAGCGCGATCTCGGTGGAAAAAAGGTGCAGGCGCGAGACGTTGGCGATGCGCACCGCCATGTCGTAGAGCTCGCCCAGGCGCAGGCTGATCACCTCGTCGGACTGCACCGGGCGGAAGACGTGGGTTTTCGGCGGCCACCAGTTTGCGTAGATCTCCCCCAGGCAGTAGATGACCCGAAACCAGGCCGGCTGGCCGGCGATCTCCGTCGGGGTGACATAGGCCTGCAGCAGGTACTTGTCGTGGGGGAATTGCCGGCGCGCCTGCGCCACCTGCTCCAGCGACGTCGCCTCGCAGATCACCCCCTCGCCGCCGCCGCCGTTGGCCGGCTTGATGGCAAAAGCCGGGCCCAGCGGGCTCAGGTCGAGCTCCGGCAGCTCCGGCTGTTCGTTGTGCGGGGCGAGGATCAGGCTGTAGGGGGTGTGCAGGCCGTTGGCGATCAGCTCCAGGTGCATGGTGGCCTTGTCGGCCGTGTAGGTTTCTCGCTCGTGGGGGTTGATGCGAAAGACGTCGTTGAGGCGCGCCCAATCGACGAGCTTGAGGAAAGCTGGGTCAGTGTCGGCGGCCCGGTTCATGAACGTATGGAAGTTGAGATCCCCGGCCAACAGCGCCTGATGGGCGGCATCCAGGTTGTCCGGCGTGACGTGCAGCACCGAGAGGCCCCGCTCCCGGCACGCCTGCTCCAACAGTCTCACAAAATCGGCGTCATGCGGCCAGTTCCAGGCAATACACAGGTCGTAAGTCGTCATGAAGCGGCATTGTACCGCACACTGCCCCCTGTAACAAGTTCGTGCGGCGTTTCGCAGGTCGCGTCGGCGTCTGCGCCGCATCGAGCCCCGTCAGTGCTCAGAAATGCGACGTGTGAGGTAGCAAAAGCTGCCTCACACGCCACACCCCCATGTTGTGTCAGACCCACCGGGCGGGCCTGGGCTGGGCCTGTCAGACTCAGCCCGGGCCCGCCGTGGGCCGGCGGAAAGTGTCAGATGTTCAAGCTGACGCCGGCGCTATGCATTGTAATAGAGCAAGAACTCATACGGGTGCGGCCGCAGCGCCACGGGGCCGACCTCGGTTTCCCACTTGTATCGGGCGAAGGCTTCCAGCACGTCGGGGGTGAAGACGCCCCCTTCCAGCAGGAAATCGTGGTCGGCGGCCAGCGCGTCCAGCGATTCGTTGAGCTTGCCGACGGTGGTCTTGACCTTGCCCGCATGTTCGGCGTCGAACAGGTCCACCTCAGCCGGTTCGCCGGGATCGATCTGGTTCTTGATGCCGTCCAGGCCGGCCATCAGACAGGCGGCGAAGGCCAGATAGGGGTTGGCGGCCGGGTCAGGGCAGCGGAATTCGACGCGCTTGGCCTTGGGTGAGTTGGAGTACATGGGAATGCGGCAGGCGGCCGAGCGGTTGCGGGCGGAATAGGCCACCACCACCGGCGCCTCGTAGCCCGGCACCAGGCGGCGATAGGAGTTGGTGGTCGGCGCACAGATGGCCAGCAGCGCGTTGATGTGCTTGAGCAGGCCGCCGATGTACCACAGGGCCATCTGGCTCAGCCCGGCGTAGCCGTCGCCGGCAAAGAGCGGCTGGCCATCCTTCCACAGGCTCTGATGGGTGTGCATGCCGGAGCCGTTGTCGGCGTAGATCGGCTTGGGCATGAAGGTTGCAGTCTTGCCCGCCTTCTGCGCGACGTTCTTGACGACATATTTGTAGATCTGCACCTGATCGGCCATGCGCACCAGCGGCTTGTACTTCATGTCGATCTCGCACTGGCCGGCTGTGCCCACCTCGTGATGGTGCAGCTCGATATCGACCCCTGAGGCGATCAACGTGCGCACCATCTCCGAGCGCAGACCTTGCAGGGTGTCCAGCGGGGGCACAGGGAAGTAGCCGCGCTTGTGCGGCACCGAGTGGCCAAAGCCGAAGATGCCGGAGTTCCACGGCCCCTCGATGCTGTCGATCTCGTAGGCCGAGGAGTACTCGCCGGCCGAGAACATCACCTTGTCGAAGACGAAGAACTCAGCTTCCGGGCCGATGTAGACCGTGTCGGCGATCCCGGTGCCCTTGAGGTATTCCACCGCCTTCTTGGCGATGAAGCGCGGGTCGCGGCTGTAGGGCGTGCGGGTGATCGGATCGTACACGTCGCCGGTCATGCTGAGCGTCGGCAGCGTGCAGACCGGGTCCACCATGGCCGAATCGGGGTCGGCCAGGAGGACCATGTCGCTGGATTCGATGCTTTGGAAGCCGCGGATCGATGAGCCGTCGAAGCCCATGCCCTCCTCGAAGGCGGCCTCCTCGGAGAAGGCCTCGACCGGCAAGGAAAAGTGCTGCCATTCGCCGAACAGGTCAGTGAATTTGACATCGACCATTTTCAGATCGAGGTCTTTGATCATTTTCGAGACGTCTTTGGGGGTTGCCATGGGGTTATCTCCTTCTGCGAGTTGCTTGGTTTATTGCTCTATCTGTGGAATGATGAACGATGCGCACGGGGCATGGCTGATCATTCATCGCGGCCGAACGTCGATGTCGTCCGGGTACATCAGCGCGTCGTGGCCGCGCTCGCCGGTGCGGATGCGGATGACGTCTTCGACCGGGTAGACGAAGATCAATCCGTCGCCCACGCTGCCCGTCTCCGCGGCCTGGCAGATGGTCTCGATGGCCTTCTCCAGGTTGTGATCGCTCAGCACGATGTTGACTTGCAGCCGGGGCAGCAGGTCAACCCGGTAGGGGCCGGTGCGGCCGACCAGCTCGATGCCGCCCTGCCGGCCGTGACCGCGACATTCGGTCACGTTCATGCCCACGATGCCGATCTCTTGCAGCGCCATCTTGACGTCGTGCAGCTTTTCTTCACGGATGATCGCCTCGATCTTCTTGGTCATGGTGGTAGCTCCTGGGGCTCGCGCCCGACTAGGCGTAGGCCCGTTCGCCGTGCTCGGCGATATCCAGCCCGATCTGCTCTTCGGTGTCCGTCACGCTGAGGCCAATCGTGCGCTTGAGCACGTTCCCCAGCAGCCAGGTCACGCCGAAGGCAAAGACGATGGTGACCGCGACGGCCAGCGCCTGCACCGCCAGTTGGCCCGGATTGCCGTAGAACAGGCCGTCCGCGCCGGCGGGGTTGACTGCTTTCGTGGCGAAGAGGCCGGTCGCCAGCGCGCCCCACACGCCGCCCATGCCGTGACACGCCCAGACATCCAGCGATTCGTCCAGGCGGCGGCTCTGGCGCAGCTTGATGGCGAAGAAGCTGATGGGGGCGGCCAGCGCGCCGATGGCCATGGCGCCCATGGGGGTGACGTAGCCGGCCGCGGGGGTGATGGCCACCAGGCCCACCACGGCGCCGGTGATGATGCCCAACACGCTGGGCCGGCTGTCGCGCCAGCTCAGCAGCATCCAGACCAGCGCGGCCGCGGCCGCGGCCGTGTTGGTGTTCACCAGCGCAGTGA
The DNA here is from genome assembly GCA_029558955.1 of Chloroflexota bacterium. GTDB lineage: Bacteria > Chloroflexota > Anaerolineae > JAAEKA01 > JAAEKA01 > JAAEKA01. The sequence continues at coordinate 26,195 of JAKQCW010000234.1, forward strand.
CCGCCAGGCCGTTGGCGCCCAGCGAACTGCCGCCGTTGAAGCCGAACCAGCCCATCCACAACAGCCCCGCGCCCAGCACCGAGAAGGGGATGTTGTGCGGCTCCATGGTGCCGTTGTTGAAGCCCTGGCGGGCGCGGATCACCATGGCCAGCGCCAGCGCCGAGAACCCGGCCGTGATGTGCACCACCGTGCCGCCGGCGAAGTCCAGCGCACCCATGTTGCGCAGGATGCCGCCCACGCCCCACACCCAATGGGCCACCGGGTCGTACACCAGCGTTGCCCACAGCAGGCTGAAGATCAGGAAGGTCTTGAAGCGGATGCGCTCCACGAATGCGCCGGAAATCAGGGCCGGGGTGATCACCGCGAACATCATCTGGTAGGCGGCGAAGAGCAGGAAGGGGATCGTGGCGGCGTAGTCCGGGTTCGGTTCCGATCCCACGCCGGCCAGGCCCAGAAAGTCCAGCCCGCCCACGAATCCTCCCATGTCGGCGCCGAAGGCCAGGGTGAAGCCGATCAGAATCCACTGAAGGCTGATCAGCGCCATCATGATGAAGCTGAGGTTCAGCGTCGAGAGCACGTTCTTCTTGCGCACCATTCCGCCGTAGAAGAACGCCAGCGCCGGGGTCATCATCAGCACCAGCGTGGTGGAGATCAGAACCCAGGCGGTATCGCCCGTGTTGATACTGTCCATGGTGTAACCTCCGTCGAAGGTCTTTCGGCTAGTCGGGCGAATCCAGCCCGACAGTCAACTGACACAGGCAGTATAACAGGCACGCTGTGCAGGGTCTATGACCCAAACGGGTCATTTTTCCGGCCCGGCGCTCCCCGCCTGCGTCGGAAAAGGGATGAAGGAATTGGGGGAGCGCGGCCTGGCGTCTTCGGCCGGACCCGGCTAAAGCCTCGACTCCGCCCATGCCCCGGCTAAAGCCTCGACTCCGCCCATGTTTGATAGCTGCAAAACTGGAGTCGAGCCTTCAGGCGGGTCGGCGCGCTCGACTCACGGCGGCCGGACCCGGCTAAAGCCTCGACTCCGCCCATGACCCGGCTAAAGCCTCGACTCCGCCCATGACCCGGCTAAAACCTCGACTCCGCCCATATCTGGAATTGCTGTTGCAGCAGCAGCAAGGTCGGCAGAACGGGGGCATCTGTGGTAAAATAGCCTCAGCTCGCGGCCGCGGGCGAGCGTCCACCTCCTTTGCACCCCAGGGAGCCGACTATGGAAGTCCTCGAATCCCGTATCGACCCACAAGACCCCCAGTTTCAAGTCAACGCGGCCCACAACCGCGCCCTGGCCGAGGAGCTGCGCGACCGGCTGGCGCTGGCCCGCAGCGGCGGCGGCGAGCGGGCCAGGCAGCGCCACGCCGAACAGGGCAAGCTCTTCGTCCGGGAGCGCATCGACAAGCTGCTGGACCCCGGTTCCCCCTTTCTGGAGCTGTCGCCGCTGGCCGGCCACGAGCTTTACGACGGCGACGCGCCCTGCGCGGGCATGGTGACCGGCATCGGCAGCGTGGCCGGCCGCGAGTGTCTCATCGTCGCCAACGACGCCACGGTCAAGGGGGGCACGTATTATCCCATGACCGTCAAGAAACACCTGCGCGCCCAGCAGGTGGCGCTGGAGAACCGCCTGCCCTGCATCTACCTGGTGGATTCGGGGGGCGCGTTCCTGCCCATGCAGGATGAGGTCTTTCCCGACGTGGACGACTTCGGCCGCATCTTCTACAACCAGGCCACCATGAGCGCGGCCGGCATCCCGCAGATCGCGGCGGTGATGGGCTCCTGCACGGCCGGCGGGGCCTATGTGCCGGCCATGAGCGACGAGACGGTGATCGTCAAGGGCACGGGCACCATCTTCCTGGGCGGGCCGCCGCTGGTCAAGGCCGCCACCGGCGAGGAGGTGACGGCCGAGGAACTGGGGGGCGCGGACGTCCACACCCGCATCTCCGGCGTGGCCGACCATCTGGCGCTGGACGACGAGCACGCGCTAGAGATCGTGCGCGGCATCGTGGCCACCCTCAACACGCGCAAGCAGATCGCGCTGGAGATCGCCCCGCCCGAAGATCCGCTCTACGACCCGACCGAGCTCTACGGCGTGCTGCCGCGCACCTTCCGCGAGGTCTACGACGTGCGCGAGGTGATCGCGCGCCTGGTGGATGGCAGCCGCTTCCGCGAGTTCAAGGCGCTCTATGGGACGACGCTGGTGACCGGCTTCGCCCGCATCTGGGGCTATCCGGTGGGAATCGTGGCCAACAACGGCATCCTCTTCAGCGAGTCGGCGCTGAAGGGCGCGCATTTTGTCGAGCTGTGTACGGCCCGGCGCATCCCGCTGCTTTTCTTGCAGAACATCACCGGCTTCATGGTGGGCAAGCAGTACGAGCAGGGCGGCATCGCGCGCGACGGCGCCAAGATGGTGCACGCCGTGGCCAACGCGGCCGTGCCCAAGCTGACCGTGGTGATCGGCGGCTCCTTCGGCGCGGGCAACTACGGCATGTGTGGCCGCGCCTATGGCCCGCGCTTCCTCTGGATGTGGCCCAACAGCCGCATCAGCGTCATGGGGGGCGAGCAGGCCGCCAACGTGCTGGCCACCGTCAAGCAGGACCAACTGGCCCGCCGCGGCCAGCCGTTGATGACCGCCGCCGAGCTGGACGAGTTCAAGCGCCCCACGCTGGAGAAATACGAGATCGAGGGCAGCCCCTACTACGCCACCGCCCGCCTGTGGGACGATGGCATCCTCGACCCGCCGGAGACGCGGCAGGTGCTGGGTCTGGCGCTTTCCGCCTGCCTGAACGCGCCGGTGGAGGAGACGCGCTACGGCGTGTTCAGGATGTAGCGCCAGCAAAGACCGGCGGCGACGGCATCAGCGCGTTGAACAAGCCATGCGCCCGATCAACATCGTCGGTCCTGATTTGGTGAAGGAGGAAACAGTTATGAGCGCAGTACCGAAACTCTACCTGACGCCGACCGAATACCTGGCCTTCGAGCGGCAAAGCGACATCAAGCACGAGTATTTCAGGGGCGACCTCTTCGCTATGGCCGGCGCCAGCCGACAGCACGCGCAGATTGCACCTAACCTGGCTTACCTGTTTGTGGGTCAGCTAAAAGGTCGCCCATGCGATGTCTTCAACAGCGACATGCGGGTCAAGGTCAGCCCCACCGGCCTCTACACCTATCCCGATCTTGCCATCGTCTGCGGCCGGCCGCGTTTCGAGGACAAGGAACTGGACACCCTGCTCAACCCCACCGTCATCATCGAGATCCTCTCCAAGTCCACCGAGGCCTATGACCGGGGTGAGAAGTTTGTCCAGTACCGCACACTGGAGACGCTGACCGACTACCTGCTGATCTCCCAGGCCCGGCCCCACATCGAGCGTTTCACGCGTCAGGAGGGCGGCCTGTGGCTCCTCTCCGAAAGCATCGGCCTGGACGCCGTGATGCCCATCGAGTCGATTCAGTGCCAGCTTCCCCTGGCCGAGGTCTACGATCGGGTGGAGTTCGAAGAAGCCTCCTCCACGCCAAAGCTGTCGCTGGTCAAGGAGGAAGTGGAAGCCTATGCGCCGTGAAAGATCGAGATGGACAGATTCCAAGTCGCAGGTGCGGTTCTCAGCCGGACATCTGGCCAAAGCGCACGCCCGGTTGACAGCCGCACCTGCGCGGCTTAATTCCTCAGGAGCAGCGGCAGGAAGACCCAATCCACCATCGGCTGCAAGACGAACAGCCCGCTCTCGGTGTCGCTGATCGTCACCACGCCGTCGGGCCAGACGTAGGGCGCGAAGGCGCCGGTGTGGCCGATGCTGTCGCTGTCCGGCACGGTGTCGAAGTAGCCCAGCTCTTGCCAGTCCAGCCCCGGCAGCGCCGCGATGTCCAGCACCCGCAGCCCGGCCCGCCAGTTGGCCTGATAGACCCGGCGGCCCACGATCTGCAGGTCGTGATCGATGGCTGTGGTGGGGTGGCTGAAATGTCCCAGCACCACCGGCTGGTCCAGGTCGGCGACGTCGAAGGCGTAGGTGCGGGTGTCGAAGCCGTAGTGGTGTTCATCCATCATGTCGCCCATCAGCCAAAAGCGCCCGTCGGCCGTCAGGTCGCCCTGGTGGGCGCGGGCGATGCCGGGATAGGTGAAGCTGGCCACGCGCGCCGGCTGGCTCTTGTCGGTCACGTCGAAGATGCTGACGTTGTCGTCGCTGCCCACGAAGCAGATCTCCCGGCCCGTGTAGTCCGTGTCCGGCCCGTCGTACAACAGGCAGACGCCGGTGGAGAGGGGCGTATCGTTCTGGCCAAAGCAGCCGGCGAAGCTGGGCTGCCACGGGTTGCGCACGTCGACCACATGCACGCCGTTCTGGCAGGCGTCGCCAGTGGTGCGGAAGATGGCTAGATAGCCGCTGGCCTCGTTCATCCAGAGGCTATGGCCGGCCGTGAAGCCGTCGTAGTGCGCGGTTTCGGCAAAGGTGACGGGCGGGCTGGCCACGCTGCGCAATTGGCGCAGATCGAAAATCTGCAAGCCGTGCGTCGTGGGCGTGTCGGCTACCACGTACAGGGCATTGCCGTAGACAGCCATATCGCGGTAAGGAGAAGCGCCCTGGTGGCTGGGCAGGTTGCCGACCAGCACCGGATTCTCGCGGTCGGTGATGTCCACGAAGGAAAGCGCGTTGGTCAGGCCGAACAGCACATAGTCGCGGCCGGTTTGCGGGTCAGTCCACCCCCAATGCTTGTTGGCCTTGATGGCCGCGGAGGACGCGCCCAGCCCGGAGAGGGGCAGATGCGACAGCAGGTTCACGTTGCGACAGGGATAGCCGGCCGCGCTGCCGTTGCTGCACTGCACCCGGCCGCTGGGCACAGCCGGTGCGGCCGCGATGGGCATGGTGGTCAGAACCAAGAGGGCGGCGATGGCCGTCAACAGTTTTTGCATTGGGGTTCTCCTGATGGTATGCTCGCCCGACCCGAACGGACGCTGGTGAGCTCAGCGCGGCAGCGTGAGCTGCACCTGCCGGTCCATATTCCGCGCGATTGGTGAGACGAATGCTGGCGAATATCTTGCTTGTGATTGCACTTTGTTTGGCTGCCGCCGGCCCGGTCGATTTGCCCTGGGTGTGGAGCAGCTTCCTGGGCAGCGAGTCCGAGGACCAGGGCCACGGCGTTGGCGTCGATGCGTTGGGCCGGGTGGTGGTGGTCGGCATGACCTCGGGCGTGGACTTCCCGGCCGGCCAGCCGGCCAGGGCGTCGCTGCACGGCGTCGACGCCTTCGCTGCCCGCTTTGCCGCTGACGGCGCATCGCTGGACTACGCCTACTGGTTCAATGCCCTGACCCTGTTCGCCGAAGACGAGGCCTATGCCGTGGCCGTTGATCCGCTGGGCAACGCCTACATCACCGGCTATACCCGATCCGAGGATTTCTGCACGGTGTTCGGCAGCGTCCCCGGCTATCAGCCCGTCTACCAGGGCGAGACCGACGCTTTCGTGGTCAAGATTCGCGCCGACGGCAGCGGACTGGCCTACTGCACTTTCATCGGCGGCAGCGATTGGGATGTGGGCCGCGCCATTGCCGTCGACCAACAGGGCAACGTCTACGTGGTGGGCGGCACATGGAGCGTGGATTTTCCGGTTGTGCCCGGCGCGGTGCAGCCCGCGTTGGCCGGCCAGCGCGACACCTTCCTGGTCAAGCTCGATGCCGCCGGCTCGGCCCTGCTCTATGGCTCCTATCTCGGCGGGGCCGGCCAGGAGGAAGCGGTGGGGGTTCAAGTCGGCTCGACCGACGGCGGGGGTGGGCGTCTCGTCTTTGCCGTCGGTTGGACCAACTCGGCCGATTTTCCGACGACGCCCGGCGTGTTCGGCCCGGTCTACGGCGGCAACACCGACGGCTTCGTTTACCGGCTCGACCTGGCCGCAGGCCGGCTGGACTACGCCGCTTATCTGGGCGGCGGCGGCCAGGATCGGCCGGCCGCGCTGACGCTGGATGCCAACCGTGCTTTGATCGTGGGCAGCACTCAATCGGCCGATTTCCCGACTACGGCCGGAGCGCTGGCCAGCGGCCCGTTGGGCGGCCAGGACGGTTTTGCGACGAAGATAGCGCCTGACGGCCGCGCGCTCCTTTTTTCAACCTATTTGGGCGGCAGCGGCGACGACGGGGCCGCGGCGCTGAGCACTGCTGTCGGCGACGGCACGGCCATCATCGCCGGCCGGACCACCTCGCCTGACTTGCCGACCACCGATCTGGCCCTGTCCACGACCCTGCGCGGGCCGAGCGATGCCATGGTGCTGCGCTTGTCAGGGGATGGTGCACGGCTGATCTACGGCAGCTACTTGGGCGGCGACAGTCTGGATCAGGCGCTGGGCGTTGCGGCCGATGGCATGGGCCAGGTGATCGTCACCGGCAGCACCACGTCGGACGATTTCCCGGTCACGCCGCTGGCCTTCGACAGGCTGTACAACGGCGGCGGCGATGTCTTTGTGACCCGGCTGAGCCTGGGTGTGGTCACGCCGCCGGCGCAGCGCAGCATCTATCTGCCGCTGCTGCTCATAAAAGGCGTCACGGCGCCGGGCAGGTCCAGCCCCATTCGGCGCTGAACTGCATCATATCGGCCACCGTCACCAGGCCGTCCCGGTCGCGGTCGACGCGCGCGCGGTAGCAGGCGTCGCCCAGGCCGCAGTTCCAACTCTGAGCCGCCAGTGTCAGGTCCAGCGCGTCGACTTGGCAGGAGCAATCCAGGTCGCGCCAGGTACACAGGGGGCGCGGCAGCAACACGAACAGCCCCTCGCCGATGCTGCTGACGATCACCGCGCCGCTGTCGAAGAAGGGGTAGTTGCCCCAGGCGCCGTTGAAGTTGGCGTTGTTGTTGGCCGGATAGGTGTCGAAATAGGCGCTCTCGAAAGGCGCCAGCGGGTTGGAGATGTCCAGGATGCGCAGCCCGGCGCGGTAGTTGGCCTGGTAGGAGCGATTGCCCACGATGAACTGGTTGTGGTCGATGGCCGTGGTGGGGCCATTGTAGGTGTGCACCAGCACCGGGTTGTCCAGGTCGACCATATCCCAAACGTAGGTCTTGGTGTTGTGGCCAAAGTTCATCTCGTCCAGTTCATCGTCCAGGTAGAAGTAGCGGTGATCCTCGGTCAGCCAGCCCTGGTGGACGTAGCCCGCGCCGGCGTAGCTGCGGGCCGAGATCAGCGCGGGCGCGGCCTTGTTGGTCACGTCCATCACTACCACCTGACCGCCGTTGCTCTGGTTCCCATTGGAGTTGATGCAGATTTCCTTGCCGCGGTGCTGCGCGTCGGGGCCGTGGTAGACGACGCAGGTGGTGTCGTGGGTATAGGCGCTGCCCGCGCAGCCGGCAAAGGTGGGATTGCCCGCGTCGCTGACATCAATCATGTGCAGGCTGCCGGAGCAGGCATTCGCGCCGCCCGTGGAGATGCCGGTCACGTACAGGTAGCCGGTGTCCGGGTTGATGGTGATGTCATGGGCGCTGCCGAAGAGCGTGTAGCGCGGAGCCGTGAAGGTCACCGGCGGGCTGGTCACGTTGCGCAGTTGCGTCAGGTCGAACACCTGCATGCCGTGGGAGCCGTTGGAGTCCGAGATGATGTAGGCGTAGGTCTCATAGGCTTTCAGCTCGCGCCAGGAGGAACTGGACGTAGCCGTGGGCAGGTTGCCCAGGTAGATCGGGTTGGCCGGGTCGGTGATGTCGACGAAAGAGGTGCCGTTGGTGCGGCCCATCAGGGCATATTCCTTGCCGGTGAGCGGATCGGTCCACCCCCAGATGCTGCTGGCGCTGCCGCCGCCGATGGCGGCGTTGGGCAGAAATGCGCCCAGGTCGATGTTGTTGCACGGGTAGCTGCCCGCCATGCCGCCCACACAAGGAGTCATGGCCTGCGGCGCCAGGGCCTCGGCTGGCTGCTGGTCAGCCAGGAAGCGGATGCGCAGATCAGCGCCGGGATCGTTGGGGTTGAGCGGGACTGGCGCTTCGAAACCTGCCTGGGCTGGAAAAGCAACGGCGGCCAACAGCGCAGCAGCAAGGATCAGTGCGGTGCAAGCAATGGAAAGCGGCGACCTCATGGGGATTCTCTCCTCGGAACAGCGTTAATTTTGCTTCGATAGCCCGGATCTGGGGCCAGGAAGTGCGCAATAGTAGCACAAACCTCTGCATGCGGTCAAACAACCCTTGCACCCGGCGGATCCGTGATCCGCCAGGTGTGCGCCCAACAACGCCGCCGGTTCACGGAACCGGCTTGAGCAGTGAGTGAAGACCGATTTAAGCGACGTGTTCTAGTACAGGTTGGCGTAAATAACTCCTCAGTCTACCTGCTCCCGGCGGATCCGTGATCCACCGGGTGTGCGCCCAACAACGCCGCCGGTTCACGGAACCGGCTTGAGCAGTGAGTGAAGACCGATTAAGGCCGACGTGTACCCCCGCTCTGGCCGGTCTCCGACCGAGCCAGCCACATCTGGTCGATACGATGCCGGCTGCCCTTGGTCAACCATAGCTAATCCACGAATCTCGCCAAATCCATGGAATAGCATTCCATAGATTTGGCGAGATTCGTGGACTGGCATACACTGACATCATGATCCCACGCATCTACGAGCCTCCCGGCGCCTATCCTGAGGCCGAGTTTGCGCTGATTACCCCGGACAACTACCTGGATTGCGTCCTGTAGCGAGGAAACCGTGACTCCATCCCAGCCCACCTACGCCGACCTCGAAATCCGCATCCTGCCGCGCGCGGGGGATCGCTATCCCGTCGAGTTCACCGTCGATGGCCGCCAGTTCCCGCGTGGCCATCTGGACGCGAAGGCGCGGCCGCAGCCGTCCGACTTCGGCGCCGCCGCCGGCGAGGCGCTGTATCGCTGGCTGCTGGCCGATCCGCCCCCCAAGGAAGCCTGGGACAGGGCGATGGGCGTTGATGGCCATTGCCGCATCCGGCTGCGTCTCGACCTGGAAGCGCCGGAGCTGCACGTGCTGCGCTGGGAACTGCTGCGGCAGCCAGCTGGCAAGGCCAACCTTGCTGCTCCAAAAAAGTAACAGGTTGTGTCTGGACCGAATCAGTTGTATACTTTTATCGCCGCGGTTCACCGTGCGCAAGTGCTTCACAAAAGGAGCGTGCCTTGAAGGCGATTGACCTCAAACAGGTGGTGGTATATTTCGATCCCAAGGAGGCCCTGCGCGGTCAGCATCTGCGATCGTGGTTTGTCGAGCGCGCCGGCACGCCGCGGGCGCGACTGAGGATCGCACTGGAAGCGCAACGCGAACCACAGAAGATCCTCTTCGTTGGACATCGCGGCACGGGCAAGAGCACTGAGCTCAACAGGCTGGCCGAAGAGATACAGGGGAGCTTTCACACCATCGGCTTCGACGCCTTGACGGTGACCGGCCGTTCGACAATGCGCTACGAAGACCTGATGCTGGCCCTCAGCACGCAAATCACGCGTCATTGTATCGACCAGAATCTGATCGGGCGACCGGCCACCGACCCATTGCGTGAGGGTTGGCAGTCGTTAGCCGACTGGTGGCGGGAGAAGGTTGCGGGGTTCAGCCTGGGGAAGCCGGGCGAGGTCAACACCATGGCCTCCCTCAGCACGCTGCTGGGCGAGATCGAGGTCGGTGTCAGCCAGTCGGCCTTCACCCGTGAGCAACTCAACGCCTTCGTCGACCGGGAGATGCCAGAGCTGATCCGGCGTCTGAACTGGGTGATCGGGGAGGCGGAGAAGCACCTGAATCCCAAACGTCTGCTGTTGGTAGTGGAGGGGCTGGACAAGGTCGACCTCGATGCTGCCCGTCACATCTTTCGCGACCATGCACCGACCATCCTTGCGCCGCATGCAGCCATGATCTATACCTTTCCCCTGGCGCTGCGCTACTCTGACGACTACCAGACAGTGCTCAGCGCGTTCAACGACGACAAATTCCTCTCCAACCTGAGTCTGCGTCACGTCAATAGCGACGATGATCCTGAGGGGCGACGGGCGCTGCGCCAGATCGTTCTCAGTCGGATGGAGTCGAACCTGGTTGCGGAAGACGCCCTGGAGCAGATGGTTATGGCAAGCGGCGGCATCGCCGTTCAGTTGGTGAAACTGGTCAACAGCGCCGCCATCTATGCCCTGGAACGCAGCGCTCACGCCACGTCCATCGAACTCGCAGACGTCCGCAACGCGATCAAGGACCTGCGGCGCGAGCTGGCGGCAAACCTGACATTGACGGAGTGGCGACTGTTGAAGAGGCGTCACATCGACCGCTTGCTGAGCAACGAAGCGGAGATCCAGCAGTTGCTCTACAAGGGTGCGTTGATCGAGTACTCCAACGACGTACAATGGTGCGACGTCCATCCGGCGCTGTGGGGACTGCTTGACTACTACGTGGAGGGCGACGATGGCGGGCCAACTACCGGCGATCACTGACCTGATCCCGTCGTCGGCCACCCTGTCTCCAGCCCAGGTTCTGGAGACACGCGCTTCCAGCTTGCGGCGGATGGCCACGCTGCTGCGACTGGCGCGCGGCGCCTGGACGTTGGCAGTCTATGAGAGCAGCGATGTGCAGCGTCTGATGGTAGAAGACCTGCGGCAGGCTGTTGCGCCGCTTCCCCTGATCGAAATCGCGTTGGACAGGGAGGAGACACCCGATCCGTTGCGCATCGTGCGGCGCATCGATCTCAACGGCGACGCACCGGTTCTCTCATTCCACGGCATCGGCCGGCAGCTGGCCGAGCTGGCCGGCTTTCTGGATATCCAGCGCGACGCGCTGGCCAGACACCCCCACCGTCTGATATTCTGGACCAGTGAGCGTGAGCGGCGCCAGCTTTCCGAGGCGGCGCCCAACTTCTACTCGCGTCTGAGCGGAGTCTACTACTTCCCAGGGGGGTCGCACGTGGCGGCGGACAACAGCTCCGCCAGCCGTGCTCACCCGACTGCCGGTCTGGCGACAACCGGCCCGGAATTCGCCGCCCGCCGCCGTCGCCCCTATCTGCCGGAGAGCGAGGGGCGCCAGCGCGACCAACAGATCGCCTTCCTGAACGATCGTATCCAGGAGCTGCACGACCTGCCGCGTCCAAACTTCGAAGCGATTGGCGACGCGTGGTATGACCTTGCCGGGGTGTATGAGCGATCCATGCCGCGCCGGTGGCTGGAGAGCGAGTCGGCCTATGCGGAGGCGGCGCGCGCCTATGCTCAGTCCGGCCTGACGCTGGCCGAGGCTGAAGCCCACTATCAGGCAGGTGATGCGGCCATGCGCGGCTACGGCCACCACGCCGCGCTGGACCACCTGGCTACGGCGTTGCGGCTGTACCGTCTGTTGGCCCACTCGCTTGCCAGCACACCCGATGCAGCGCTGGGCGAGGCCAACGTGCTCAAGGCGCAGGGCGACGTGCTGGCCTTTCTGGCTCAGCGGGAGGAGGCGCTGGCCCGCTACGGGGAGGCGCTGACGCTGTTCCGGGCGGTGGGCGACCGGCTGGGCGAGGCCAACGTGCTCCAGGCGCAGGGCGACGTGCTGTATTTCCTGAAGCAGACGGAGGAGGCGCTGGCCCGCTACGGGGAGGCGCTGACGCTGTTCCGGGCGGTGGGCGACCGGCTGGGCGAGGCCAACGT
>JAKQCW010000282.1 GCA_029558955.1 Chloroflexota bacterium
CAGCTCATCGCCGCGGCCGAGGAGGAGCGCTTCACCCGTATCAAGTACTGGGCCGGCTTTCCCACCCAGGCAATCGCCTTTGTGCTGGCTGAGGCCGGCATCCAGCCGCAGGATCTGGACCACATCGGCATCGCACGCAACCCCAGCGCCAACCTGATGAAGAAGGTACTCTACACCCTGCGCCGCCGGCCCAGCCTCAACCTGATCAAGGATCGGCTGGCCAACGCCGGCAAGGTGGGCGACCTGAAAGGGGTTTTCAGCGCGAAACTGGCCCTGGACCCGACCAGCCTCAAGGCGCAGTTCCACAACGTGGAACACCACCGCGCCCACATGGCCTCGGCCTTCTTCGTCTCCCCCTTCGACGAGGCGGCCATTCTTTCGGTGGATGGCATGGGCGATTTCGTCAGCACCATGTGGGGCGCGGGCCAGGGCAACACGCTGACGGTCTCGGACGCGGTCAATTTCCCCCATTCGCTGGGCTATCTCTACACCGCTGTTTCACAGTGGCTGGGCTTCCCCAAGTACGGCGATGAGGGCAAGGTCATGGGGCTGGCGCCCTACGGCGCGCCGCGCTACATGGACCAGTTCCGGCGCATGGTGCGCATCCAGCGCGACGGCGCCTTCGAGCTGGACCTGGACTATTTCGAGCTCAGCGGCAAGGGCAGCCTGATGACCTGGGAGGAGGACGAGCCGTTCGTGCCCACCATGTTCTCCGCCAGGATGGTCGAACTGCTGGGCGAGCCGCGCGCGCCGCGCGGCGAGATTACCCCCCAGCACCAGGATGTGGCTGCCAGCCTGCAGGCCATGCTGGAGGAAGCGGAGTTTGCCCTGGTCAACAAGCTGCAACGGGAGAGCGGCCAGAAGGCGTTGGTGATGGCCGGCGGCGTGGCGTTAAACAGCGCCTTCAACGGCAAGGTGCTGCCCAACAGCGCGTTCGAGGAGATCTACATCCAGCCGGCGGCCGGCGACGCGGGCACCAGCCTGGGCGTCTGCTACTACATCTATCACCAGGTGCTGGGCCAGCCGCGCGTCTTCGTGCAGGAAAACGCCTACACCGGCCCGCGCTACAGCAACGACGCGGTCGCCGACGCGCTGCGCCGCTGCGATCTGGCCTATCGGGAGCTGGACGAGCAGGCGCTGACCGCCGAAGCCGCCCATCTTGTCGCCGAAGGCAATGTGCTGGGCTGGTTCCAGGGGCGCATGGAGTGGGGGCCGCGCGCCCTGGGCAACCGCAGCATCATCGCCGACCCGCGCCGCGCCGACATGAAGGATATTCTCAACGCCCGCATCAAACACCGCGAGCCCTTTCGGCCCTTCGCGCCGTCGATCCTGGAAGAGGCGACCGGCGACTACTTCGACCAGAGCTATCCCGACCCCTTCATGATCAAAGTCTACAACGTGCTGCCCGAAAAGCAGGCCGAGATCCCGGCTGTGACCCACGTGGATGGCACCGGCCGCCTGCAGACGGTCAGCCGGGAGGTGAACCCGCGCTACTGGCAGTTGATCAAGGCTTTCGAGGCCGAAACCGGCACGCCCGTGGTGCTCAACACCTCCTTCAACGAGAACGAGCCCATCGTCTGCACGCCGGACCAGGCCATCGACTGCTTCCAACGGACTCGCATGGATGCGCTGGCCATCGGCAACTATCTGATCCAGAAATAACCGCTGGCAGGGCGGCCCACTCCCGCCTTCCTGCCTGCCGATCTACCGACCATCTTGGCTACCTCTCTCATCGTTCTCAACCAAAGCGTGGGGCCGGCCTTCATGGATTGGCTGGCCAGCCTGGCGGCCGCCAGCGGCCCCATCGAGCTGTGGAGCGGCAACGCGCCGGACAGGGTGGGCGCAGACGTCACCGTGCGTCGCCTCCCCCCCTACGACAACAGCAGCGCGGCCAGCCGGCTGGTCACGTGGAGCCGTTTCACCCTCGCCGCCACAGGACAGCTCCTGCGTCGCAGGGACCAGGTTCCGCTCTTCGTGGTGACCAACCCGCCGCTGATGCCGCTGGCTGCGCGCTGGCTGCGCCGAGTGCAGGGGCGGCGCTACGGCCTGCTGGAATGGGACATCTACCCGCAGATCCTGGCCCCCATGGGGCTGGCTGGCCCTAAACACCCGCTCTATCGCCTCTGGCGGCGCAGCCACGCAGGCGCGCTGCGCAACGCCGACCTGGTCATCACCCTGGGCGACCACATGGCGGCTGTGCTGTGCGAGATGGCGGGCGAGGGACCGCTGCCGCTGCTGGTGGCGCCCAACTGGGTCGATGTCGACTGGCTCAAGCCCTGGCCGCGCCAGCAGAACCCCTTCGTCCAGGAGCAAGGGCTGGAAGAGAAGCTGGTGGTGCTCTATTCCGGCAATCTCGGCGCCACCCACGCCATCGAGACGATCCTGGAGACGGCGCGCCTGCTGGCCGACGAGCCACGCATCGCCTTCCTGATCATCGGCGAGGGCAGCAAACGCGGCCTGGTCGAGGCGGCCATGGCCAGCGGTGAGACGCCCACCCTGCGCCTGCTGCCCTTGCAGCCGGCCGCCCGCCTGCCCCAAACCCTGAGCAGCGGCCACATCGGCATCGTCACCCTGGGCGCGGGCTACGAGGGGCTGTCCATGCCCAGCAAGAGCTACGCGCTGATGGCCACGGGCAACGCCATCCTGGGCATCAGCCGGCCGCCCAACGACCTGTCCGACACCATCGCCCGTCACGACTGCGGCGTCAACTTCCAGCCCGATCAGCCGCAGGCCATCGCCGCCTGGATCCGCGGCCTGCTGGCCGACCCCACCGCCTTGGCGCGGCTGCAAAGCCAGTCCCGGACAGCCGCGCTGACGAATTACAGCACCGCTCACTGCACAGCCCTGCTCAACGACGCCGTTTCAGCGGCGCTGCTGGATGGGCCAAAGCAGGCCTACCCCGGCTGACCTCGACCCTCCCTTCTGAGCCCAGATCATGTATCGCAGAATTGGCAAACGTCTGTTGGATGTGACGCTGGCGCTGGCCGCGCTGGTCTTGCTGCTGCCTTTCATCGGTCTGCTCGCCCTGCTGGTGCGAGTGAAGCTCGGCGCGCC
>JAKQCW010000284.1 GCA_029558955.1 Chloroflexota bacterium
CGGGCAATGTCACCCTGTACGGCCAATATGCCGAGCTGCCCCTGGACGGCCGGCTGGTGGCGGTCAACCACTACCCGGAGATCGCCCGTCGCCTGGCCGAGTCGGGCCAGTTCGATCTGGTCTGCTACGGCCACAATCACCAGGCTGCGGTCGAGCAGGTGGGACGCGGGCTGCTGGCCAACCCCGGCGAGATCATGGGCCGCTTCGGCGCGCCCAGCTTTGGCCTGTATGACACGGTTAGCGGGCGGTTTGAGGTGAGGCTGGTGACACGTAATGCGTGATGCGTAATGCGTAACTCGGAGTGTGTGAGGGTGGGGATTGGTTTTGGGTATGGGGGGGGGGCGTAATGCGTGATGCGTAATGCGTAACCCGGAGTGTGTGGTGGGCGGGAGTCGTATCCTCCGTTGGTTGAGTAGCCTTCTGAGGCGTAACGAAACCCTCCGGCGGCCTACTCAATCCACGGGCGCGTCTTCCGTTGGTTGAGTAGCCTTCTGAGGCGTAACGAAACCCTCCGGCGGCCTACTCGATCCACGGGCGCGTCTTCCGTTGGTTGAGTAGCCTTCTGAGGCGTATCGAAACCCTCCGGCGGCCTACTCAATCCACGGGCGCGTCTTCCGTTGGTTGAGTAGGCTTCTGAGACCTGCGCTTGCGCCGAAGTGTGGGGCAGGGGCAGGTGTGGAAATCCTCTGTTGGCCTGTCAGTGCGCTGATTTTCGCGTAGTCAAGATGACTATGCCCTTTGATCAGGTCGTTTTGCTCAGACTGACAAGACGCTATGCGAATCGAGGCGTCCATGGGCGGGGCGCGCAGCCGGCAAAGGCGGGCTCGGTCAGGAGACCGGCCCGAGCGTGGGGAGACCGGCCTGTGCGATTGCTTGCAAGTCAGGCGTCCATGTGCGGGGCGCGCAGCCGGCAAAGGCGGGCTCGGTCGGGAGACCGGCCCGAGCGTGGAGGTGGTGGGCTCGGTCAGGAGACCGGCCCGAGCGAGGGGAGACCGGACCGGGCGAAAGCGGCTGTTTTCAGGTCAGACCGGCCTGTGCGGCAATTTTCAAATCGGATGGGGGGGGCGCTCAGGGCCGGCGGCGCAGCAGGGCTCGGCCGGTCCCGATGGCCAGGAGGAGGAAGCCCAGCGGCATCTGCCACAGGCCGCGGCCGGGGGGCAAGCTGCGATGGTAGATGGCATCCAGCGCGGGGGAGAGGGAGGCGAAGGCGGCGAGCGGCGGCAGGGTGGCCAGGATGGCCAGGACAATGACGGCCGCCGTGGCCGCCCAGGCCGGCAGGCGACGCAGCAGGGGATAGGAGAGCAGCGCCAACACCAGACAGGCGGCCATGGCCACGCTCTGCTTGATGAACTCCGGCGTCAGGAGCAGGGGCGGGGTCCAGGCGGGGGGCAGCATGGCCAACGCCGCCGGAATCGCCAACAGGTTCAGCGTCCAGCGCGCCCAGAGCGGCAGGCGCAGCTCCCGACGATGAGCCAACAGGCTCAGGCTCAGGCTCAACGCAAGCAACGGCAGATAGAAATACTCGCGCGTCAGGGCGATCTGGCCGCTGCGCACCTCGGCGATGAACTTGACATATTCCGCCAGATCGAGGCCCAACACCCGCAGCCCGGCCGGCCCGGCGGGAATCCACGGTCCCCAGTAGCCCGCGGCCGCCAGCAGCCAGCCGAGCAGGATCAGCCCGACGGCAACATGCGGTCCGGCCAGCCAACGGCGCACGCTACGAGGCATAACAGACCTGCTGATAGGTTTGCCAGAGGACGGCCGCGGCCGCGTCCCAGGTGAAGCGGGCGGCCTGGGCCAGCCCGGCGGCGCGCAGACGGGCGCGCAGCGCGCTTTCCCCGATCAGCCGCCCCATGGCCGTGGCCAGCCCCTCGATGTCGTCGCAGTTCACCAGCAGCGCGGCCTCGCCCGCGGCCTCGGGCAGCGAGGAGTTGTCGGCGCAGACCACCGGCGTGCCGCAGGCCATGGCCTCGATCACCGGGATGCCGAAGCCTTCGTAGCGCGAGGGAAAGGCGAAAAGGTCGGCCGCGGCGTAGAGCGCCGGCAGGTCCTCATCGGCCACGAAGCCGGTGAAGTGGATGTCTTGGGCCAGGGGGCTGGCCTGGGCCACCCGGAAGATCTCCTCCACCATCCACCCTTTGCCCCCGGCGATGACCAGATGATGGGGCAGATGGCCGGTCTTGCGCAGACGCTCCCAGGCCAGGATCAGCGCCGGCCAATTCTTGCGCGGCTCCAGGGTGCCGACCCCCAGGATGAACGGCTGATCCCCCAGCCCATAGCGGGCGCGCACCCGGTGCAGGGCCGCGGGATCGTGCTCTGGCTGGAAGCGGGCCTCGACGCCGGGATAGACCACCGTGACCTTCTCCGGGGCGACCCCCAGGAGGTCGATCAGATCGCGGCGAGTGCTCTGGCTGTCGGCCAGGATGTGATCGGCGCGGGCCGCCGAGCGGGGCACGACGCGGCTCAGGTAGGCGCGCAGGCCGGCGTCGGCGCATTCAGGCGCGGTGACGAAGCTCAGGTCATGCACGGTCAGCAGGCCGCGGGCCCGGCGCAGGGGGGGCAACACGAAATCGGAGGCGTGGTACAGGTCCGTCGCGCCGCTCAGCAGCTCCACGGGCAGGGGGATCCGCAGCCGGTGCCAGCCCACGGTGAGCCAGCGGTTGGGCAGCGGCAGGGTGCGCACTGTCAGGCCGGGCGGCGCGCTGGCCGGCTCTCCCGGCGGCGCGCCGAAGACCAACAGGGTAACGTCGTGACCGGCGGTCAGCGGCGCCAGCGCGCTGATCAGGCCGCGCGTGTGGCGGCCGATCCCCGCCCCTTGGTGGACGGCAGGTGTGTAGTCGATGACGATGCGCACGGTTGGGTGTTCTGGCGAAGGCTCTCAGTGAATCCCGCGGTAGGTCCAGATGCGGTTGGCGCCGTAGTTCCAGAAGAGCACCACGCCGATGGCGATGATCTTGGCCGCCAGATAGGCGGGCGGATCGGGCAGGAAGTCGCTGAACAGGGGGTGCAGCCCCAGCACGATGAGCTCGTTCAGCCCCAGGCCGATCAGGTTGATGAAGGCAAACTGGCCCAACTGGGCGGCCACCGGACGGTCGCGGCTTTCAGGAAAGGTCCACAGCCGGTTCCAGGTGAAGTTGCTGATCACCGCGACCGTGAACCCCATCCCCACCGCCAGCGAGAGGGGGAATCCCAGCACCTCGCGGCAGAAGGTCAGCACGGCCAGATCGACCAACATGCCGATGGCGCCGACGATGGCGAATTTCAGGAAGCGGGTGAGCTCCCTGGGGCTGATTCCGGTGACCGACGAGGCCCGGTTGATGATGCGGTGACGAGATGACAACAGCACCTCAGGGTTGAGTGATTGGGACATGCATGGATTCGGAGGGCGCATCCGCGCCGACGGTGCAGGTGTGCTGCGCCGCAGAGGGCTCAGCAGGACAGAATGATGTCAACAGGCCCAGGAGCAGCGCCAGGGTCAGATAGATGTGCTGCACCCAGAGGTTGTCGAAGAAATTGTGTACGCTGGCCGCAACCAGCCCGCCCAACACGCCCGCGCCCACAGCCGAGGCCAGGCGGTTGCGCTGCGCAGCGCAGCGCAGCCCCTGCCAGAGCGCGGCCAGCCAGAACCAGCCATAGGCCAGCAGGCCCAGCAGCCCGGCCTCGGCCGCGAAGTTCAGGTAGACATTGTGGGCGTGGCCCAGCGATTGGTACCAGCGCGGCAGGTTGTACTGCTCATAGACCACGGCGTAGTTGCCCGCGCCGACGCCCAGCCACAGATGATCGCGCCACATGTCCAGCGCGGCCTGCCAGTGGGCGATGCGCTCGACGACCGAAAAGTTGGCGTCGGTGACCTCGGTGCGGGCCACATCGACCAGGCCGACATAGTCTTGCAACGCGCCCAGCCGGCCGGCGATGGCCGGGGGCAGCAGGTCAGCGGCGCCCAGCAGGCCCAGCGTCAGCGCGGCCAGGACAGCCAGGGCCAGCATGGCCGGCGCCGCACGGCGGGCCTGGGCCAGCAGCACCACGGCCAGCGCCGCGCCGAAGGCCAGCCACGCGCCGCGGCTCCAACTGACCAGCAGGCCCAGGCTGATCAGCCCTGCTGCGGCTGTCAAGGCCA
Source organism: Chloroflexota bacterium (assembly GCA_029558955.1). Lineage (GTDB taxonomy): Bacteria > Chloroflexota > Anaerolineae > JAAEKA01 > JAAEKA01 > JAAEKA01. The sequence goes on from JAKQCW010000284.1 coordinate 4,118, forward strand.
GCCGCAGCCCGTGGGCACGCCGGGCCTTGCCCAAGCTGCCGCGCCAGCTCCACAGCGCCAGGCTGATGGCCAACGGCGCCGCCAGGCCCAGGTAGCCAGCGTAGGGGTTGGGCTGGCGAAAGGCGCCATAGGCGCGCATGAAGCCGCCCGGCAAGATAAAGGCCTCAGGCCCGGTCTGCGTCAGAAACTGGTGCAGCCCCAGCAACGCCTGGCCGACGCCAGCCGCCAGCAGGGCGGCGATCAGCCAGCCGGCCCGCCGGCGGGTCAGCAGCACCGCCGCGGCCAGATAAAGCGCCAGCACTTGCAGCCATTTGAGCAGCTCCGGCAGCCCCTCGCGGTAGGAGGGGGCCGCCAGCAGCGACAGGCCCAGGGCCGCCAGCAGCGCCAGCATGGGCCAGGTCAGCGGGGCGCGCGGCAGCACGATGCGCCGCTGCGCCACTCCCTGCGCCAGCCAGGCCGCCAGCGTCAAGGCCAGCGCCAGGTCAGCCCCATCCACCGGCAGGCCGCCCAAGGGCAGCGGCCGCAGGGCGGCAAAGGGCGCGATCAGCGCCGTCAGCGGCAATCCAAGCCAGGGGCGGATCAACACCGCCAGCGCCAGCCCAGCGGCAGCCAGGAGCAGGCCGCTGGTCATGGGCGGCAGCAGGGCAACCAGGAGAACAACCCCCAGCAGTGCGACTGGGATCAGGGGCGCAACTGGCGGCAGCAGGCTGATGCGGGGCTCAAGGAACAGGCGCTGACTGGTCATGAATCAATAGGCCACCTGGCGGCTCGGCGGAGAGTCTGCCACAGGCCGTTGGGTATCTTACCCCAAAGCAACGCTTTGTCAAAGATGGGAGATGGCTTACTTTTTCTGATTTTTGCCTGACTGGCCTTCGTGGTATAATCTGCCCCTGCCAAAAAAGGCGCTATCAAATCATTTCAAGCTGAGGAGTGTATGGCTACCAAGAAGAAGGCGAAGTCCCCGAATATCCCAGCGTCGACGCCCCAAACCAGCCAGGTGACGGCGTCGCAGTCCAAGCAGCGCAAGTCGGTCAAGCAGCGCAAGCAGCAGCGCAGCCAGATGTATCTGATCATCGCCGCGATCGTCGTTGTGATCGTCGTCGGCGCTTTGATCGTGGTCAACAACCGCACGCAGGCGCAGGTAGCTGCGCCGCCGACGTTGAGCAGCTCGCTGCCGGCGGAGATGATCGATCGCAACGTGAAGGGCTCCCCGGAGGCCAAGGTGGTGGTCACGGAGTTCGCCGACTTCGAGTGCCCCGCCTGCGGGACTTTCTCGCAGAGCACCGCCAAAGCGCTGGAGGAGGAGTACGTCAAGACCGGTTTGGTGCGCTTCGAGTACAAGCACATGCCGCTGCCGCAGCACGAGCCCAGCGCCACCAACGCCGCTTGGGCCTCGGAATGCGCGGCCGACCAGGGCAAGTTCTGGGAGATGCATGACTATCTCTTCCAGGAGCAGGGCAAGCAGGGCCAGGGCTCGACCTTCACGCAGATCCGGCTGAAGGCCATGGCGCAGGCGCTGGGGCTGGATGTCAACAAGTTCGATCAGTGCCTCAGCCGCCAGGAACATGCCCAGACGGTGCAGGATGACGTGGCCGAAGCCCGCCAACTGCGCGTCAACTCGACCCCCACCATCTACGTGGCCGGCCAGCGGGTGGCCAATCCGACGTTGAGCGACCTGCGCACGGCCATCGATGCCGCGCTGGCGGCGCAAGGGGTGCAGAAGCCATGAGCGGCCGTCGCGCCTGGCTGGATCGGCTGATGCTGATCCTGATCGTAGCTGGCATTGTCATCGCCTCCTACCTGACCTACGTCAAGCTGTTTGGCATCAAGCCCTACTGCGCGGGCGTGGGCGACTGCGAGGCGGTGCAGACCAGCCCCTATGCTGAGCTGCTGGGCGTGCCGGTGGCCATCTGGGGCCTGCTGGGCTATCTGGTCCTCCTGGCGCTCTATCTGGTCAAGCGCAACAACTGGGCTAACCTGGCCTGGGTGGCGCGCCAGCTCTTCTTCCTGACCACGCTGGTGGGCGTGCTCTACTCGGCCTATCTGACCTACCTGGAGCTCTTCGTGATCCATGCGATCTGCCCCTGGTGTGTGGCCTCGGCCATCGTGATGACAGCGCTCTTCGTGCTGGCCATCATCGATGCCTTCGGCAGCAGCGGGGAGGACGAGGAGGAAGAGGAAGCGCCCGCGATCACGTCATAGGCGCACCTCTGCTGATGAATGCAAAAAGGCAGCGCATCCTCAAGGATGCGCTGCCTTTTTTTCCGCCCAGCCCTCCGCTGGTTGAGTAGCCTTCTGAGGCGTAGCGAAACCTCCGTTGCGGCCTACTCAATCCACCGGCCCTTTGCGGGCTTTGCGCCTTGACGTGAGACCCAAGACGCCTCACGCATACTTGCCCAGCAGCAGATCCAGCTTCTGAACCGCCTCCGCCGGCCAAAGATCCTTGTGGGTGATGAGCGCGTCTTGCAGGGCGTTGCGGTAGGGGCTGGGGCCGGCCTGCTCCAACATGCGCACCGCGTTGCGCACCGACTGCTTGGCCACCTCGGCGTTGCGCTGCAAAACACGGATCACCGCATCCACCGTCACCGGCTGCTCGCTCTCGTGCCAGACGTCGTAGTCGGTGATGTGGGCCATGGTGGCATAGCTCATCTCCGCCTCGCGGGCCAGAAAGGCCTCGGGGGTGGCAGTCATGCCCACGATGGAGAAGCCCAACTGGCGGAAGACGTCGCTCTCAGCCTTGGTGCTGAAACGGGGCCCTTCGATGGTGACGAAGACGCCCCCCAGGTGAGCCTGCGCGCCGGCCGCCTGCACCGCCCGGTAGCAGACCTCCGACAGGTACTCGCAGAAGGGGTGCGCCACCGACACGTGGACCACGATCCCCTCGGTGCCGACCGTGGGATCGTCGAAGAAGGAGAGGCTGCGCAGCCGCGTGCGGTCGAAAAGCTGGTCAGGCACGACAATGGCGCCCGGCGCCAACTGCTCCTGCAGGCTGCCGCAGGCGCTGACCGCGATCAGATACTCCACCCCCAGCTTCTTGAAGCCCCAGATGTTGGCCCGGCTGTTGAGACGCGTGGGGCTGATGCGGTGGCCGCGGCCGTGGCGGCTGAGAAAAGCCACCCGCTGGCCGTCGAGCGTGCCCACGATGTAGGCGTCGGAAGGCGCGCCGAAGGGGGTTTCCAGCCACACCTCTTCCACATTTTCAAGGGCGCTCAGCTCGTAGACGCCGCTGCCGCCGATCACGCCAATGCGCACTGGTTCCATGGATGCCTGCTCCTTTACTTGGTATACTGTTTTTGCCTCACGCCGCGGCGCGCAGGGCAGAATGCCTGGCGTTGCTCACCGCCAGAAACCATCTTGGACCACGTAGCCAGCCGCTTCGGCCGCGGCCGTGGTCGCGGCCACGATGCGGGCATGGCTTGCCCCATTGCTGGCCACCAATCCCTGACGCTGGCGCACATCCACCTGGTTGTAGCGCAGGGGACGGCCCCAGGCGTCGCTGATCGCGCCGCCGGCCGCCCGCAGGATGGCCTCGGGCGCGCAGGTGTCCCATTCCTTCAGGCCCGGCGCGGGGTGGATGTAGAGATCGCACTGGCCGGTGGCCAGCAGGCCCACCTTGAGGCCGACGCTGCCGCAGGGCCGCTCCTGGGTGACGCCCAACTGGCGGCAGACCGCATCCACCAGCGGGTCGCGGTGTGAGCGGCTGGCCACCAGGCGCATCTGGGCCGGGTCAGCCACCGGTGAGACGGCCAGCGGCTGCCTCACGCCCTGCTGCACCACCTCGGCCAGCAGGCCGGGGATGCCGCGGTAGAGCTGATCGGCGACCGGCTGGTAGACCACGCCCAGCGCCGCCTGCCCCTCGATGGCCAGCCCCACCATGATGCAGAACTCGCCGATGCGGCCGACGAACTCGCGGGTGCCGTCCAGCGGATCGATGATCCAGACCCGGCGCCGCTGCAAGCGGTCGGCGTTATCGCGGGATTCCTCGGCCAGGATGCCATCGCTGGGGAAGGCGCGGCTGAGCCCGGCCACCAGAAGCTGATTGGCCGCCTGATCGGCCGCGGTGACCGGGTCGTTGGCGCCCTTCCAGGCGACCTCGAAGCCGTTGGCGTAGAAATCGGCCACCAGCGCGCCCGCCTCGCGCACCAGTTGTTCGACGATGGGGAGTTCGTGGGTTAGCAGATCGATATCGGCCAAGAGTCCTCCAGAGAGATGAATGAAAGGCAACTGCGGGCGTCAAAAGAAAAGGGCTGACCACGATTGGTCAGCCCCATCAGGTGGAGATGGCGGGAATCGAACCCGCGTCCGAGACACTCGAGCGAAGATATACTACAGGCTTAGTCGCTGTTTGATCTTTTGCCCTCCAGCCGACCAGCGACGGCCCGCTGTGGGAGGACTAGCCGATGATGCCGGGCGTGAGCCCTGAGCCTTGAGTCTGCCTATCGGCGTCTGCCAGACTGCATCTCGAGCAGTTATGTCGGCTGGCTACCAGCCTGCGAGAAGCACTGGTAGGGCCGCCTCAGCCGGCTGGCTGAGGGGGTGGCTAGCTTCGTTTACGCAGCGAGGGCGAAGGACGCCTGGGTGCTGCGGGGAGCGAAGGTGAAAGCCTTGCCGTTGTTGGCATTTGTGTTTTTGCGCCGGATTAACGAGGTGAGCGCACCTCGGCCTGCAATCCTCGGTCAGCCTGCCCCGTCGAAGCCGATCATCCCCAGATTGGCTGCATTATAGCACAGGTTGGCGCAGCGTCAAAGTAACGACTGGCCGCCGCTCCTAGCGCAGCATCTCCTTCACGGCCCGCCGCATCTCGCGGTCGTAATCGCGCTTGGCGATGGTCTCGCGCTTGTCGTATTGCTTCTTGCCGCGCGCGATGCCCAATTGCACCTTGGCCCGGCCGTTGCGCAGGTGGATATCCAGCGGCACCAGGGTCCAGCCCTTTTCCTGCACGCGGCCGGCCAGCCGGTCGATCTCGCGCCGGTGCAGGAGCAGCTTGCGCTCGCGGCGCGGCTCATGGTTCTCCCGATTGCCGTGCTCGTAGGGGGAGATGTGGGCGTTGAGCAGCCACACCTCCCCTCCGCGGATCAGCGCGAAGCTGTCTTGCAGGTTGGCGCGGCCGGTGCGGATCGACTTGATCTCGGTGCCTGACAGCGCGATGCCGGCCTCGATGCTCTCTTCGATGATGTATTCGTGGCGGGCCTTGCGGTTGGCCGCGAGGACCTTGACGCCGTCAGCAGGTGGTTTCATGGTCGATGGCTCAGAGCGATGGGGCAGATCGTGCTGCCGGCCGGGTTGAACGTTCGGTCTACTGACCTTGCAGAAGGTATTCCACGGCCCGCTCCAGTTGCGGATCGCGGTCGGCGGCGATATCTTCCTCGCTGCGCGGCACTTCGATGTCGGGCAGCAGGCCTTCGCCGTGGATCAGGCGATCGTTGGGGGTGAACCAGCGCGCCGTGGTGATGCTCATCACCGAGCCGTCGCTCAGCTCATCGGGGATCTGCACCGAGCCCTTGCCGTAGGTGCGGGCGCCCACCAGGATGCCGCGCCCGGCGTCCTGCACCGCGCCGGCCAGGATCTCCGAGGCGCTGGCGCTGCCCTCGTCGACCAGCACCACCAGCGGGATGGTGAGCGCGCTGCCGCCCGACTGAGCCTCGAAGACATCCTCGCGTCCATCCTTGAAGCGCTCGATGACCACCGGCCCCTCGTCGATGAACTCGCTGGTGATCTCCACCGCGGTGCGCAGGAAGCCGCCCGGATTGCCGCGCAGGTCGAGCACCAACCCGCTGGGGTTCTGCGCCTGCAAGGCCTTCAGCGCCTCACGCATCTGCTCGGTGGCCGGCGCGCTGAACTCGCCCAGCCGCAGATAGGCCACGCCCTCGTCCAACATGCGATACTCCACCGCGGGCACGGTGATCCGGTCGCGCACCACGGCGATCTCGCGGCTTTCCTGGCCCTCGGACTTGACGGTGAGCAGCACATCGCTCCCCTTGGGGCCGCGAATCAAGCTGATGGCGTCTTGCAGCGTCATGCGGGTGATGTCCTGGCCATCCACCGCCAGGATCACATCGCCGCGGCGAATGCCCGCGTTCCAGGCCGGCTGGCCAGAGAAGGGCTCGACGATGCGCACGCCGCCCCCCTCAGCCTCGGCCACGCGCGCGCCGATCCCCTCGAAGCTGCCCTCCAGCGTCTCGTTGAAGAAGGCCGCCTCCTCAGGATCGCGCAGGTAGGTGTAGTCGTCGTTCAACTGAAGGGTCAGCCCGTTGATCGCGCCGTAGGTCAGGTCGCGCACCGACAGCTCGCCGCCAGCCTGTTGCTGCATGATCTGCAAGGCGGCGGCCAGGATGGCATCGGCCGCCTGCTCACGGTCCAGCGGCTCGCCGGTCTCGACCTCGATGGCCCGCAGCAGCCCTTCGACCAGGCCGCCCACCGTCTCCGGGGTGGCGGGCAGATCGCCGTAGAAGCTTTCCTCCAGCGCGTCCCAGGCCTCCCAGATCAGCTCGAAATCCTCCGGCGTGTCCACCGCGACAGCCGGCGCAGGGTCGGCCGGCTCGGGCGCAGGGGTGGGACGCCCCGGCAACGGAATGCGGTCGCCAGACGCGCCCAGCGCGCCGGCGGTCGCCGCCTGAACGGCCACTTTGGGCGCGGTGACGCGGCCGGTACCAAAGCCGGCGCCGAAGCCGGCTGCAAAGGTCATCGCGCCCAGCAGAACGATCGCCAGCGCCGCCACAGCCCACACCAGGGGCGAAGTCTTGCGTTGATTCATCTCAGAGTTTTTCCTTAGTCGTAGCTATGCCAAAGATGCAAATCGGGCAGGCGCCTACGGCGTGCTGCCTTCGGTCAGGGTGCGGATCGCCTCTTGCAGCGGCGCATCCCGCTCATCTTCGTGAGGGACGATCTGTTCAGGCGTCAAGCCGACGCCGTTGATCTCGTGGCCGTTGGGGGTGATCCAGTGGGCCACGGTCACATGCACGGAAGAGCTGTCGCTCAGGTCGTAGACCAACTGCACCGAGCCTTTGCCGAAGGTCTGTTCTCCCAGCAACTGGGCCCGGCCGCGGTCTTGCAGCGCGCCGGCCACGATCTCCGAGGCGCTGGCCGTGGCGCCATCCACCAGGATCACCATGGGCCAGTTGGGCGCGCGCCGGGCCGAGGTGACGCGGTAGACCTGCTCTTGGCCGTCGTTGCGCCGCTCGTAGAGCACCACGCCATCGCTCAGGAAACGGCTGGCCACATCGATGCTGGCTTGCAGCAGGCCGCCGCCGTTGTGGCGCAGATCGACGATCAGGGAGGCGACCCCCTGCTGGCCCAGCTCGTCCAGGGCGCGGTCGAGCTCCTCAGCCGTGCGCTCGGTGAACTGGCGGATGGCGATGTAGCCGACCTGGGGGGCCTCTTCCAGCACGCGCCATTCCACCGAGGGGGTCTCGATGCGTTCGCGCACCACCGGAATGACCAGCGGCTCAGCCACGCCCGGCCGCTGCACGGTCAGCTCCACCGCCTCGCCGATGGGCCCGCGGATCAGCGCCACCACCTCGTCCACGCTCAAGGCGGGATCCAGCGGCTGGCCGGCCACGGCCGTCAGCAGGTCGCCCTTGAGAATGCCGGCCTTCTCAGCCGGCCGGCCGGGCATCGGCTCCAGCACCTTGTTGCCCGCCTCGTCGGCGCTGATCCAGGCGCCGATGCCGCCGAACGCGCCGCTCAGGTCCTCGCGCTCGCGCTGGCGCGGCTCCGGCTCCACGAAGCGGGTGTAGGGGTCGCCATAGGCTTGGGTCAGCCCCGTGATGGCCCCGTAGGTGCGGCTTTGGCTGGCCGGCTGGTCGCCGTAGAAGTCGCGCTGCAAGATGTCCCAGGCCTCCCAGAAAAGGCCGAACTCTGGCGCCTGGGCGTCGACCTGGGCGCTGGCCGCGGGTGGGGTGGTCGGGCCGGCGGCGCCGTTGCTGACCAGCCAGCGGGCGGCATAGCCGGCAAAGAAGACCAGCAGCAAGGTGGCCAGGATCAACGCGGCGAGGGCAAAAGTGCGAGCTGTTTTCACTGGGTTTTTGGCCTGAAGCCGGGCCGGGTCGCCGCGGGCGGCAACGGGCCAGGTCGTGACGGATTTTCGCTGGGCATCAGTTTAGCACACAAGAATCAGCGCGGCAAAATGCGTTCAGCCGCGCTGGAGCACCATCCTCGATTCGCTTCTATTATACCTGGCCGGTTGCTCGCAGGTCGTGGGCAAGCTTCCGGAGCCCGCTGATTTGGACTGAGGCGTTTGTTGTGTCCTGCCCCAGCAATTCCAAATATGGCGATTGCCAAACTGGAGTCGAGGCTTCAGCCGGGTTTGCACGCTCAACTCGCATCGTCCAGACCCGGCTGAAGCCTCGACTCCGCCCATATTTGGAATTGCTGTCCTGCCCATGTGTAGTTTGACGAAGAAGGGCCAGTTGAGGTATACTTGGCCCATAGGCACCTGCTCCTCAGTCTTCCTCCCCCCCACTGAGGAGCGGGTGCTTTTGTGTCTTCAGCTTTTCAGGCATGACCCCGATGCAAGAGCAACCTGGCTGGAAACGACCTTTCTTTCTG
>JAKQCW010000297.1 GCA_029558955.1 Chloroflexota bacterium
TCGCGCGCGTGCGCCGTGGGGCCGTCGGGCTCAGCGCAACCGTCGTCCCGCTCGACATGCCTCGATGAGCTGCGCCAGGCGCCGCGCCCGCGTCGCCGGCTGCTTTGCGCTCACCACCCAGTGCGTCACGGTGCGCCGATAGCTCGGCGGCGTGGCTGCGAAGTAGGCCCACGCGTCCGTTTCGCCACGAAACATCGCCTCCTGTTCACGATCGAACGCGGACGGCGTCGACTGCTCGAAGGCGTACACCGCCTGACGCGCCGGCTGCCGCGCCTCGAACGCACGCATCCCCGCCGGCTGCATCCGTCCGGCAGCCGTCAACGCCTCGACCTTCGCCAGGTTCACCGCACTCCAGATGGACGTCGGTCGGCGCGGCGTGAAGCGGATGGTGTACGCGCTGTCGTCGACCCGTCGACGGACCCCGTCGATCCAGCCGAAGCAGAGCGCCTCGTCCACCGACTGCGGCCAGGTCATGCTGGGCCGGCCGGCGCCCTTCTTGTAGTAGCCCACCCACAGTTCACGCGCCGTGGCGTGGTTTTCCTCCAGCCAGGCGCGAAACTCCTCCGGCGCGGCAAAAAAGAGCGGCGTGTTGGTCATAGCTCTCCCGCTGGTCAGTCGGACTGCGCCACGTGGTCGCTGAAATATGACTGCCACGGCCCGCAGCCCGCAATGAATGGCTGCAGCAGCGCCCGCTCGGCCTGCACCGTGTGCATCAGATCGTGACCGGCCCACTCGTGCAGCAGCTCGCCCAGCGTGACCAGGCCCAACTCCTGATGCCGCGCCTGGCAGGCGAGATCGGCCGGGGTGACCAGCTCCAGGCCGCGCAGGGCCTCAGCGCGCAGGTGGGCAAACTCCGCGGCCAGCGCTGCCGGGCTCAGATCGACATCGGGCGCGCTGCCCTGGCTGTCAGGATCGAAGTTGGGGAAGTCCTGGCCGGCCAGCAGATAGCCGACGCGCGCGGGAAAAACCCAGCGCTCAGTGTCCACCAGGTGCTGCAAACACTCCAGCGCCGACCACTCGCCGGCCGCGGGCTTGCGGGTCAGCAGCTCGACCGGCAGATGTTCGGTCAGGGCCAGCCAGCGGCTGGGCGTCGTCGACAACACAGCACAGGCTGCGGCGATGATCTCCATAGCGGCACTCCTTTCAGGCCCGCTGCACGCGTGCAGCAGGATCCAGCGAACGGATCACGCGGCCGGGGTTGCCGGCAAAAAAGACATCAGGCGGAACGTCGCGCGTCACCACACAGCCCGCGCCGATCACCGAGCGGTCGCCGACGGTCACGCCGGGGCAGAGAATGGCGCCGCCGCCGATCCAGACGTGAGATCCAACGGCAATCGGCTTGGCAAATTCCAGCCCGGCGGCGCGTTCCTCCCAGGCCATCGGGTGCGTGGCCGTGTAGATCTGCACCTTCGGCCCGCACAACACGTCGTCGCCGATGGTCACGGAGGCCACATCCAGGATGACGCAGTCGAAGTTGAAGTAGACGCCAGCGCCGACGCTGATGTTGCTGCCATAGTCGCAGTAGAAAGGGGGTTCGATCCACAGCCCCGGGCCCTGTAGGCCGATGAGCTGGCGAAGCAGGTCCCGGCGCAGCTCCACCTGTTCATCGGTCGAATCGTTGAGCTGCTTGAGCAACAGACGGCAGCGTCGTCGCTCGGCGACCAGTTGCAGGTCCGTGGCGTTGTACAGCTCGCCGGCCAGCATTTTCTCTTTTTCGGTCTTCATCGGCGGCACATGGTCTCCATTTCTCAGCACGGCACGGTTTTCAGCGCACGCCAAGGGCAAACGGCCTGGCGTCCGGCTGGCTCCTGCCCGGCATTATAGCACAAGTCGCCGGCAACGCGGCGATCAGAAAATCATCCCCGGCGCAAAAGCTGAACCACCTGCGCAGCGATCAAGCGCGCAAAGGCCGGCAGCTCAGTGGAGCTGCCGGCCTTTGTGACAAGAGAGGGTACAGGCAACGCCTGCGGAAGACCGACGCGCCCGAATGGCCTAATACTCCAGGACGCGCGGCAGTTCCTTGGCCTGGGCCACCCAATCGGCCACGTCTTCGGCCCGGGGCAGGCGCTTGACGAAGTGCTCGTTGGCCGCCTCGACGATCTTGTTGTACAGGTTTTCGGGGTTGCGCTGCGCCAGCTCGGCCACGGTGTCCACGCCGGCCCACTCCAGCAGGTCAGAATAGACGGAGCCAACGCCCTTGATCCTGGCCAGGTCAGCGCGATTGGCCAGCTCCAACACTTCCTTGCTGTCCACGCCCAGCTTGGCGGCCAGCTCCTGGCGGGCCTTGGGGGTGCTGGCCGCGGCCAACAGCTTGCCAGAATCGCCCAGCCCCTCAGATTTCAACTGGGCGGCCAGGTCCTCGCGCACGCCGAACAGCTCAACGGTTCTCATTGCCATGGTTGTCTCTCCTTGAGAAAAGGTTGGTTTACAGACTACTCAGGCGCCGGGCGCCGATGGCTGAGTAGCAACGAAAAAGATTTGTTGGCAGGAATTATAAGCAGAAGTGAGCAAAAGACACAATTGCCACGGCGCGGCTTGCTTCCCCTCCGGGCCTGGCAAGGCATTTGTGCGAATAATGCACCCCCTGCCTTGCCGATCCTCGCGCCCTGTTGTATACTGGGCGCCGTTCGCAAAGAGGACAATCGGGATTCTGATACAAACATCGGCGCAAACAGCTCGCCGGTTCCTTGCTGCCAGCGATCATCTGCACCTGCCGCGCAGGCACAGGTGGCCGCTGGCAGGCACCCGTCAACGTTGCCGGGCGCCTGCTCCACCCGGCCGACCGACTGGATGCCAGCGCAGGGCAACAGTCGCAGGAGGAGTTAGTCAATGAACGCGTCGTCGCCACAGGAATTCGTTACCCATGATCATGCCGCCGATCTGTCAGCCGAGGCTCTGCTGCGGGCACATCGGCTGATGCTGCTGGCGCGCAAGCTGGATGAGCGCTGCTGGATCTTGCACCGCCAGGGCAAGATCGCCTTCCACATCTCCGGCATCGGCCAGGAAGCCTGCCAGTTGGCGGCCGGCCTGGCTTTGCAGGCCGGGAGCGACTATTATTTCCCCCATTACCGCGATCTGGTGACGGTACTGACGCTGGGCCTGCGGCCGGTGGACATCTTCCTGGGCACCTACGGCAAGGCCACCGACCCCAGCAGCGGCGGCCGGCAGATGCCCAACCACTACAATCTGGCCAGCCAGCGCATCGTTACCACCTCCAGCCCCACGACCACGCAGGTGCCGCAGTGCGCAGGCATGGCTTTTGCCATCAAGCTGCGCGGCGAGCCGTTGGTGGCCATGTGCGCGCTGGGGGAGGGCGCCACCAGCCAGGGCGATTGGCACGAGGGGCTGAACTGGGCCGGCATTCACAAGCTGCCCTTCGTCTGCATGGTGGAGAACAACCACTATGCCATCTCGGTGCCGCTGGAAAAGCAGATGGCGGTGGCTGGCGCGGCCGAACGGGGCTACGCCTACGGCATGCCCGGCGTTGCCTTCGACGGCAACGATTTCTTCGAGAGCTACAACGTCGCCAAGGAGGCGGTGGAACGGGCGCGGCGCGGCGAGGGGCCCAGCCTGATCGAGGCGCGCACCACCCGGCTGACGGCCCATTCCAGCGACGACGACGACCGCACCTACCGCGATCGCGCCGAAATCGAAGCGCAGAAACAGCGCGACCCCCTGCCGCGGCTGGGCCGTGCGCTGATCGAGCGTGGCCTGCTGGACGAGGCCGCGCTGCGCCGCCTGGAGCAGGAGGTTCTGGCCGAGATCGACCAGGCCCAGGCCGATGCCCTGGCCGCGCCCTATCCCCAGGCTGAAGAGGCGCTGGAGGGGGTGTTCGAAGCCGGCAGCGTGGGCGACCGCGCTGTGCGGTCATGGAACTGGCCGGGCGGCCGCCTGGTCAGCTCGGCAAAGGAGCGCTAACCATGGCCATCAAGAACATCGTCGAAACCGTTCGCGACACGCTGGCTGAGGAGATGCGCCGCGACGAGCGCATCGTGATCACCGGCGAGGATGTCGGCCCGCGCGGCGGCGTCTTCCGCGCCACCCAAGGCCTGTTTGCCGAGTTCGGCCCCACCCGGGTGATCGACTCGCCGTTGTCGGAGTCGTCGATCATCGCCGTGGGCATCGGCATGGCGCTGCACGGGCTGAGGCCGGTCTGCGAGATACAGTTTGCCGACTTCATCTACCCGGCCATGAACCAGATCGTCAGCGAGGCGGCGCTGATCCGCTACCGCAGCAACGGCACCTGGACCTGCCCGTTGGTGATCCGTGCGCCCTATGGCGGCGGCATCGGCGGCGGACTCTACCACAGCCAGTCCATCGAAGCCACCTTCGCCCACTTCCCCGGCCTGTACGTGGTCGCGCCGGCAACCCCCTACGACGCCAAGGGGCTGCTGCGCGCCGCGCTCCAGGCCAACGATCCGGTGCTCTTCCTGGAAAACAAGAAGACCTACCGCCTGGTCAAAGGGGAAGCGCCCGACAGCCAGTATGTGGTGCCCATCGGCCGGGCCGACATCAAGCGGCGGGGCAGCGACCTGAGCGTCTTCTGCTATGGCATGATGCTGCACGAATGCCTCAAGGCGGCCGAGATGCTGGCAGTCGACGGCGTCGAGGTGGAGGTGGTGGATCTGCGCACCATCTCGCCGCTGGACAAGGGGACGATCCTCGAATCGGTGGCGCGCACCAGCAAGGCATTGGTGGTACATGAGGACAATCAATCCTTCGGCGTGGGCGCCGAGGTGGCAGCCATCATCGCGGCCGAGGCCTTCGACGATCTGGATGCGCCGGTGCTGCGCTACGGCGCGCCCGACGTGCCCGGCGTCCCCTTCAGCCTGCCCATGCAGAACTTCTTCATGCCAGACGCGCGGCGGATCGCCGAGTCGATGCGCTGGCTGGCGGAATATTGACGTAACTCGTAACTCGTAACCCGGAGTCTGTAGGCGACGCGAGGTTCTGAAGCACAGGTTACGAGTTACGTGTTACGTGTTACGAACTACATTCACACACGAGGACGACCCATGGCAACCAACGTCATCATGCCCCAACTGGGCGAATCGGTGGTGGAAGGAACGATTAGCCGCTGGCTGGTGCAGCCAGGGGACACGGTGGCGGAATACGCGCCCCTGTTGGAGGTATCCACGGACAAAGTTGACACCGAGGTGCCGGCGCCGGCCGCCGGCGTGGTGTTGAAGCTCTATCACGCCGAAGGGGAAACCCTGCACGCGGGCACGGTGCTGGCAATCATCGGCCAGCCGGGCGAGGCTGTGCCCGACGCGCCCGCCAGGGTGGATCTGCATGCGGTGGGCGGAGAGGCGGAGCCGGCCAGCGCACCGCCGGCCGCGCCGATCGCGCCGGCCGCGCCCGAACCGAGCGAGGCCCGGGATCTGGGGCGCATCTCGCCGGTGGTGGCGCGCATGGCGCGCGAGCACGCTGTCGACCTGCAGCAGGTGCCCGGCAGCGGCCGCGATGGGCGCATCACCAAGCAGGATGTGCTGGCCTATGTGGAGAAACGCGACCGCGCGGCGGCCTCTGCGCTGGCGGCCGAAGAGGAGTTGCCGCCGTGGGAGCGGCCCGGCACCGGCGATCTGTTCAAGCCGACCGATGATCTGCCGCTGGCCACCAGCGCGCCGGCCCCGGTTCCCACGCCGCCGGCCCCGCCGACCCCCGCCCGGCCGGCCGCTGCGCCGAGCGCGCCAAGCACGCCGGTGGGCGGCGACGAGCAACTGGTGCCGCACACCCGCCTGCGCAAGCTGATCGCCGAGCACATGCTGGCCAGCCGGCGCACCTCGCCGCACGTGACCACGGTTTTCGAGGCCGACATGAGCGCCGTAGCAGCCCATCGCAAGGGGCACAAGGCTGAGTTCGCGGCCAAAGGGGTGGCGCTGACCTTCACCCCCTACTTCATCCAGGCCATCGTGGCCGCGCTCAAGGCGGTGCCGCAGGCCAACGCGGTCTACCGCGAGGATGGCCTGCTGCTCAAGCGCCGCTATCACATCGGCATGGCCACGGCCATCGACGATGGGCTGGTGGTGCCGGTGATCCGCGATGCGGACGAGCTGAGCCTGCTGGGCCTGGCCCGCGCCGTCAACGATCTGGCCCAGCGTGCCCGCGCCGGCCAGCTCAAGCCCGACGAGATCCAGGGCTCGACCTTCACCATCACCAACCACGGCGTCAGCGGCAGCCTCTTTGCCATGCCCATCATCAACCAGCCCAACGTGGGCATCCTGGGTGTGGGCGCGATCCAAAAGCGGCCGGTGGTGATTAGCCGCGGCCATCCGGTGGAGCCCAGCGGCGAGGACTACCTGGCCATCCGCCCCATGGTCTACCTCAGCTTCACCTTCGATCACCGGGTGCTGGACGGCGCCAGCGGCGACGCGTTTGCAGGGAAGGTGAAGCAGGTGTTGGAAGGGTGGAAAAACGGTTGACGCAGTGTGCGGGGCGTCAGGGACGCTCGGCGTGCTGAATGGTGAAATGCGATGGGTGATGGTATACTGCACGGCGGATGGCGCAGGGAAGTCGCCGTGGCCGCGCCCCGTGGCTCTCTTCCTATGCCCATGCTATGCCCATGTTGAACGCCTGCTGGCGCTTGTCATCTTGAGGAGATCAGCAACTATGCAATTCGACGTTCTTGTCATCGGCGGCGGGCCGGGCGGCTATGTGGCCGCGATCCGGGCCGCGCAGCTTGGTTTGAAGACGGCCGTGGTGGAGCGCGAGGCGCTGGGCGGCGTCTGCCTGAACTGGGGCTGCATTCCCAGCAAGGCGCTGCTGCGCAACGCCGAGCTGCTCAACATCATCCACGAGCAGAGCAAGGAGCTCGGCTTTAGCTTCAATGGCTTCAGCGCAGACTTCGAGAAAGCCTACAAACGCAGCCGCCAGGTCTCTCAGCGCCTGGTCAAGGGCGTGGGCTTCCTGATGAAGAAGAACAACGTCGAGGTGATCACCGGCGCGGCCCGCCTCACCTCAGCCTCCAGCGTCGTGGTCGAGCCGGGCGGCCAAACCGTCGAGGCGCGGCAGATCATCCTGGCCACGGGCGCGCGCAACCGCACCTTCCCCGGCATGGAGACCGACGGCCAGCGCGTTCTGGGCTACCGCGAGGCCATCGTGCTGGAGCAGTCGCCCAAGAGCCTGGTGGTGATCGGCACCGGCGCGATCGGCGTTGAGTTCGCCTACGTACACCGGGCCTACGGCGCCCAAGTGACCCTGGTCGAGATGTTGCCCCGCATTCTGCCGCTGGAGGATGAGGAAGTCAGCCAGGAGCTGGCCAAGCTGTACGGCAAGATGGGCGTCGATGTGCGCACCAACACCCGCGTCGAGCGCATCGAACACACCGAGGGCGGCGTGCGCGTCCATGCGCTGAACGCGGCCGGCGAGGCCGTGACCTTCGACGCGGAGAAGGCGCTGGTAGCCGTGGGCGTGCAGCCCAACGTCGAGGGCCTGGGCCTGGAGGCGGTGGGCGTCAAGACGCGCAAGGGCGGCTTCGTCGAGGTGGATGGCTCCATGCGCACCAACGTGCCCGGCATCTACGCGGTGGGCGACGTGACCGGCAAGCTGATGCTGGCCCACGTGGCCAGCGCCATGGGCATGGTTGCGGCCGAGCAGATCGCCGGCCAGGAGCCGCAGGGCTTCAGCGACGACGACTACCTCTTCATGCCGCGCGCGGTCTATTGCCAGCCGCAGGTGGCCTCCATGGGCCTGAGCGAGCAACAGGCTGTGGCGCGCGGCTATGAGATCAGCGTCGGCCGCTTCCCCTTCATCGCCAACGGCAAGGCGCTGGGGCTGAACGAGAAGAACGGCTGGGTCAAGGTAATCGCCGACAAGCGCTACGGCGAGATTCTGGGCGTGCACATGATCGGCCCCGAGGTCACCGAGCTGCTGCCGGAGTTCGTGTTGGCCCATAACAACGAGCTGACCGCGCACGAGATCGCCCGCAGCGTTCACGCCCACCCGACGTTGTCCGAGGTGTTGATGGAGGCCGCGCACGCGGTGGATGGACAGGCAATACACATTTGAGACATCCATCAATGGCGGGCTCGGCGGCTGCGCACAGACCGGCCCGAGCGGCCATTTTCAAGTGGGCGGCTTAGTTTGAGCAGTATTGGAGTATTCATGGACAATACGTTGAGCACCATCGAGCTTAAACCTTTCCGCCCCGGCCGCGAGCCGGCGGATCAACTGACGCGCGGCCGGCGGCCCGACTGGCTGCGGGTGCGCATGCCGGACAGCCCCGGCTACCGTGAGATCAAGGGCATGGTGCGCGGCCACAGCCTGCACACGGTCTGCGAGGAGGCCATGTGTCCCAACATCGGCGAATGCTGGGGCCGCGGCACGGCGACCTTCCTGCTGATGGGCGACACCTGCACCCGCTCCTGCGGCTTTTGCAAGATCAAGACCGGCCGGCCCGGTCTGCTGGACGAGGACGAGCCGCGCCGTGTGGCCGAGACTGTGGCGCTGATGGGGCTGCGCCACGCCGTGCTGACCAGCGTCAACCGCGATGAGCAGCCCGACGGCGGCGCCCACATCTTCGCCGAGGTGATCCGCCAGATCAGGCTGCACCAGCCGGGCTGCTCCATCGAGGTGTTGATCCCCGATTTCATGGGCAACTGGGACGCGCTCAAGCTGGTGATGGATCAACGGCCAGAGATTCTCAACCACAACACTGAGACCGTGCCGCGGCTCTACAAGCGGGTGCGGCCGCAGGCCAAGTACCCCCGCTCGCTGGAGCTGCTGCGTCAGGCCAAGCAGATGGTTCCCGACGGCGTCACCAAGACCGGCATCATGGTTGGCCTGGGTGAAACCATGGATGAGGTGCTGCAAGTCATGGACGACCTGCGCGCGGTGGATGTGGACATCATGACCGTCGGCCAGTACCTGCAGCCCAGCCGCTTTCACCTGCCCATCGAACGCTACTGGACGCCGGAGGAATTCCGCGTGGTGCAGCAGGAGGGCATGGCGCGCGGCTTCAAGTGGGTCGAGTCTGGCCCCCTGGTGCGCTCCTCCTACCATGCCGATGGCCAGGCTGACCAGTTGGTGCGCAGGCCGGCCGAATCCCTCCCAACAGCCGCGTAGATTTGTAACCAACGGCGGCGGGGCTGCATCACAGGGCCGTAACCCAAAACGAAAGCACCAAGCTACAAGGAGTCTACCCATGGCTAATCTTTTCAAGAACATGTTCAGCAGCAGCTCGGCTGATGCTGTCAAGACCACCAACGGCAACGGCGACGCCCCCAAGGTCGAGCCGCTGCACGTCACCGACGCCGACTTCGAGGCGTTGATCCTCCAGTCCGACAAGCCCGCGGTGGTGGATCTGTGGGCCGATTGGTGCGGCCCATGCCACATGATCGCCCCCTCGGTGGAGCAGATGGCAACGGCCTACGACGGCCGCGCGGTGATCGCCAAGCTCAACGTGGACGAGAATCCCAACGTGCCGGGCCGCTATGGCATCATGGGCATCCCCACACTGCTCTACTTCAAGGACGGCAAGGAAGTCGATCGCCAGGTGGGCGTCACCAGCTACCCGGCTTTGGCCAACAAGCTGGAGAAGCTGCTGGGCTGAGCCAGGGATTAGAAATCCCTGGCTAAACCTACAAAGCGCCCTCAGGCGCTGGGACCCTTTCCCCAGCCGCTGAGGGCGCTTTGCAGATTCAGACGGTGAATTCCATTCACCGGCCATCTTCAACCGGCGAGACACCCTACGTCTCGCCGGTTTTTGATTCCAGAATATGCGCTGCGTCATGTTCAGAGGCTGCGAAATCATGTACAATGGCCCTAACGGCCAATCCCTGTGCGCCTAGCCAGCGCGCTTGTTCCGACGTCCAACGGACAGCGATGTAGCTGCCCATGATGGACTCCAACGAAGGAGACCGGCAAATGCCTAAGTTCGACTACAAGACCCCCGTTCCCAGCGACATCGACATCGCCCAGGCCGCCACGCTGCGCCCGATTCTGGAGATCGCTGCCCAGATCGGCCTGCACGAGGATGAGCTCGACCTCTATGGCAAGTACAAGGCCAAAGTCCACCTGGATGTCCTTAACCGCCTTCAGGATCGGCCACAGGGCAAGTACATCGATGTCACGGCCATCACGCCCACACCTTTGGGCGAGGGGAAAACCACCACCACCGTCGGTTTGAGTCAGGCCATGGGCGCGTATCTGGGCAAAAATGTGATCACCTGCATCCGCCAGCCCGCGCAAGGTCCCACCTTCAGCATCAAAGGGGGCGCGGCCGGCGGCGGCTACAGCCAGGTGGTGCCGATGGAGGATTTCAACCTGCACCTGACCGGCGACATCCACGCGGTGACCGCAGCTAACAACCTGCTGGCGGCCGCGATCGACGCCCGGCTGCTGCACGAGCGCAACTACGGCGCCCGTTTCAAGGAGGTCACCGGCCTCGACCCGCTCAACATCGATCCCTACACCATCACCTGGAAGCGGGTGGTGGACGTCAACGACCGCTCGCTGCGCAGCATCGTGGTTGGCCTGGGCGCCAAGGATGACGGCGTGCCGCGCGAGACCGGCTATGACATCGCCGTGGCCAGCGAGGTGATGGCGATCCTGGCGCTGGCCACCAGTCTGAAGGACATGCGCCAGCGGCTGGGGCGCATCGTCATCGGCCAGAACTACGCCAAAGAGCCGGTGACGGCCGAACAACTGGGCGTGGCCGGCGCCATGACCGTCCTGATGAAGGACGCGCTGATGCCCAACCTGATGCAGACGCTGGAGGGGACGCCGGCCCTGGTGCATGCCGGCCCATTCGCCAACATCGCGCACGGCAACAGCAGCATCGTGGCCGACCAGATCGCGCTCAAGCTGGCCGACTATGTGACCACCGAATCCGGCTTCGGCGCCGACATCGGCATGGAGAAGTTCTTTGGCATCAAGTGCCGCTACTCAGGGCTGATTCCCAACGTGGTGGTGCTGGTGGCCACCATCCGCGCCCTGAAGATGCATGGCGGCGGCCCACGGGTGGTGGCTGGCCGCGACCTGGACAAGGCCTATGTCGAGGAGAACCTGCCGCTGCTGGAAAAAGGCTACGGCAACCTGGGCAAACACATCGAGATCGCCCGCCAGTACGGCGTGCCGGTGGTAGTGGCCATCAATCAATTCCCCTATGACACCCAGGCCGAGGTCGAGCTGCTGCAGCGGCTGGTGGCTGAGGCCGGCGGCTATGCGGCCGTGCCCTCCAACCACTGGGCCAAAGGCGGCGAGGGCGCCATTGCCCTGGCCGAGGCTGTGGTCAGCGCCTGCGAGCAGCCGAGCGATTTCCGCTTCCTCTACCCGCTGGATATCTCCATCAAGGCAAAGATCGAAACCATCGCCAAGAAGGTCTATGGCGCCGATGGCGTGGACTACACCCCTGAGGCCAACGCGCAGATCGCCACCTATGAGAAGGCCGGCTTCGGCGGGCTGCCCATCTGCATGGCCAAGACCCACCTGAGCCTGAGCCACGACCCGACGCTGAAGGGGGTGCCCACCGGCTTCACCCTGCCAATCCGCGAGGTGCGGGCCAGCGTCGGCGCCGGCTTCATCTATCCCCTGTGCGGCGAGATGCGCACCATGCCGGGCCTGCCCAGCAAGCCGGTGTTCATGAAGGTGGACATCGACGAGGATGGCAAGGTGGTGGGCCTGTTCTAGGCTGGCGCGCTCGACTCGCATCGTCCAGACCTGGCGAAAGCCTCAACTCCGCGCCAAACGTGAAATCGCTGTGTGAAACAGCCATGGTTTGGCGCGGGCGGTTGGCTATGGTAAAATCCTGGCCTGCTGTCGCTTCGACGACGGCCATTTTGTCACCAAATCAACCTATAGTGAGGAAAAAACCATGTCTGACGTACCGGTTCAACTGCTCATCGCTGCATTCACCACGCCCACCGGCGCCGAAGAGGTGCTGGATCAACTGAAGACGGCCAAGAAAGAAAAGCTGATCGGCATCCAGGCCGCCCGGGTGCTGATCAAGGACGAGAAAGGCAAGGTCAGCAGCAAGGATGTGGGCCTGACCACCGGCAAGGGCGCGGTGGCTGGCGGCGTCCTCGGCGCGGTGCTGGGCATCGCCACCGGCGGCGTAGGGCTGGCGCTGGGCGCAGCCGGCGCGCTGGTCGGCGGCTTGGTGGGCAAGTCCAAGAAGGAAGGTCGTTTCGACTCCTACCGCGTCGACCAGATCGCCGACTCGCTGACCCCCAACAGCTCGGCCATCATCGCGGTGATCGAGCACAAATGGGTGGCTGAGCTGGAGGCCGAGCTGGAAGAGGCCGGCGCAGACGTGATGACGGCCGCCATCGCCGCCGACATCGCCGCACAGCTGGCCGAAGGCCGCAGCGTCGCCTACCAGGCCACGGCCACTGCCGACAGCCTGACCACCGGCCGCATCGCCGCCGGCGCAGACGAGGTGCAGATCAGCTCCACCACCTTCACCGATGAAGCGGTTGAGCACGTGGATGCTGTGGCCAACGCGGCCGGCATCGCCGCCCTGCACACCATCGAGACCGCCGATGGCGTCGCCGGCGAGATGCTGGCCGCGACCGAAGAGGGCGCCGTCTACGTGGCTGGCGTGGCCGATGACAGCGGCGCCGACGTGGTGGCCCTGGTCGCCGAGGCCGAGAAGGCCGCACCGGCCATCGAGGCCGGCGAGAGCGAGGCGGGCGAGAGCGAGGCCGAAGAGGCCAAAGACGCCTGATCCCGTTGCGCTGAAAACGCTGCGCCCCAGGTGCAGCCTGAACAGACCGAAACAACGCCGCGCCGGGCTCCGGCGCGGCGTTGCCGTTGGAAGCACCAGAGAGCGGGCCAACCCCAACCGCTGGAAGTCGCCGCCTGCTGGAAGGCATCTTGACACCCGCGGGCGCCTATGGTACAACGCCCCGACCATGCACGAACTGCCCGTCACCCAAGCCATTCTCGCCACGGCGCTCCACACGGCGCAGGAGGCCGGCAGCCAGCGCATCGTGGCCATCGACCTGGTGATCGGCGAGCTGAGCGGCATCGTGGACGACTCGGTGCAGTTCTACTTCGACATCCTGAGCCAGGGCACGCCGGCCGCGGGCGCTCTGCTGCGCTTCCAACGCCAGCCGGCCCAGGTTGACTGTTCCCAATGTGGCCACAGCTACCAGGCTGCGCCGCCGCTGGCCCCTTTTTGTCCCACCTGCGGCAGCCAGCGCGTGCAGGTCAGCGGCGGCCGCGCGTTTTTCCTGGAAAGTATCGAGATCGATGACTAAGATTCCCGTGGTTCAACAGATTCTGAGCGCCAACGACGCGATTGCCGACGAAAACCGCGCCGCGTTGGACGCAGCCGGCGCGCTGGGGGTCAACGTCATGGCCTCCCCCGGCGCCGGCAAGACCAGCCTGATCCTGGCCACGGCCGCCCGCCTGCCGGCGGGGCTCCGCCTGGCGGTGATCGAAGGAGATGTGGCCGGCCGCATCGACGCCGACGCCATGGCCGCGGCCGGCATCCCGGTGGTGCAGATCAACACCGGCGGCGGCTGTCATCTGGACGCGCCCATGGTGCGTTCGGCGCTGCCGCACCTGCTGCCCGGCGGCGTGGAGGTGTTGATGATCGAAAACGTCGGCAACCTGATCTGCCCGGCCGGCTTTGCGCTGGGCACGCATGTCAACCTGGTGGTGGCCAGCACGCCGGAAGGCCACGACAAGCCCTACAAATATCCGGGCATATTTGCCGCGGCCGATGTGGTGGCGCTGAACAAGGCCGACGTGGCCGCGGTTTTCGACTTCGACTTCGATCAGTTCCAGCGCGGCGTGCGCATGGTCAACCCACAGGCGCCGATCTTCGTCCTCTCCTGCCGCACGGGCGAGGGGCTGACGGCGTGGGTGGATTGGCTGACCGCGCAGCGCGCTGTCATGCTGAGGCCGCCGAAGCATCCCTAGCCGACCATGTCGAGACCCTTCGCCGAGCCTCAGGATGACAATGATTTGCACCGCCTGTGCGTCGAGATCCACGGCGCGGTGCAGGGGGTGGGTTTTCGCCCCTTTGTCTTTCGCCTGGCCACAGAACTGCGGCTGGCCGGCTGGGTGATCAACGATACCGCGGGGGTGTTCATCGAGGTGGAGGGGACAGGGCCGGCGCTGGCTGAATTTCTGCGCCGCCTGCCGGCCGAACAGCCGCCGCAGGCGCGGATCCAGTCGCTGGACGCTGCCTGGCGGACGCCGGCCGGCTATGCCGGCTTCGAAATCCGCCACAGCGCCAGCCAGGGCCGCAAGACCGCGCCGGTGTTGCCTGACATCGCCGCCTGCCCCGACTGCCTGCGGGAGGTATTCGATGCTGCCGACCGCCGCCACGGCTACCCTTTCACCAACTGCACCAACTGCGGCCCCCGCTTCAGCATCATCCAGGCGCTGCCCTACGACCGGCCCAACACCACCATGCGGCGCTTCTTCATGTGCCCCGCCTGCCAGGCCGAATATGACAGCCCGACCGACCGCCGCTTCCACGCCCAGCCCAACGCGTGCCCCGTCTGCGGGCCGCGGCTGGCGCTGATCGATGGCCGGTCAACCGATGAGGGCGCACCGGTGCGCGATCACCTGCTGGCGGCCGCCGATGCCCTGCGCGCCGGCCAGATCGTGGCCGTCAAGGGGCTGGGCGGCTTTCATTTGATGGTGGATGCGGGCAACGCCGCGGCGGTGGAGCGGCTGCGGCGCGGCAAACCGCGGCGCGACAAGCCTCTGGCGCTGATGGCGCGCGATCTGGATGCAGCGCGGCGGCTGGTGGTCGTGGATGAGCAGGCCGCGGCGCTGCTGAGCTCGGCCGAGGCGCCGATCGTGCTGCTGCCGCGCCGGGCCGATGCGCCGGCCGCGCCCAACATCGCGCCGGATAACCCGACGCTGGGGGTGATGCTGGCCTACACGCCGCTGCATCATCTGCTGCTGGATGCTTTGGCGCGGCCGCTGGCTCGGTCGGAGACCGGCCAGAGCGAAGAGAGGAAGATGGAGACCGGCCAGAGCGATGGCGGGCTGGCTCGGTCGGAGACCGGCCAGAGCGAAGAGAGGAAGATGGAGACCGGCCAGAGCGGTGGCGGGCTGGCTCGGTCGGAGACCGGCCAGAGCGAAGAGAGGCTGGCTCGGTCGGAGACCGGCCAGAGCGAAGAGAGGCTGGCTTGGTCGGAGACCGGCCAGAGCGATTGGGGTGGGGCGGGGGCCGGCCGGAGCATCGAGGCGGTGGCGGCGACCAGCGGCAACCTGAGCGACGAGCCGATCTGCATCGACGAGCATGAGGCGGTGCAGCGACTGGCAGGGATCGCCGATCTTTTCCTGGTGCATGACCGGCCCATCGAACGGCACGTGGATGACAGCGTGGCCTGGATTGTCGAGGGAGCGCCGCGGCTGCTGCGCCGGGCCCGGGGCTATGCGCCGCTGCCCGTGCTGCTGGCCCAGCCCGCGCCCACCATCCTGGCCGTGGGCGCACACCTCAAGAACAGCGTGGCGCTGAGCGTGGGTCGCCAGGTTTTCATCAGCCAGCACATCGGCGACCTGGAAACGGCCGAGGCGCTGGCCGCATTCGAGCGGGTCATCGCCGATTTCCTGCGCCTGTACGAGGCCACGCCGACGGCCATCGCGCACGACATGCATCCTGACTACCTGTCGACGCGCTGGGCGCAGGCGAACGACGCGCCGGCACGGGCCGCAACGCACGACGAAGCGAGCATGGATCCAGGCGACCCCCCGGGCAGGCGAACGCGTCCAGCCGCTGCCCGTCAACCTGCACCGTTGATCCCGGTCCAGCATCACCATGCCCACCTGGCGGCTTGCCTGGCGGAGAACGGCGCCAGCGGGCCGGCGTTGGGCGTGACCTGGGACGGCACAGGCTACGGGCTGGATGGGACCATCTGGGGCGGGGAGTTCTTGCTGGGCGACGCGGCCGATTTCGTGCGGGCGGCGCACCTGCGCTCGTTCCGGCTGCCCGGCGGCGATGCGGCGGTCAAGGAGCCGCGGCGGGCGGCGCTGGCCCTGCTCTGGGAACTGTACGGCGAGGCCAGCCTGGACATGGAGGAGCTGCCGCCGATCCGCGCGCTGCCGGTCGGCGAACGGCGGGTGCTGGGCCAGATGCTGCAGCGCGGCCTCAACACGCCCAGCACCACCAGCGCCGGCCGCCTCTTCGACGGCGTGGCCGCGCTGCTGGGCCTGCACCAGCAGGTCAGCTTCGAGGGCCAGGCTGCCATGGCGCTGGAGTTTGCGGCGGAGGCAGGCGAGGAGGGGGCCTATCCGGTCCTTGTGGGCGCGCAGGGGAACTCAGCGGAGCTCAGCGGAACGCCGGGCTTTCCCGGGCTCCCCCCAAGATCGCCCGATCCTCCGCTGCTCCTCGACTGGCGGCCGCTGATCGAGGCGCTGGTGCACGACTTGCGGGCTGGCGTCTCTTCGGGTATCATGGCCGCGCGCTTCCACAACGCGCTGGTCGACGGCATCGCACAGGTGGCCATGGCCGTGGGCCAGCCGCAGGTGGCGCTGACCGGCGGCTGTTTCCAAAACCGCCTGCTGCTGGAGCGCAGCGCGCGCCGGCTGCGCCAGGCCGGCTTCGCTGTCCTGCTGCACCGCCAGGTCCCGCCCAACGACGGCGGGATCAGCCTGGGCCAGGTGGCCGTGGCCGCGGCGCGGCTGGCCGATGGCCGGTGATCCGACGACCGTTTGCCGGATCGCATTCACCGATTGCTCCGAAAGGTATCGCCATGTGTCTGGGTGTTCCCGGAAAAGTGCTTGAGGTTTACAACGACGCCCTGGAGATCGCCATGGGCAGGATCAGCTTCGGCGGCATCGTCAAAGAGGTGTGCCTGGCCTACACGCCAGACGCCCAGGTTGGCGAGTACGTCATCGTCCACGCCGGCTTTGCCATCAGCGTGGTGGACGAACAGGAGGCCATGGAGGTCTTCAGCATGCTGGAGCAGATGGAGGATCTGGCGGAGCTGGAGATTCCACAGCCTGCCTAGGCGACGCCCCAGAGCCCCGATTTCAACGGTTGACCCAGAGGAGACTGTCAGTGCGTTTTGTCGATGAATATCGCAACGGCCCGGATGCCCAGAAATTCCTCCATGCGATTCAGGAACTGGTCACCCAGCCCTGGACGCTGATGGAGATCTGCGGCGGGCAGACGCATACGCTGATCCGGTCGGGCATCGACAAGCTGTTGCCGCCGCAGGTGACGCTGGTGCATGGCCCCGGCTGCCCGGTGTGCGTCACGCCGCTGGAGATGATCGACCGGGCCATCGCCATCGCCCGCCGGCCAGAGGTGATCATGACCTCCTTCGGCGACATGCTGCGCGTGCCCGGCTCCAGCATCGATTTGCTGGGGGTCAAGGCGGCCGGCGCCGATGTGCGCATGGTCTACTCGCCGCTGGACGCGGTCAAGCTGGCGCAGAAACACCCTGACCGCCAGGTGGTCTTCTTCGCAGTCGGCTTCGAGACCACCGCGCCCGGCAATGCCATGGCCGTCTGGCAGGCGCAGCAGCTTGGCCTGCCCAACTTCTCGATCCTCTGCTCCCACGTGTTGGCGCCGCCGGCCATGGAGGCGATTCTCGGCTCGGCCGACAGCCAGGTGCAGGGCTTCCTGGCAGCAGGCCACGTCTGCGCGGTGATGGGCTACTGGGAATATGAGCCGATCGCCGAACGCTATCGCACCCCCATCATCGTCACCGGCTTCGAGCCGCTGGACCTGCTGCACGGCATTTACATGACCCTCAAGGCGCTGGAAGAGGGACGCTGGGGGGTGGAGAATCAATACGCCCGTGCGGTGACGCGCGCCGGCAATCAACCGGCCCAGCGGCTGCTCAGCCAGGTCTTCCAGGTGGTCGACCGCCCCTGGCGCGGCATCGGCCTGATCCCCAACAGCGGCTACCGGCTGCGGCCGGAGTTCGCAGCGTTCGACGCCGAGCTGCGTTTCGACCTGGGCGATATCCACGTCGAGGAATCGCCCCTGTGCATCGCCGGCCAGATCATGCAGGGCCTGAAAAAGCCGCTCGACTGCGCGGCCTTCGGCGTGCTCTGCACCCCCGAACGTCCCCTGGGCGCGCCCATGGTCTCGTCCGAGGGGACGTGTGCGGCGTATTATCAGTTTGCGCGCCGTGTCGAATAGCACGTAATGCGTAATGCGTAATGCGTAACCCGGATTTGAGCGAGGTGTGTGCGCGGTTACGGGTTACGAGTTACGGGTTACTCATCCCACCGCACCGCTCAGAAAACACACCATGTAATGCGTAATGCGTAATGCGTAATGCGTAACCCGGATTTGAGCGAGGTGTGTGCGCGATTCCGGGTTACGAGTTACGTGTTACGGGTTACTCATCCCACCGCACCGCCCTGAAGACACACCTTGTAATGCGTAATGCGTAATGCGTAACCCGGATTTGAGCCAGGCGTGTGCGCGATTCCGGGTTACGAGTTACGTGTTACGGGTTACTCATCCCACCGCACCGCCCTGAAGACACACCTTGTAATGCGTAATGCGTAATGCGTAACCCGGATTTGAGCCGGGCGTGTGCGCGATTCCGGGTTACGCATCACGCATTACGCATCACGCATTACGCATTACGCATCACGCATTACGCATCACTCATCCCACCACATGCTCACATCCCTCGCCTGCCCCATTCCCATCAACGATTATCCCACCGTCACTCTGGCCCACGGCGGCGGCGGACGGCTGACGCAGATGCTGATCGAGCGCATGCTGCTGCCGGCCTTCGCCAACCCTCAACTGGCCAGTCTGCACGACGGCGCGCTGCTGGAAGTCAACGGCGCGCGCCTGGCCTTCAGCACCGATTCCTACGTCATCAGCCCCCTCTTCTTCCCCGGCGGCGATATCGGCTCGCTGGCGGTGCATGGCACGGTCAACGACCTGGCCATGTGCGGCGCGCAGCCGCTGGCCCTGTCGACCGGCTTCGTGCTGGAAGAAGGACTGCCCATGCAGGATCTGTGGCGCGTGGTGCAATCCATGCAGGCCGCGGCCCAGGGGGTGGGCGTCGCCATCGTCACCGGCGACACCAAGGTGGTGGACCGCGGCAAGGGGGATGGCATCTACATCAACACCTCCGGCATCGGCCTCGTGCCTGCCGGCGTGCAGATCGACCCGCGGCGGGCGCGGCCCGGCGATCTGGTGCTGCTCAGCGGCGCCATCGCCCTGCACGGCATCGCGATCATGTCGGTGCGCGAGGGGCTGGCCTTCGAGACCGAGCTGAGGAGCGACTCGGCGCCGCTGCACCGGCTGGTGGACGGGCTGCTGCGCGCCGGCGGCGAGCAGGTCCACGTGCTGCGCGACCCGACGCGCGGCGGGGTGGCCAGCGCGCTGAACGAGATCGCCCAGGCCGGCCAGGTGGGAATTCGCCTGCACGAAACGCGCATCCCCGTGCCGGACGCGGTGCGCGGCGCCTGCGAGATCCTGGGGCTGGACCCTCTCTACGTGGCCAATGAAGGCAAATGTCTGGCCATCGTCGCCCCCGAAGCGGCCGAGGCCGCGCTGGCTGCCATGCAGGCCGATCCCCTGGGCCGGGAAGCGGTCATCATCGGCGAGGTGGTGGCCGAGCATCCGCGCCGCGTGATGCTGCGCAGCCGCATCGGCGGCACGCGCGTGGTGGACATGCTCAGCGGCGAACAGTTGCCGCGCATCTGTTAGCGCCGCCCCGCCCCCGCCTCCGTCCGTTCCAACAGGACCGTGGCCACCGCCAGCCCCACGTAGATCCAGAAGAGGCTGACCATGTGGGGATAAGCCAGGTTGAAGAGGTAGTGATCGAGCACGCCGCTGACCAGCACGCCGGCCAGCGCGCCGCTCAACCCCAGCAACAGCGCCTCGCGCCGATCGTCCACGATGCCGGCGCGCGCGGTGCGCAGCACCATGACGAAGAACAGGGCCATGGCCAACAAAAAGGCCAACAGCCCCACCACGCCCATGTTCTCCGCCATCAGCAGATAGGTGCTGCTGACCCCCAGATAGAGGTCGATATCGGGCACGCCGCTGAAGCCGACGCCGAAGACCGGGTAGCGGCTGATCAGGCGCAGCGCGTCGCGGTATTCGCCGAAACGCATCTGTGTGGCCAGGTCCTGCCCCTGGATGCCCGCCACAAAGCGCGCGACATACTCCTGGGCCTGGGGCAACAGCAGCAGCAGCAACAATCCCAACACCCCCACCACCAACAGCTTGCGGTAGC
Source organism: Chloroflexota bacterium (assembly GCA_029558955.1). GTDB lineage: Bacteria > Chloroflexota > Anaerolineae > JAAEKA01 > JAAEKA01 > JAAEKA01. The sequence continues at coordinate 20,127 of JAKQCW010000297.1, forward strand.
GCAGCAGCGCGACAAAGGCGATGGCCGTGGCCAGCCCCAGCATCGCGCTGCGCGAGTAGGTCAGATAGAGACAGAGCACAGTGAGGCCGAACATGAGCGCGACCAGCCAGCGGCGGAAGAGCGGGCGCGGGGCAAAGAGCTGCGGCGCCAGCAGGGCCGCAAAGAGAATCATCATGCCCCCCAGCACGTTGGGGTCGATGGCGGTGCCGATGGCGCGCAGCGCGTTCTCCGGGTCATCCTCCACATAGCGCAGCGCGCCATAGCCGCCAGGATAGTCAAAGCGGGTCAGGGCGTTGAGGATGCGCACCGTCCACGCCTCGGGAAAGACGTAGAACAGCACGCCGATCAGGGCCGCGCCCGCGCCGGCCAACATCAGCACCCGCCCGGCCCACTCCAGATCCTCCTGCTGGCGGATGGTGTTGATCACCACGAAGAAGAGCAGGATGCCCAGAGCGATCTCGGCAAAGCGGCGGATGGTGGTCACGCTGGGGCGGCCATTGGCTGCACCCAGGGCAAAGGCAAAGATGGCCAGGAAGAGGAAGATGGCCACCGCCATGCCCATGGGCGAGCCGACGAAACGCCGTTGCTGACCGGTGAGCAGCCCCACCGCCCAGACGAAGACAAACGCGGCCAGCGCGGCATCCAGGAAGGTGGGCTTGAAGCCGATGCGGAAGGGGAACGAGGCAAAAGGCAGCAGTGCAACCACCAGGATGACAAAAGTCAGGCCCCAGCGGGGGCTGCGCAGCGCCAGGTACGCGGCCACAACCCCCAGACCGGCGGCGATGGCCAACAGCGGGCCAAAGATAGCCACCGCCAACGCCGCCAACAGCGCCGCGACCAGCAGCGTCGCGACCAGCGTCGCTTGCGCCACACGCCGATCAGCGTTGAAGATCAGGCCTTGATACCAGGCCAGCAAGGTCGATGTCATGGATGATTCACCGTCGTCGCCGCGCCGCCAGCAGGGCCAGGGCCACAGCCAGGGCCGCCAGCGTCGCAACTGAGACAAGGCGACCGACGGCCAGGCTGGCGGGGCGATAGGTCAACTCGATCTGATGGCTGCCGGCCTCCAGCGCCACGGCCCGCAGCAGCCCGTTGGCCTCCAGCAGCGGCGCGGCCACGCCGTCCACGGCGACGCGCCAGCCGGGGTAGCTGAGCTCGCTGAGCACCAGAATGGCGGGCTGCGGCGTGTCCACATCCAGCGCCAGCCGCTCGGCCTGGCGCTCCTGCCAGACGATGCTTCCCTGGCCGGACGTCGCAGCGGCGGGGCCGGACCAGAAGGCGGGCAGCGCGGGCAGCAACACCTGATGCAACGGGTCGAAGCTCTCGCTGGCCAGCCGCTGCCAAAGCTGCTGGTCATCCGACTCCACGATCACATCGCTGGCCAGCCAGGCCCGCGCCGTGGGCTGGGTCAGCCGGTGCAGGAGAGCCGGCTGACCATCCAGCGCCAGGCCCTCGGCCACCCGTTCGGCCGGCGCGGCCACGCTCTCTGCACGGCTGAGCACGTAGCGCACGTTGAGCAGCGCCCACAGGCGCGCGGGCGGCAGCCGATCCAGCGCGGTTTGCAGGCTGGCCAGGCGCAACGGGCTGGCCCCGCCGATCTCCTCCAGGCCGTAAGCGACGCCGTAGTTGGCCGGCAACACCCCATCGTTGGCCAGGCGCGCCGGCTCCGGGTCGGCCAGGGGCATCTCCAGCAACGCCAACGGGGGGAAGGGGTCAACCACCAGCGGCCCCCGCAGGCTGGCCGGGGTGACGGTGAACAGATCGAGCACGATCACGGCCAGCACCACCGCCGTGCGACCGCTGCGCAGCGCCAGGGCAGCCAGGGCCAACATGCCGGCCAGGAAAATCGATGCGGCCGTGAAGCCCCAGAGCGAGTCACGGCCCGACTGGTAGCCCACGAAAAAGACGAAGGCCGCCGCCAGCGCCAGCGCCGTCGCGGCGACGTAGAGCCGCTGCAAGGCGCGGCGGAGGCGGACATCGCGCGCCGTCAAAGCGGGATCTGACAGGGCGCTGGCCCCGCGGCGCTGCTGCGTCAGCCAAGCTGCGCCGAAACCGGCCAGCAGCGCCGTCGCCAGAACAGCCCAGACGATGACCCGCTCCTGATGTCGGAAGAGCCGCCAGCCCGGCGCCAGCAGATAGAAAAGCTGATAGACCGGCAGATGTCGTCCGAAGGAGAGCAGCAGCGCCAACCCGCCCAGCGCCCCCCAAAAGGCGACCTGCAAAGTGGCCAGATGAGCGCGCAGGGGCCGGGTGTCGGGGTAACGCGGGGCCAGATGGCGAATCAACGCGGCCGCAGCCAGGCCCAGCGGCAAGACGCCGACGTACAGCGCCGGAAAAGGCGCGCCCACGGCTGGCAGGACGATCTGGATCAGGTCGTAGGGGGTGAAACCGCTGCCCATCTCGTCGAAACTGCCGGCCGCGCGGGTGGTGAGGCGCATGAACTCCAGGCTGGGCAGCAACTGGACGGCCGCGATGCCCAGCCCGACGGCCACGAACAAGGCGACCAGGCCCAGCCGTCGCCCGACCGATGCAGCCTGCAGGCCGGCCGCACGGGGCGCAAAGAGGCGAAAAAGCGCATAGGCGACGGTTCCATACAGCACGAACAGGGTCGATTGCGGATGACCTGCCAGGATCGAGAGGCCCAGCGCCAGCCCGGCTGTCAGGGTCCAGCCCAACGCGCGCCGGCCCGATCGGTCGGCCAGGGCGCTGGCTGACAGCTCCAACAGCCAGAGGATCAGCGGCAGCCAGGCCAGCGTTTCCAGAATGGCCAGTTGCAGCGCGGGATAGCTGGTCAGATAGCCGCCGAAGGTGAAGATCAGCGCGGCCGTCAGGCCGCCGGCGCGGCTGCCGCTCAGGCGGCGCGCCAGCAGGTAGCTGAACAGCGCGGCCAGCGGGAAGTGCAGCAGCGCCTCCAGCTCCAGGGCGCGGGCGGGCAAGGCCGCGCTCCCGGCGGTCGCCAGCATGGTCAGCAGGCTGGGCGGGTAGAAGATGGCAGACTGCGAATCGGCCAGGAAGGGGTGGCCGGCGAAGGCGAAGGGGTTCCACAGCGGCAACTGGCCAGCGTGCAGGCGACTGGCCTCGTAGCGGGCAAAGGCCACGAACTGATCGTAGAAATCCCCAGGGGCAAAGCTCAGCCGGTCGGCCAGCGACGGCGTCAGGACGCGCCAGAAGAAGAGCAGGCAGAGCGCCAGCAGCAGCAGGAAATCGAGCAGGGTGGTGCGCAGCCGGTTGTCGGTTTGTGACGCCATAACAGAGTTCTTCGCCGCGCAGTGTACCACCAGTCAGGTTCTGCCACAAGTCCGCGGCCAGGTTCAATCCCCCACCCGCAGACTGGCCAGTCTGACGTGGCCCTCGGGCAGCGCGTCTCCCTGTGCAGCGGTCACCGGCAGGCGCACGCCGTCGCCGGGATTGTACAGGCCCACCAACAGGTCGTAATCGCCCGGTGCGGCCTCTGCGTCCACGTGCAGCGTCAGGGTATCGACGACGACCTCGCCCGGAACCCAGGCCCAGGTCGGGTTGGCGCCCTGTTGCGGGGGTGCGTCCTGCTGCGCCGCCATGCCCAGCTCAGGGCTATGGAGCTGCACGAACTGCGTCAGGTCGTCGCCAGTCTCGCCGTCAACCCGGTAGTAGAGGGTGACGGTCAGCGGACTGCCGGGCCGCAGCCCGGCAGCCGGCAGGGCCAGGTCATAGCCCAGCAGCGTGGCCAGATCGCCCAACTGCGCGTTCACCTGATTCTGCGGTCGGGTCGCTGGATTCTTCCCCAGGACCTTGAGCGGCGGCAGGCGGAAGGCGTCGCCCAGAGGCTGGCCGGCGGCGTCCTCCACCGGCAACAGCGCAAGACTCTCGAACTCATAGAGGCCCACGAGGGGCCAGACCAGGCCCGGCGGCGCGTCGTCGGGGATGCGCAGCGCATAGCGGTCGGGCTGCATGGTCGCCGTGTCCCAGGTCATGGGGGTGCGGAAGAGGGAGCCGGCCACCTGATCGCGCTGCGCCAGCGGGTCGCCGTCCAGGCCGAGCAGGTGCAGGAAGCCGTGGTAGTTCTCCGGCAGCCGTTGCAGCGCCTGCCACCAGAGCGTGAGCTCGAGCTGGTCGCCCGGCCTCACGACGGTGGGGCGCGCCGGCGCGGAAGGCGCGGCCTGTCCGTTCAGCGCCAGATCGTAGCCCACCAGCCGCACCAGATCGCCGGCAGTGACATCCAGCGCATGCTGCGGCGGCTCTTGCCGCGGGATGGCGGACTCCACCGTCACCGCGCCCACCGTGGTCCAGGGCGTGGCCTCCCCAGCTTCTGTCACCTGCACGGCGACGGAGTAACTGCCCGCGGCCAGCCCTGGCGGCAGGCTGAGCCGATAGGCGTCGTCGGCCAGCGTCCCCGCGGGCCACTGATCGGCGGTCTGGCCGTCAAAATAGGGCAACTGCGTGGTCTCGAAGGCGACGCTGCCGTCGGCGGCGCGCAGTTGCCAGCCGATCAGCGTGTCGGCCGGCGGGTTTTGCCGCACGTACCAGAAGGGATAGAGGGTCAACGCGCGGCCGTCGCGCAGGTCCTGCCGATAGCCTGCCAGCTCCAGGCTGGGGGAGCGAACGGACTGCGCCGGGGCCGTGACCTGGGCGCGGGCTGGCTGTGAGAGGAGGGCCGCCAATCCCAACACCAACAGGCCCAGCGGCGCTGCTGCCAGCCAACGCGGGCGGTTGGTACGCCAGACGAACAGCGTCAGCAGAGCCAGCGTCGCCAGGCTCAGCCAGGAGGCCACCCGCTGCAAAGCCGTGCCGGTCCAGCGCAGGGTCATCTGCTGCTCCCCGGCGGGCAGATCGACGGTCAGCAGCCCCAGGTTGGTGCTGGGATAGGTGGGCAACGTTGCGCCGTCGGCCAGCGTCGCCTGCCAGCCTGGGTAGTAGAGGCTGGTGAAACGCAAGGGACCGGTGGTTGAGAAGGAGGTGGTCACGGTCAGGCCGTAGCCATCGCTCTGACTGACAACCGCCTGCCCATCGCCGGCGACGAGATCGGCCTCGTCGGGCTCATAGGCGCTGCCGACGCTCCAGCGCGGCCTGAACTCCTGGGTGGCGGTGGTGCCCATGGCCTTGGTTTCGAGCTCGAACTGGGGAATGGCGGAGAACCGGATGGCCTCGCCGACGCTGGCCACGGTTGGCATCCAGCCCAACTGGGGCCGGTTGGCGGCGATGATCAGGCCCAGCAGGAGACAGGCGCCGGCAACGCGCAGCGCCTCCCGACGCAGCGGCAGCAGGAGGGCGCCGGTGAAGAGCGCCAGGGGAAGGCTCATCAGGGCCAGCAAACGCCAGGGGAACTGCACGATGCGCAAGGTGTCGCTGGCCAGCCAGAACGGCAGCGTCCAAGCGCCCATAGCCAGGCCCGTGGCCAGGGCCAGGACGATGAAAAAGAGCCACTCTGCATCACGCCGCCGCGCCGCGGCCGCGCCGGCCACTGCCAGCGCGGCCTGCACCAGGCCCAATTGAACAGGGATGGCGAAGGTGTAATCAAAGGCCAAGGTCATGTCCAGGAAGTTGCGCCACGTCCAGGCGTTTTCCTCCAACATGTCTCCCGCGACCTCGTAGGCCGCCGCGGCCAGCAGACCCCGCTCGCCGATCAGCGGCAGCCAGAAGAACGCGCTGAGTCCCATGGCCGCGGCCAGCGCTGCGCCCATCCAGCCCAGCCGGCCGGCCGGCCGGCCGCTCTGCTGCCAGAGTGCCAGGATGTAGCCCACCAAGAGCAGCGGCGTCAACAGCAGGGTGATGTTGTGCGTGATGGCCAGCCCGCCCAGGGTGAGCGCGGCCGGCAGCAGGTACTGCGCCGGCCGCGCCGCAGTGAGCAGACGCCGCGTGCTCCAGAAGACCCAGGGGAGCCAGGCCTGTGCGCCCACTTCGGCGAGCGCGCCGCGCACATACACGTTGGTCAGCAGATAGGGTGCGTACATGTAGGCCACGGCCGCGGTCAGCGCCGCCCAGCGCTGCTGCACCCCCAGCACGTCGCTGGCCAGGCGATACATGCCAAAGCCGCTGGCCAACACCAGCAGCGCAAAGGCGGCGATCAGCGCGGCAACGAAATCCAGCCCCAGGAGGTGCAGCAACTCAGCCAGGTAGTAGGTGAGCGGGCCGTAGAAGTTGAAGACGGGGTAGCCAAGGCCGCTGAACAGCTCCGGCGACCAGCGCGGGTAGAGCATCCCCTGGCGCACCTGATGATCCAAGGCCGCCAGGCGCAGCAGGTGCAGCGCGCCGTCGGCCGAGTGCGACAGGCCGATTTCCAGAAAGGGCCACAGCGCGGGCAACGCCAGGATCGGCAGCGCCAGCCAGGGACGCTGCCACGCCCAGCCGGCGACCCGGCGCAGCTTGCCGGCTGCCGCGCGGGACGGGGCACGGGTGGCCGGTTGGGCCCGGTCGCTCATGGCGCAGCCGCCTCCGGCAGCGGCGCCAGCGGAACGACCACGTAAGAGCCGCCGGACAGATCCAGGAGGGCGTCGCCGGCCGCGGCAACGGGCAACTGTCGTCCACTGACCGGCTCATACAGGCCAATGCGCAGCCGCAAGTCAGCGCGCTCCAGGCCGGCCGGCAGATCCAGCGGGAAGGTGGAACGCACGGTCTCTCCCGGCGCCCACAGGTTGGTGGGGTTGTCCGATCCACCGGGCGGCGCGTCGTGCTGGGCAACGATCTCGCCCGCCTGGTTCACCAGGTGGACGAAAGCGGTGTAGCCAACTGTCGAGCGGTCCAGCGCCTCCCAGCCCAGATCGACCAACAGACGCTGCCGGTCGGTGGGGTCGATCTGGGTCTGCACGCCAACCAGCTCGATGCGGCCATCGAACTGTACGCCCAGCGGCGCGAGGTCGGGCAGATCGACAGAAACCGGCGCGGCGCCCAGCCAGATAGCGCCCAGGTTGACCTGATCGGCCACAGCCTGACCGGCAGCGTCGACGATGGGGATGCGCTCGTTGGCGACCTGATCGCCGCCCGGCTGATAGCGATAGAGACCCACTTCGAAGTAGGCTTTGCCAGCCGGCGTGTCTGCCGGTGCGGCCAGCAGGCGCACATCCTCGATCAACGGCTGACCTGCGTGTAGCCGTTCGGTCAGCGCCTGGCTGCGCAGTTGACCGTTGGCTGTGGCTGCCACAGCGCCGCCGGCGTTGAGATGGGCGAACACGTCGAAATCGCTGCGCCAGGCCCCGACCTGGCTGGCCTCCTCCTCCTGCCAGAACAGGGTCAGGCGCGCCTGGTCTTGCCCCGGCGCCAACACGTCCGGCTCGATGTCGTAGCCCACCAGGCGCAGCCCGTTGGCGAAAGTCGCCTCCAGCGGATAGCGGATCTGCCGGCGCTGCAAGGAGCTCTCCGCCGGCAGCATCGTCTCGGTGACCTGGGGCCATGCCGGCTGATGGGTGGGCCAGCGCAGAATCGCACCGACCTCAGCCGCCTGATAGTCATCGGGGGCCAGCGGCTGCAGCCAGACGCTGGTCAGCCCGGTTGCCCCGCGGCTGAGCAGCATCAGCGAGCCGCGGGGATCGAAGCTCTCTTCACGCAGCAGGGGGATGCCGGCGGCTCCAGCCGGCTGGGCAGGCAACGTGTCGCCGGCTGCCACCGTGCCCAAGGCGAAGCCCATCTGCGGCCGCAGGTAGAGGTCGGCCGACAGCGCCAGGCGGGCACTCTCGCCCGGTTCGGCCAGTTGCCGGGCCGCAGCCTCGGCCGCCAGTTGCTTGTCCACGTCAAAAGCTGCGCCCAGGCCAGGCAAGGCGGCCCAATGCTGGAAGTAGTCCACGGCGGTGCGGGCGCCGCTCCAGACCAACACCAGCAGCAGCAGCCCCATGCTGAGCGCCGGCGAGAGGGGGGCCAGCGCCCGCCGCGCGGCCCGCTGCCACAGGCTGGCGATGGCCGCCGCGCCCAGTGCGTAGAAGATGGCCAGGGGCGGCAACGCGCCGGCGCTGCGCAGATACTGCGGCGCCTCGGTGCTCAACACGGTGGGGGCCAGCATGACAACGAACCAGAGCAGCAGCAGCCGCGAGCGAGGGTATTTGACCAGGGTCAACAAGGCCGACAGCCAGCCCAGCGTGAACAGCAGAGCCAGCAACAGGTCGTTGACCGGCCGTCCGGGCAGGTTGTGGCGCAGGTTCTGGTCGCCCTGATCGTAGAATGCCCGCGCGGTGAGCACCATGTTCGCCAGCAGCTCATGCAGCCAGCCACCGGAGGCGTTGTTCCACAGGGAAACCTGGCCCGTGCGCGCCGACAAGAAAGCCGGATTGGCCAGCAACGTCCAGGCCAGGGGCAGCACGACGAGCAGGGCCACGCCGCCCAGCGCGGCCAGACCGATCAGGCGTGGCCGCCACTCGGCCCATAGCCCGCCGCGCTGGCGCACCAGGCTGAAGAACAGCTCGACCACGACAAAGGAAAGCAGCACGAAGGGCAGCAGGCGCGCGGCGATGTAGGTGGTCAGGGCCAGCCCCAGCCAGACGCCGGCCCAGACGTAGTGTCGCAGTCGCTGGCCCGTCCAGGCCCGCCAGAAAAAGGCGATGGCCAGCGCGCTGAGCGGAACCAACAGATTGACGCGAAAGCCCAGGCGGCTGAGGCTGACGTGCCAGTAGGAAACGGCCAGCCCCGCGGCCGCCACCAGGGCCAGCCAGCCGGCGGCGCGCCGCTGCTCCGCCGTCGCGGGCTGGGGCGTCAACAGCGTCACAGCGCAAAAATAGACGGCGGGAAGAGCCAGGATGCCGGTCAGGGCCGCGACCAACCGCAGGGCATAGGGCGTCGGCCCCAAGATGGCCACGGCAAGGGCTTGCAGGTAGATGAACAGCGGCTCACGGCCATTGTTGCCGGCAAAGAAAAGGGGAATGGACCCTCCCTCAAGCAGTTGGCGGGCATCGAAGCCGTTGTAGGCCTCGTCGAAGAACAGCCCCGGCGGCAACAGGTCCAGACGCCAAAGGCGCAGCACGGCCGCGAGAGCGACAACGGCCGTCATGATCCATGCTGGCCGAATCCCGATCACGCGGTCAAGAAAATTGCGCCACATAGCCAGGGATTATACGAAGCACAGACAAAAAGGCAAGCATGACCCGTACTGCCGCCGCTTGTCTGCGACGTCTTCGCCTGGCACAGCCTGGACATCAATGACATCGAGGTGGGGAAGTTGCCGTGGCCAGCGCTCCGAGGTGAGCACGCAACAGGGCTGCAATTGACCGGTTTCGGCTATTGGGCCTGCTCATGGCCCACCTCCACCATCGGGAAGAGGACGCGATAGCTGGGCGTTTCGATGACTGTCACGATCAGGCGGTCGTCAGGCAGGCGCTGGCCGGCCGGATCCAACAGCGGCAGGCGCTGGCCTGAAACGGGATCGTACAGCCCCATGTGAATCTCGTACCTGCTG
>JAKQCW010000300.1 GCA_029558955.1 Chloroflexota bacterium
GTTGCGTAGCTGTGCTGGCTCGGTCGGGAGACCGGCCAGAGCGCGCGGTTGCGTAGCTGTGCTGGCTCGGTCGGGAGACCGGCCAGAGCGCGCGGTTGCGTAGCTGTGCTGGCTCGGTCGGGAGACCGGCCAGAGCATTGAAACTGATCACATTCAACAGTTCACGAGTCTCATGCACAGCCGCCAGGAAAGCCGGCCCTTGGCGGCTTGGCGGCTTGGCGTGAACATCGTTAAGCGCTGAAATCACCGATTTTTCAGCCCCCAACTTCCCATTCACCTATCGAGACCCGCCATGCAAGAGATCGCACCGGGCGTTTACGTCCATCTCGACTTCCGCGGCAGCAATGTGGGCCTGATCGAGACCGCCAACGGCAACATCTTGATCGACACCCCCCTGATCCCCTCTGACAATCAACGCTGGCTCAGCTATATCCGCCAGGTCACCGGGGCCAAGCCGATCCTCTACGTGATCAACACCGATCACCACCGCGGCCATGTGCTGGGCAACCAGTTCTACGATGCGCCGGTGATCGCCCATGACCTGGCCTGGAAGAACATGCGCGGCTATGGCGCCAACTTCTGCCAGCGGGTGATCGATTCCTTCAAGCGCGAGCCCAAGATCCAGGCCGAGCTGGCCAGTCTGGAGATCGTGCGGCCAACCATCACCTTCGACTCCCGGCTGGACCTGGAGCAGGGGGGCCGCACCATCCGTCTGATCCACGTGGGCGGCCACACCGAGGCGACGATCCTGATCTGGCTGCCGGAAGAGAAGGTGCTCTTTGCCGGCGACACGGTGTGGAGCGACCAGCACCCCTACATGGCCCAGGCCAACAGCAAGCAGTGGCTGGATGCGCTGAGCTATATCCGCAAGCTGCACCCGACCAGCATCGTGCCGGGCCACGGCCCCATCACCACCATCGAATCCACCGAGCCGCTGTCGGAATATATCCGCTATGTGCGCCGCCAGGTGCGGGTGCGCATTCGCCGCGGCTACACCAAGCAAGAGACCGCCAGCTCGCTGGTGAAAAGCCTGGTGCCCATGTTCCCCGTGCCCAGCGACCGCCGCAGCAAGATCGAATCGCAGATCAAGCAGGGTATCAACCGGGTCTACAACGAATACAAGAAGGGCACGGAGCCCTCCCGGCCCGACGGCGACGAGGAGGATGAGCCGCTGGACGTGGAGCCAGACGAGGCCCCGGTCGAGGATGAGCCGCTGAGCGACGACGGCGGATTCGACGCCGAGGACCGGGAAGGCGAGGAGCTGGACGGCGAGGAGCTGGATGGCGAGGAGCTGGACGCGGAGTTCGACGAAAACGACGACGACCCATTCGACTCGGACGACGACTCCTTCGACCTGGAGGATTGATCCCATGTCCGAACACAACAGCGAGACCGTTCGCATGGTGGAACTGACGCGCGGCGCGGTGGTGGAATGCGCCCATCGCGGCGCGCTGGCCATCGTCGACGCGTCGGGACGCCTGCTGGCGGCGGCCGGCAACCCGCAGCATGTGGCCTACCTGCGCTCGGCCGCCAAGCCGTTCCAGGCGCTGCCCACCGTGGATGCAGGCGCGCTGGATCATTTCAACCTCGACCAGCGGGCGCTGGCGCTGATGTGCGCCTCGCACCACGGCACGGAGGAGCACGTCCAGGTCTGTCAGCACATTCTCGACACCATCGGGCTGGATGCCAGCGCGCTGCGCTGCGGCGTACACTGGCCCATCGACGAGGCGGCCAGCCGGCGGCTGGCCGCGGCCGGGCTGGAGCCGGACGCGCGCCACAACAACTGCTCCGGCAAGCACGCCGGCATGTTGACCCTGACCCGCTTTCTGGGGCTGGAGGAGCTGGACTACACCCAACCCGACCATCCGGTGCAGCAGGCGATTCTGACGCGGCTCTGCGCGCTGACCGACCTGACGCCGGCCGAGATCCAGACTGCGCCCGACGGCTGCACGGTGCCGGCCTTTGCCCTGCCGCTGGCCAGCGTGGCGTTGGCCTTTGCCCGGCTGATCGACCCGAACGCGCCGGCCGACTGCCGGCGCGCGGTGGCGGCCATGCAGGCCTATCCGCACCTGGTTTCCGGCCACAACGCGCTGGACGATCAATTGATGCGGGCGGGCGCCGGCGCGTTGGTCAGCAAAGGGGGCGCCGAGGGCTACCAGGGCATTGGCATCCGCACCCCGGACGGGCGCAGCGTGGGGTTGGCGCTCAAGATCGAGGATGGCAACGCGCGCGCCAAAGGGCCGATGATCTACGCCGCGCTGAGCGCGCTGGGGCTGGTCGATGCCGCTGTGCTGGCCCGCCTGGAGCCGCTGCGCCGGCCTGCGATCGTCAATCACCGTCAGCAGGTGGTGGGCGCGGTGCAGACGGCGGCGACGTTCGATCTCACGACCTGACCGGGTGCAGCGCGCTCAGGCAAGCCGGGCTGTGGGCATGGGCCGCCTGCCGTTGAAAGCGCAGGCTGATATCCAGAAGGCAAGCTGATGCAAGCTGGCAGACAAGGAAATCTCTGGCGCTGGGCGCTGGCGGCGGCGGGCCTGGCGCTGTTGGCCGCAGCAGGGCTGCTGCTGACGCCGCGGGGATGGGTGGCCGGCGCGCTGCCGGCAGCGGCGCTGGCGGCAGACTTCAACGCCAGCCTGTTGGCCGAGGCGCGGGCGGCCGCGGGGCTGTTGGGGGCGCTGTTGCTGGCTGTGGCCCTCTGGCCGCGCCAGCTTCTCGCCCTGGCCGGCCGCCTGACGCCGCCGCTGCTGCGGCTGGACGGCTGGCTGCGCCGGGGTCGCCGTTGGGCGCTGCTGCTGGCGCTGGGGATCGTGCTCGCCGCGGCCGGGCTGGCCGGCTACAGCATCGCCCGTCACAACACCTTCAACTCCAAGGCCTACGATCTGGGGCTGCACGCCCAGGTGTGGTGGAACACCAGCCAGGGACGGCTCTTCGCCGGCTCGGTGGAGGTGGACAACTACCTGGGGGATCACATCTCCCCCATCATCCTGCCGTTGGCGCCGCTCTACCGCCTCTGGCCTGACCCGCGCCTGCTGCTGTTGCTGCAAGCCGCGGCCTTGGCCATGGGCGCCTGGCCGCTGGCGCTGCTGGCCCGCCGCCGGCTGCTGCCCCACTGGTCGCAGGGCGCGCACCTGGCCGCGCTGTTGCTGGCCGCCATCTACCTGACCTACCCCGCGCTGGGCTTCGTCAACCGCTTCGAGTTCCACGAGGAAGTCTTCGCAGTTCCGCTGCTGCTGTTGGCCTTCTGGGCGCTGGAAGTGCGCCGGCTGGGGGCGATGAGCCTGGCGCTGGCGCTGGCGCTGCTGACCAAGGAAGATGTGGGCCTGACCGTGGCCGCCTTCGGCCTGTGGGCCTGCTGGCGCGGACGCGCCGCCCCTGTCGCACCAGCACACAACGCCAGCGAAGAGTCCCCCGCCCGCCGCACGCGCGACCGCGGCCTGCAAGCCGTGGGCGCGTTCTGGGCAGCGACCGGCCTGGCCTGGTCGTTGCTGGCGCTCTTCATCCTGATCCCCCACTTCCGCGGCGCGGAATCGGACACCCTGGCGCGCTACGCCTGGCTGGGCAGCGGGCCGGCCGACATCCTCAGCGGCGCGCTGCGCGACCCCGGCCGCATCGCCGGCCATCTTTTCGGCGACCCGCGCCGCCTCTGGATGCTGATCAAGCTGCTGCTGCCGCTGGGCTTTCTGCCCCTGCTCAGCCCGGCCCTGCTGATCGCCCTGCCCGCGCTGGCCATCAACTGGCTGGCCGGCAACCTCTACCAGGCGTCGATCTATTTCCACTACGCCGCGCTGACCATCCCGGTGCTGTTTGCGGCGGCGGTGTATGGCGTCGAACGCGTCGCAGGCCGGGGCCGCGGGCCGGATGGATCCCCACAGACCGGCCCCAGCGCGCATCGTTTCACCCTCAGCCTGCTCTGGCTGGCCGCCTGCGCGCTGCTGGCATTCAGCTTCGATCAGTTCTGGCAGCCCCGCACCGGCCAGGCGAACTGGGACAACCACAGCCTGGCGCGTCAGATCGACCCGGCAGCTTTTCAGGCCGCGGCCGCGCTGCTGCCGGCCGACGGCGCCGTGGCGACGACCGAGGCCTATGCGCCCCACCTGGCCAACCGGGCGGGCCTCTTCCTGCTGCACGATCCGCGCATCCTCTTCGTGGTCGACCGGGTGGATTGGGTGTTGGTGGACCTCACCGATCACCGCTACGGGGCGCAGCCGCGGCAAAGCTACGGCCTGCTGCGCTGGGTGGCCGCGCAGCGCGGGCTGGGGGTGTGCCACTTTGCCGACGACGTGGCGTTGCTGGGGCCGGGCTGCGACGATCCCACGGCCGGCCCCGCCTTCCAGGCGCGCCTGGCCGCGCTGCAAGGAGAGGCAAGAGAAGAACAGGTCAACCCGGTGTTGCTGGAGTTCGTGGGAGCGGAGTATTTCGAGTAGTTTGGCCGGCGCGGATGGGGCCAGGCCCGCGGCTCTTTTGTGCGGTTGATCTGGCTATGTTACAATCCTGGCGACTTGAGCGGGAACTCGCTTCCACAGCGAACGGGTCCAAGGATCACTCAGCCAAAGCAGCCTGGCCTGCTTGGCAACCCGGAAGGCGCCTTCCTTGAGCAACACGACTGAGCAAGCAACCCTCGAAGCGGCCGGCAACCTGGTGGTCCGTCAACTGGCCAACCCCATCGTCTACCCCTGCATACTGCTGACGCACATCGACGTCGGGCGCCTGGCCGCGGCCGGCTGCACATTGGCCCAGCGCTTCGGCTGGCGCCAGCTATCAGTCGGCGCTCAGCTCAGCGCTGCGCTGCTGGACACGGCTCCAAAACGCCGGCCGCAGAAGGCCAGCCACATCCTGACCGACGCCATCAGTGAACTGGCGCCCGGCCCGATTCTGTGCGGCGATGTCGATCTGCTGTTCGAGCCCTCGCTGCAGCTCGATCCGCTGCGGTTGTTGCGTGAAGCCAGCCGACTGACCCCTTTGGTCGTTCTATGGCCGGGCCAGTACCAGGCGCATGTGCTTTGCTACGCTGTGCCCGAGCACACGCACTATCGCACGTGGCGGTCGACGGAATTGTGCGATGGGTGCATCATCGGTTTGTAGCCAATTGCCACACATCTCCTTCTGTCAAGAACTGGAGATGTGGCAGCCACTGAAGGGAATACCATGAAGTACCGCGACCTGATCCAGTTCGACCCCATCGAGAGCATCATCCAGTTGCGCGAGGCTGATGCCCGGCAGAAGGCGGCCCAGCTTGTGCAGACCTACGTCATCTCCGACCGCATGGCGGACCAACTGGCCAACCTGGTCTTCGAGCACGTGCAGCTCGACCGGCCGGCGGACAACAAAGGGGTGCTGATCGTCGGCAACTACGGCACCGGCAAGTCGCATCTGATGGCTATGGTGTCGGCGCTGGCCGAGCACGCGGACCTGGCGCCCTCCGTGCGCCATCCGGATGTGCGCATGGCCGTCAGCGCGGTGGCCGGTCGCTTCAAGGTGCTGCGCAGCGAGATCGGCGGCGTGGAAAAGAGCCTGCGCGATATCGTGCTGGACGAGATCGAGCTGTTTTTCGAGGATCTGGGCATCGCCTACAGCTTCCCGCCGGCCAGCCAGGTCAGCAACAACAAGCAATCCCTGGTGGAGGCCATGGCCTTGTTCAGCGGCCGCTTCCCCGGCCAGGGCTTCCTGCTGGTGTTGGACGAGCTGCTGGACTACCTGCGCACCCGGGAGGAACGCGCCCTGATCCTGGACCTGGGCTTCCTGCGCGAGCTGGGCGAGATCGTGGAGCTGACCCCCTTTCGCTTCATGGCCGGCGTGCAGGAGACGCTGTTCGACAACCCCCGCTTCAGCTTCGTGGCCGATCAGTTGCGCCGGGTGCGCGACCGTTTCGAGCAGGTGCGCATCGCGCGCGACGACATCGCCTACGTGGTGGCCGAGCGGCTGTTGCGCAAGAGCGACGCACAGAAGGCGGCTGTCGCCGAGCACTTGCAGCG
The DNA here is from genome assembly GCA_029558955.1 of Chloroflexota bacterium. Lineage (GTDB taxonomy): Bacteria > Chloroflexota > Anaerolineae > JAAEKA01 > JAAEKA01 > JAAEKA01. Next base: position 5,973 of record JAKQCW010000300.1, read on the forward strand.
CTTCACCGGCTTCTACCCGCCCCTGGCCGAGCGCATGGGCGAGTTTGCCGGCCTCTTTCCCATCCACCCGGCCTACATCGACACCTTCGAGCGGGTCTACATCGCCGAGAAGCGCGAGGTGCTCAAGACCTTCAGCTTGGCCATCCGCGGCCTGCTGGACCAGGAGGTGCCGCTCGACCGGCCGGGGCTGATCTCTTACGACCACTACTGGGGGGTGCTGGCCGACAACCCCAGCCTGCGCACCCTGCCCGGGGTGGCCAGGGTGGTGGAGGCCCACGGCGTGCTGGCCGGCCGCGTGCGCAACGCCTACACCCGACCGGCTCTGCAAGCGCTGGCCCTGCGCATCGTCGACGCGCTGAGTGTCCATCGTCTGACCACCAGCGACATCCACAGCCCGCTGGGCGTGACAGTGGAGGAGCTGCGCGATACGCTGTTCCTCTGGACGGCCATGCCCGACGCGGTGGCCGACGCCGAGTTTCTGGCCAACACCGTGCAGACCGCGCTGCGCGAGACCATGCGCACGGTCAGCGGCCAGTTCATCTCGCACAACGAGGCCAACGGCCAGTACTACCTGGACCCGGCCAAGGTGATCGACTTCGACGCGCAGATCGCCGAGCGGGGCGAGTTCATGTCCGAAGCCGACCTGAACCGCTACTTCTTCGACGGCCTGCAGACGCTGCTGGGGCTGCCCTCCAGCGTCTACGTAGCCGGCTTCAAGATCTGGCCCTACGAGCTGCCCTGGGCCGAGCGCAACGTCACCCGGCCCGGCTACCTCTTCTTCGGCGCGCCCAACGAGCGCAGCACGGCCCAGCCGCCGCGCGATTTCTACCTCTACATCCTGCCGCCCTTCCCGCGCCACGACGGACGGCCCGCGCCGGACGGCGAGCCGCAAGCGGACGAGGTGCTGCTGGCGCTGCACGGCCTGGGCGACGACTTCGAGCAGATCGTGCGCCAGTACGCCGGCGCGCGGCTGCTGAGCATGACCGCCTCGGAGCACCGCGCCACCTACGAAGACCGGGCCGAGCGGCATCTGCGCAGCCTGCTCAAGTGGCTGCGCGACCATCTGGCCAGCCGGCTGCGCATCACCTACCGCGGCGCGCCGCGCACCGTGGCCGAGGTGCTGGCGCAGACGAGGAGCAGCGCCAGCCGCGACCCGGAGGAGCTGCTGCGGGTGATCGGCGCGACCCTGCTGACGCCCTATTTCGGCGACATCTATCCCGCCTACCCGCGCTTCAGCCGGCTGGCGCAGCCGATCAGCGAGGCCGCCCGGCCGGCCAGCGCGCAGGACGCCATCCGCATGATCGCGCTGCGCACCCGCACCAACCTGGCCGTGGGCGTGCTGGCCGGCCTGCGCCTGTTGGACGACGACGAGACGCTCAAGCCGCTCAACTCGCCCTACGCCCGCCGCCTGCTGGACACCCTGCACGCCAAGCCCGACCCCAACCAGGTGGTCAACCAGGGCGAGGTGCTGGTGCAGGTGGCCACCACCACGCATCCGGTGTTCAAGGAGCAGCAGAGCAAGCTGGAGCCGGAGTGGGTGGCCGTGTTGCTGGCCGCGCTGGTCTACGACGGCCAGATCACCCTGGCGCTGCCGGGCAACGTCACCCTGGACGCGGGCAATGTGGAGCGGGCGGCGACCCTGGCCGTGGCCGACCTGGCCAACTTCCGCCACTACGGCCGGCCCAAGGACCTGCCGCTGGCGGCCTGGAAGCGCATCTTCGAGGGACTGGACCTGCAAGGCGGGCTGTTGCAAAGCGAGACGACGCGCGTCCAGGCTGTACAAGAGCTGCAAGGGAGGGTGCAGGCCGAGCTGGCTCAGGTGGCCACGTGGCAGAGCCAGGTGCAGAGCGGCCTGCGGCTGTGGAACCAGGCCCTGCTGACTGACCAGATCGCCTACAGCACCCAGGACGGCCAGCTTGCCAGCCACGAGGCGCTGCCGCAGACCAGCCTGGCGCGCGCCGACCTGCTGCCCAGCCTGCGGCAGAGCAAGGAGTTTCTGGAGACGCTGGCGCGCTTCAACACGCCCGGCAAGCTGCGCAACCTGCGCCTCACCGAGGCCGAGATTGCCACAGCCGTGCTGGCCCGCCGCGCCAGCCTACGCGTGCAGCAGATGTTGGAGGAAGTGGCCCTCTTGCAGGCGGCCGCCTCCTATCTGAGCGAGGCCCAGGCCAACCTGCCGGCCGAGCATCCCTGGTCGCAGCAGAGCGCGACGGTGCGCGGCGAACTGCTGGACAGCTTGCGGCGCCTGGCCAAGGGGGAGGCCAGCTTCGACCGGGCCGGCTGGCAGCGGCGGCTGGAGACCCTGCGCCAGGCCTACGTACAGGCTTACGCCGAGCTGCACCGCGCCCACGTGCTGGGGCCGGCCGACGACGTCCGCCGCGCCCGCATCATGGCCGACGCCCGCGTGGCGCAACTGCGCGACCTGGCCGCGATCGACATCCTCTCCAGCGCCGAGCGGGACGGCTGGATCGCAGCCATCAGCGGCGTGCGCACCTGCCGCGAGTTTCACGAGGGGCTGCTGGCCGACACGCCCACCTGCCGCTGCGGCTTCCGTCCGGTGCAGGCGTCGGTCGGGATG
>JAKQCW010000305.1 GCA_029558955.1 Chloroflexota bacterium
ACACGTTGGCGTAAACAACTCTTCAGTTTACCTGCACCCGGCGGATCTGTGATCCGCCGGGTTTGCGCCCACAACGCCGCCGGTTCACGGAACCGGCTTGAGCAGTGAGTGAAGACCGATTTAGGCCGACGTGACCTGGTACACGTTGGCGTAAACAACTCTTCAGTTTACCTGCTCCCGGCGGATCCGTGATCCGCCGGGTTTGCGCCCACAACGCCGCCGGTTCACGGAACCGGCTTGAGCAGTGAGTGAAGACCGATTTAGGCCGACGTGTACTAGACTGAAGAGCCTGGCGTATGACCGCTATAGGGTGGTCGCTTCCCAAGTCCGGCGTTCAATTTGCCCGCCGTCATTCCCCGTGGTATACTCCCCCTTCGAGCGCGCCTGGCGCGCTATTATTACGCACGCCGCTCGCGGCCAGGGCAACATGCCTGGCTCAGGCCGACTGCGTGCCCGGTGTGACACGGCGCCGGGTAAGCCGGCCCTTGGCGAGGGCGGACGAAACAACGCACCTGTAAGGAGGCAAAACAACCGTGGCAGTAGTCAAAATGAAGGACCTGTTGGAAGCGGGCGTCCACTTTGGGCACCGCACCCGCCGCTGGCACCCCCGGATGAAGCCCTACCTCTTCACCGAGCGCAACGGCATCCACATCATCGACCTGCAACAGACCATGTCGCAGATCGAAGCAGCCTACCAGCGCACCCGCACCGTGGTCGCCTCGGGCGGCTCGGTGCTCTTCGTAGGCACCAAAAAGCAGGCGCAGCAGAGCATCCAGGAAGCGGCCGACGCCGGGTCCATGCCCTACGTCAACCACCGCTGGCTGGGCGGCACGCTGACCAACTTCTCCACCATCCGCCGGCGGGTGGACTACATGATCAAGCTGGAGCAGCAGCGGGAGCGCGGCGACTTCGAGCGCCTGACCAAGAAAGAGGCGTTGGAGCTGGAGCGCCTGATCACCAAGCTCAACCTGCGGCTGGGCGGCCTGCGCGAGATGCGCCGTCTGCCTGACCTGGTGTTTATCACCGATGTCTGCCGGGAAGAGATCGCGGTGCAGGAATGCAACAAGCTCAACATCCCCATCATCGCCATGGTGGACACCAACTGCGACCCCGACCCGGTCGATCTGGTGATCCCGGCCAACGACGACGCCATCCGCGCCATCAAGCTGATCGCCGGCGTCATCGCGCAAGGGGCCAGCGAAGGCCAGATGATGCGTGAGATCGTGGCCGCCGAAGAAGAAGAGGACTACCGCGGCGGCCGCGGCGAGGAGATCAAGGAGCCGGAGAGCTTCCTGGGACCCTCCACGCTGGCTAAGCTGGCGCGCGGCTTCGAGGAGATGGAAGCGGACGATGATTTCGCCGCGGGCGAGGACGATGTGATCACCGGCCTGGACCTGAGCGACTTCGTGATCGAAGACGAAGCAGAGACCGCAGAATAGAACAATCTCAGACCTTCACGCGTTAGCCTCACGCAGAGACGCAGAGACCGCACGGGCGCGCCGGTGTTTCGTTCGCCGACCCCAGAACGGGCCTGGCGTCTTTGCGTGAGCAGCATGGATGGCTGAATATCGAAAAGATTGGTTCAGAGGAGACGAACCTTGGCTATCTCAGCAGAAATGATCAAAGAACTGCGCGCACAGACCGGCGCAGGGGTGCTCGATTGCAAGAAAGCACTGGAAGATAACAACGGCGATTTTGAAAAGGCCGCAGACTCGCTGCGCCAGAAGGGCCTGGCCGCGGCCGCCAAGAAGTCCGGCCGCGAGGCCAACGAAGGGCTGGTCGGCACCTACGTACACACCGGCTCCAAGGTGGCGGGCATGGTCGAAGTCAACTGCGAAACCGACTTCGTGGCCCGCACCGAGGCCTTCCAGACCCTGGTGCGAGACCTGGCCATGCAGGTGGTGGCCGCCCGCCCGCTCTATGTGCGCCGCGAGGATATCCCGGCCGACGTGCTGGCCGCCAAGCAGGCCGAGTTCCGGGCCGAAATGGCCAACTCCGGCAAGCCGGCCGACATCGTCGAGCGCATCGTGGAGGGCAAAGCTGACAAGTACTTCCAGGAGGCGCTGCTGCTGGAGCAGCCCTTCATCAAAGATCCGTCGGTCACCATCGGCGATCTCGTCACCCAGGCCATCGCCAAGCTGGGTGAGAACATCAAGGTGCGCCGCTTCGCCCGGCTCGAAGTGGGCGAAGAGGGTGGGTCGGCCGCCTGAGCCAGGCGGCTGACGGTGCGTGAAACGTAACCCGTAACCCGTAACCCGTAACCGGAAGACAACTTCCACTTGCTCCGGGTCACGAGTTACGAGTTACGGCTCGCACACTTCACATCAAGCCACCCCTTTCACGCACCACGCTTCACGCCTCACCTCCCCAACATCCCTATGAACTCCCCCAAATACAAGCGTGTGCTTCTCAAGATCGGCGGCGAGTCGCTGGCCGGCCCGGGCGGCTTCGGCATCGATCCAGAACGGGCCATTGAGCTGGCCAGGAAGATCGCCCAGGTCCAGAGCCTGGGGGTTGAGGTTGCCGTGGTGCTGGGCGCCGGCAACCTGTGGCGCGGCAAGACCGGCCTGCACTCCGGCATGGAGCGCTCCACCGCCGACCACATGGGCATGATCGCCACCGTGATGAACGCGCTGGCGCTGCAAGACGCGCTGGAGCGCATCGGCGTCACCACGCGGGTGCAGACCTCCATCGAGATGCGGTCGGTGGCCGAGCCCTACATCCGCCTGCGCGCCATCCGTCATCTGGACAAAGGGCGGGTGGTGATCGTGGGCGCCGGCACCGGCAACCCCTATTTCACCACCGACACCGCGGCCGCCCTGCGCGCCATGGAGATCGGCGCCAACGCCCTGATCAAGGCCACCAAGGTGGACGCGGTCTACACCAGCGATCCACTGACCGATCCCAACGCCGAGCGCTTCGAGTTCCTCTCCTACATCGACGCGCTCAACCTGCGGGTGGGCGTTCTGGACAGCACCGCCATCACCCTCTGCATGGACAACCACCTGCCCATCTTCGTGGTGGACCTGTGGCAGCCGCACGTGATGGAGGCGGTGGTGATGGGTGAGCGCGTCGGCACGGTGATCGGCGATCCTGCCACTTGGCTCGCCGACGCCAATCCATCGACAGCCGCGCCGAACTGATCCTCGGCGCGACCCCTCGTCCCTCCAACGCTGGCAGCCGGCTTGCAGCCGGACCAATCAACTCCAGGGAGCAGATCATGGTTGACGAAATCCTGCTGGACAGCGAGGATCGCATGGAGAAGACCATCAGCGCCTTGCAGAACGACCTGAAGCCGATCCGCACAGGCCGCGCAAGTCCCGCGCTGGTGGAACACATCCCAATCGAGTATTACGGCATGCCCACGGCCATGAACCAACTGGCCACCATCAGCGTGCCAGAGCCGCGGCTGATCACCATCAAGCCCTTCAGCGCCAGCGATATCGGCGACATCTCCAAGGCGATCATGAAGTCGGACCTGGGGATCACCCCCACCAACGACGGCAAGATCATCCGCCTGGTCATCCCACCGCTGACCGAGGAGCGACGCCGGCTGCTGGTCAAACAGGTGCACGGCCGCGTCGAAGAGGCGCGGGTGTCGGCGCGCAACATTCGCCGCGACGCCAACGAGCTGCTCAAGGACGCCGAAAAGGACAAGGTCATCTCCGAGGATGACATGTACGCGGCGCGCGAGGATGTGCAGAAGCTGCTGGACGCGACGATCAAGCAAATCGACGCGATCGGCGCCGCCAAGGAAGTTGAGATCATGGAAATCTAGCGCGGATGGCCACACCCCGGCCGCCCCGCGCCGACCATTGAGCCGGCCATGCCATCAGAAGCGCAGACGCTCCCCCCACCTCCCCTCGCCAGGTTGCCAGGAACCTTCGACCTCACCGGCCTGCGCATTCCCCACCACGTGGGAATCATCATGGACGGCAATGGCCGTTGGGCGCAGCAGCGCGGCCAGCCGCGCTTCATGGGCCACCGGGCCGGCACCACCAACATCCGCCGCGTGCTGGAGGCGTCAGCGACCTTTGGCATCAAGGTCCTGACCATCTACGCCTTCTCCACCGAGAACTGGGCCCGGCCCCCGGCCGAGGTGCGCACCCTGATGCAGTTGCTCAGCCGCTCGTTGAACGATCAACTGGGCGAGCTGCACGCCAACGGGGTGCAGATCCGCCACAGCGGCAGCCTGGTGGGCATCTCTGACACGCTGCGCCGCCAGATCCTGGCCGCGCTGGAGCTGACCCGCAACAACACCCGCATCGTGCTCAACGTGGCCTTCAACTACGGCGGCCGGGCCGAGATCATCGACGCGGTGCAGCGGATGATGGCCGACCGCGTGCCGCCCGACCAGATCAGCGAAGATCTGTTGGGCGAATACCTCTACACCCACGGTCTGCCCGACCCGGATCTGATCATCCGCACCGGCGGCGAGTACCGCCTGAGCAACTTCCTGATCTGGCAGGCGGCCTATGCCGAGTACTACGCCACCCCCACCTATTGGCCTGATTTCGATGAAGGGGAGCTCTACCGCGCGATCGTTACCTACAGCGAGCGCGACCGCCGCTTTGGCAAGGTGAAAGTGGGCTGACATGCTGCGCACCCGGGTGATCAGCGCTGCGGTGCTGCTGGTGATCGTCACGATTCCGGCGTATCTGGGCGGCTGGCCCTTCCTGGCGCTGATTGCCGCGGCGGCCGGCCTGGCCAGTTGGGAATATTGCAAGCTGCTGCGCCTGGGCGGATATCAACCCTCTTTGGCGCTGACCATCGCGCTCAGCCTGCTCTTCGTCGCGCAGGCGCAATGGCCGGAGATCATCCCGCTGGGCCTGTTGCTGACGATCATGGTGATCGGCTCTCTGCTGCTGACGCTGTGGCGTAAAACGCCCCAGCCGATCACCGATTGGGCCCTCTCGCTGGCCGGCGCGCTCTATCTGGGCTGGCTGCTGGGCCATGCCCTTTCGCTGCGCGCCGCGCCGCAGGGTCTGCTCTGGCTGGCGCTGGCCGCGCTGGCGGTCTGGACCGACGACGTCAGCGCCTATTTCGCCGGCCGCGCCTTTGGCCGTCACCCCTGGTGGCCGCGCCACAGCCCCAAGAAGACGTGGGAAGGCTATCTGGCCGGCGCGGCAGCCACCCTCCTGGTGACCGCGCTGCTCAGCGTCTACGTGCTCGGCGCTGGCTGGCTGGAGGGGCTGGCGCTGGGCCTGCTGCTGGGGCTGTTGACGCCGCTGGGCGACCTGGCCGAGTCGATGCTCAAGCGCCAGATGCACGCCAAAGACTCCAGCGCGCTGATCCCCGGCCACGGCGGCGTGCTGGATCGCATCGACACCCTGTTGGTCGCCATCCCCATCGTCTTCTACTGGGCCACGTTCCTATCCCCCTAGCCCCCAACCCAAAATCGCTGCAACCTGATGCGCACTTGCAGTCTTCAGCCGGGTTTGTGCTATAATTGACAAACAGCAAAGTCGCTGGCGGAGCAAACCGCTTATTCTCAATGAGGAGGATAGTCCTATGGCTGAACAAATCGATCGCAATCTGGCGCTGGAGTTGGTGCGCGTCACCGAGGCGGCCGCGCTGGCCGCGGCGCGCTGGATGGGCCGCGGCGACAAGAACGCGGCCGATCAGGCGGCTGTCGACGCGATGCGCCTGATCCTGAACACCATCGAGATGCAGGGCGTCATCGTCATCGGCGAGGGGGAGAAGGACGAAGCCCCCATGCTCTTCAACGGCGAACAGTTGGGCGCGGGCGTCGGGCTGGCGCTGGACATTGCCGTGGATCCCATCGACGGCACCACACTGACGGCCACAGGGGGCAACGGCGCGCTGGCGGTGGTGGCCATGGCCGAACGCGGCACCATGTACGCCCCCGGCAGCCTGGTCTACATGAACAAGATCGCCGTTGGCCCTGAGGCGCGGGATGTGATCGACATCAACCAGTCGGTGGCCTACAATCTGCACGCCGCGGCCCACGCCCTGGGCAAGTCGGTGGATGACCTGACGGTGATGATCCTGGACCGCCCGCGCCACGAGAAGCTGATCGCCGACGTGCGCAAGGTCGGCTCACGCATCCGCCTGATCCGCGACGGCGACGTGGCCGGCGCGATCGCCGCCGGCCGGCCGGGCACTGGCATCGATCTGCTGATGGGCGTGGGCGGCTCGCCGGAGGCGGTGATCGCCGCGGCCGCGCTCAAATGCCTGGGCGGCGGCATGCAGTGCAAGCTCTGGCCGCGCAACGACGACGAACGCCGCTACGCCCAGGAGCATGACCATGACCTGAACCGCGTGTTCGGCATCAACGATCTGGTGGCGGGAGACAATGTCTTCTTTGCCGCCACCGGCATCACCAACGGCGAGCTGCTGGACGGGGTGCGCTTCGTGCGCGGCGGCGCAGTGACCACCTCCATGGTGATGCGTTCCCGCTCCGGCACCACCCGCATTGTCGAGTCGGAGCACCGCTGGGACAAGCTGATGCGCATCAGCCAAATCAGCTACGCCAACCCGAACCTGGCGATTCCCGACTGAAACGCCGCTGTTGCCTCATGGCGAGCCCTGAGCCAGCCTGACGCACACAGCTTTCCTCGTTGGCCGTTGCCGCCCACGGCACACGGCCTCTCAACATGACATGTGAAGGAGATAGCCCCTATGACGCGCGAGATCATTGCCACTTCCGACGCGCCCGCCGCCATCGGCCCCTATTCGCAGGCGGTTTCCACCGGCGCGCTGGTCTTCACCGCGGGCCAGCTCGGCCTGAGCCCGGCCACCGGCAAGCTGGCTGAGGGGGTCGAAGCCCAGGCGCGCCAGGCCATGGCCAACCTGGCGGCGATTCTGGCCGCGGCTGGCAGCAGCCTGGACCAGGTGGTCAAGACCACCATCTTCCTGCAAGATCTGGGCGACTTTGCCGCGGTGAACGCGATCTACGGCGCGGCCTTCAGCGCGACGCCGCCGGCCCGCTCCACGGTGCAGGTGGC
>JAKQCW010000306.1 GCA_029558955.1 Chloroflexota bacterium
TGTTGGTAGCAAAAAAGGTGCAAGATAGCGCAATGCAAAGCGCCCACATGGAACCGTCGAAGGCGGGCATGTGGGCGCTTGGTTTCGTGTTGCTGGACGCTGAGTCTAGAAGGGGGTGATGCCTGGGCCGAAGACCACCACCACCGCCCCGCCGCCGTTGCGCAGGGTCAGATTGTTGCCGCTGATCTCATAGGTGGCCGCGCTGCTCAGGCTCTGGAAGAACCGGGTTTCCTGCTCCAGCACCTCAGGCGCGCAGGCCATCTGGCTGGCCATGGGATAGCTGATCGACACGTTATTGCCGCTGGTGGAGAAGCTGGCGGTGTAGGTGTTGCAACCGCCGCTGCCGCTCACCTGGCCGCCGCTGAAGTTGGCGGTGACCATGGTCCCTGCCACCACCGGCTGGCCGCCGATCTGCACTGCACTCCACGCGCCGGTCAGCGCTGGAACCGGCGTGTTGGTCGGCTGCGGCTGGCGCACGTTGATCACTGCTTCCTGCGACACCATCGCGCCGGCCACGTTGAAGGCCTGCAGTTGATAGGTGTAGCTGGCCACGTCGTTCAGACAGTCCTGAATCGAGCTGTTCACCGGCGCGTTGTCCTGGATGATGGCGCCGTTGCGGAAGAGACGGGTGAAGGCCGCGCCGCCGCCCGTGTTCCAGGAGACGGTGACGCACTGGCCCGGCTCGATCTGCCCCGGCTGCACCGCAAAGCTGACGATCACCGGCGGCGGCACCGTCGTGGGCGTGGGCGGCGGTGGGGTGGGCGTCGGCGGCACAGGGGTGGGCGTCGGCGGTACCGGCGTGTTGGTCGGCTGAGCCGTCAGCACGGCGACGGTCTGCACCGCCTGGCTGCTGCCGCCGGGGCCGCTGGCCTGCAACGCGTAGGTCATCTGGCCAGCGCCGGGCGGGCAATCCTGGAAGCTGCCGCGCACCGGCGCGCCATCCCACAGCGCGCCGTTGTTGCGCAGCAACGCCACGCGGGTGGTGCTCCCCTCCACATTCCATTGCAGGGTGACGCACTGGCCGACGTTGATCTGCAAGGGGCTGGCCGTGAACTGTGAGATAACCGGCGCGCCGATGATCGGCGTGACGGCCACGGTCAACTCGCGCGTCTGCACCGAGCCATCGCGCATCTGCACCCGCAGGAAGTAGGTGGTGGTCTGCTGTGGGCACTCCTGGCGGCTGCCCACGCCCTCGACGCCTTGGGTCTCCCAGTTCTGGCCCTGCTGGAAGTAGAAGACCGCCTGCACGTTGCTGGTGCTCCAGCTATTGGTCACGCACTGGCCCTGCACGATATTGTTGCTGGTGGTGGTGAAGCTGATGCCGGGCACAGGGGTCTGCGTCGGCGCCGGGGTCGGCTGCGCCGGTGCGGGGACGCGAATGCCCACCCAGATGGTCTCGCCGAAGGCGGTGTTGCTGGGGTTGCGCATCTGCCAGAAGCCCTGGTAGACGCCAGGAATCGAGGGGGCCGTCAGGTTGACGCTGATGTCATAGGTCGCGCCGGGGGCCACCGTGCCTTGAATTGCGGCCGGCTGGCCGCCCATCTGGGCCGCGGCCACGTTGCCGCGGTCGAAGGCCAGCACATAGCGGCTGTCCCAGGTGCAGGTGCCGCTGTTGCGGATGCGCCAGGACTTGACGAAAGGCTGGCCGGGGGGGATCACCGGCGGCGCGGTCATGTTCTTGTCGTCGTAGTTCAGGTCGGCCACCCAGGCCATGCCATCGATGCAGGCTGGCTGCGGCTGGGCGGTGGGGGTGGGTTGCTTCGGCGCGGGCGTCGCCGTCGGCGTTTCCGGCTCCGGCGTGGGCAGCGGTATGATCTCCGTGGGCGGTAGCTTGAGATACTCGACCACCAGATCCTCCATCACCCCTTCCTGGCCCAGTTGCTCCAATGCCTGGTTGATCACCCGGCGCAGCGGATCCTGGCCCAGCGCCACCGCGACGGCGAAATTCTGGGGAAACAATCCCTGGCCGATGTTGCGCACGCCGCCATTGGCCTCGAAGGCCAGGGCGGGCTGGCGGTCCATCAGCACGGCATCGACGCGGCCGCGCTGCAAGTCCCGCACGGCCTGCTCGATGTCGGTGTAGGCGTGCAGGTTGTCCTCGGGCAGCAGGCCAGCCTCCACCAGCTCCTGGTCTGCAAAGCTTTCGTAGACGGTGCCGGACTGCACCGCCAGCCGCAGGTCGGAGAGGTCATCGTCGATGGTCAGCGACGTCAGCGGGCTGTTCTCGGCCACCAACAGCGCGTCCGCCCCTACGTAGTAGATGTTGCTGAAGTCGACCTGTTGGGCGCGCTGGTCGGTCACCGAGATGGCCGAGATGGCCGCGTCGATCTGGCCCAGTTGCAGGGCGCTGCCCAGGCCATCGAAGGCGAAGTCCTTGAACTCCACCTGCACCCCCAGCTTCTCACCGATGGCGCGCATCAGGGCGATGTCGAAACCATCCAGTTGGAACTGGTCATTGTAGAATTCGAACGGCGGGTAATCGGCCGACACGCCGACCACCAGCTTGCCGCTCTGTTGCGCCTTGGCCCAAACATCGCCCAGGCCGACGGGGGCGGTGGGCGTCGGCTCGGGCAAGGCCGTGGGCTGCGGTTGGGCGCTGCCGCCGCAGGCTGCGATGGTCAACGCCAGCAGCGCCAGCAGTGCGACGATGTAGATTCGCCTGTTCTTACGAGTCATGTCTCATTTCCTCCGGGAGGGTCTTGACCTTATGGCAAACACAGTATACCCGTGGGCGCGCAAACGAGCAAGCCAGCAGCCAGCAATTCCAAATATGGGCGGAGTCGAGGCTTCAGCCGGGTCTGGACGATGCGAGTTGAGCGTGCAAACCCGGCTGAAGCCTCGACTCCAGTTTGGCAATCGCCATATTTGGAATTGCTG
>JAKQCW010000319.1 GCA_029558955.1 Chloroflexota bacterium
GTTATTGGATGCAGAGCGTCTGGCCGGCCCGGATCATGTTGGGGTTGGCCAGGCCGTTGAGCTGCACCAGCGCGTTCACCGTCGTGCCGTTGGCCGCCGCGATGCTGGACAGGTTGTCGCCCGCCCGCACCGTGTAGCCCAGGGCACAGGTGGCCGTGCTCGTCGAACCGCCGGTGGATGCACCAGGCAGCGGCGGATCCTGGACGTTGGTGAAGTTCACCTTGGCGCCCTTGTAGTCCACAGGCACCGGGTAGGGGAATTTCACATCGACGCAGACCGGGCTCACCGGGATCCAGTGATCACGCTGCTCCTCGCAGACCGTGATGGTGGCGCCGGGGATCGCCATGCCCGCAGCATCCAGCGTGGCTTCGCTGAAGTAGTAGTTGCCCAGCGCATCGGTGGTCGTGGTGACATACACCGCCGGGTTGGAGCCCTTCAGCGTGGCGGTGATGCCCCAGCCGGAGAGACCCACGGTCACACCCTGGTACGGGGGCACCCAGGCCCGGAAGTACTTGGTGCCGCTGATCTGCAGCTTGCCGACCACTTCCAGGTTCTCGAACAGCACCCGGGCATTCTCACAGTCACGGATGATCACCTGCTGCGGGTTGGGGCTGACTGCCTCCCAGCCCGGCTGCACCGTCTCGGTGACGTTGTAGACGCCCGGCTTCAGGTTGCTGAAGGTGGTCTTGCCCGTGCCGTCGGTGGTGCGGGTCACAGCCGCCATGGCGCCGTCCGGCCGGCTCAGGGTGATCTGCCAGCCAGCCAGCGGGCCAAGCCACACCTGGCCGCCGTTGGCGTCGGTGCCCAGGCCGTTCTTCTCCACCGTGATGCTGGCGTAGCAGACCGGCTCCCGGTTCTTGAAGACCACCGGATCCACCGCGCCAGGAGGCGCATACTGATCCAACGTGATGTACACCGAGGCAGGGGTCACTGGCGTCCAGCCGCTCTTGAGCGTCTCGGCGACCAGCCACTTGCCCGGGGTGAGCGACAACACCACGCCGCCGCTGGGGTCGGTCTTGCCGGTCCGCTTCACCGCCCAGGGGTCGCCCTGGGGCGTGGCCGTCACGGTCCAGTCCTTGCCAGGCTGCACCACGCCGTTCTGCAGCTCTTCCCACTTCAGCACCGTCACGTCGAACCAGCGGCGGATCTTGAAGAGCACGTCATAGCAGCCCGTCTTCTCGTTCAGCTGGGTCCAGCTGGTGAAGGCAATCGAGCCCCGGCCAGCCGCAGGCACGATGCCGTCCCAGTCGGCCGGCAGCGGCAGCGCGAAGATGTAGTAGTAGCCGGCCGGCAGATCCTTGAACTCGTACTTGCCGTTCGAGCCGACGGGTGCGGTGGCGACGATGACGCCAGCCGACTCAGGGCTGGAAGCCAGCGTGCTCAGCGCCTCAGGATCGGCGAACTCGGCAGCCACGTCAGGCAACTCAGAGGCGTCAGCCGCGCTGTAGCCGATGGCGTACACGGTCAACTGCGGGTCGAATTTTGTGCCGTCGACCGGGTTTTCCCGGTGGTTGATCACGTAACCGCTGACGCACACGGTCTTGCCATCGCTGGTCGGCTCGTCGCCGCCAGCCAGAGCGGTGCCAGCCATGGCCGTCAACATGGCCAGGACGGCCACCAGGGCCAGCACCAGCATGAGCTTGCGAGATTTGTTAGACATTGTAGATACTCCTTGGTGTGATGCTCCCGTGCTCGACGGGACTTTCGATACAGAGACGAAATCCGGTGACTCGACAGGTTGAGAGTTGCCGTTGAGCTTCCTTCAACCCTGGGTAGCCAACCCTGTGCATAAGCTTTCTGCTACCTCCGTGTCGGCCCGGGAGCCGTAGCCCTGGCCGGGAGCGGCCCCAGCCTGAGCTACAGCTCCAATCGATGGCCGGTGTGATTTTGCCGGCTGTTGCGCCAGCCTAGGACAACCGGATCCGCTGTCCCACGAAGATGAAATTCGGATCCGAGAGATTGTTGATCTGCATCAGCGCAGCCACGGTCGTGCCGTGTTGGGCGGCGATGGCGCCCAGGGTGTCGCCGCGCTGCACCCGATAGAAATTGTCGCCGGTCGTTGTAGTGGTGGCGACAGGCGCCGAGGCCGAGGCCGGGGCCGGCGCCACGACCACCGGCGTCACGACCACCGGATCAGCGCCGCCGCTGCTGCCCGCGGCGTAAGGGGTGGGCGCCGACGAGCCGGGGATGCACAGCTTCTGGCCCACGTAGATCACATTCGGGTTGGTCAGATTGTTGGCCGCCATCAGCGCCGCCACCGTGGTGCCATACTGGACCGCGATGCCCGACAGGGTGTCGCCGCGCTGCACCACGTGACAGACGTTGCACTCGCCCGGCTTGACCACCGGCGGGTAGACCACCGGGGGCTTGACCACCGGCGGGTAGACCACGGGCGGATAGACCACCGGCGGCACCGCGACTGGCGGCGCTACGACTGGCGGCTGCACGCTGGCGCCGCCGCAGGCCCGCAGCACCACGTTGTCGATGTTGACATCCAGCTCGCGCCCCAGCATGGCCCATTTCATCAGGCCCCAGATGGCGACGGTGGTGTAGCCGCCGGCCGGCGCCACGAACTTCGTGCTGTAGCTCTGCATGGCGTTGGCGCCCGGATCGGTGCGGGGCAGGATCTTGTCCAGCGGCACGCGCTCCCGGAAGAGCATCTGCGCCGGGTCGGTCGTGCCAGTGGTCGAGTAGCCCCATTCCACCATGTAGCGGAAGGGATCTTCGTCCGCGGCCACCGGCGCCTCGCGCATGGCCGAGTCGAAGGAGATCTCGTAGGTCACGCCCGCTTGCAGCTTCACCCGCTGCAAGATGCCGATGATGCGGTCAGGATCGGCCGCAGCCAGGCCCTTGGTGTTGATCTCCAGCAGTTGGCTGTGATTGCCCTCGGAGACCACCGGCGGCCACATTTCATTGTAGAAGCCGTAGTTGGCCCGGCCGCCGTTGGTGAAGCCGCTCCAGTAGAAGCCCACACCGCTGGCCGCAAAGCCGTTCTCGAAGCCACCGTTGAACAGGAGGTTGGGGCCGGAGCAGACCTGAACTGGCGGCGCGACGACCACCGGCGGAACAGGCTGGACCGGCGGAACCACCACCGGCGGCGCTACGACCGGCGGAACTGCCACCGGCGGCGCCACGACGGGCGGAACTGCCACCGGAGGAACCGCCGCCGGAGGAACCACTGCTGAGCCGGACGGGCCAAAGAGGCTGATCGCGTCCAGGTTGAAGTCGGTCTCCTCGTACCAGGTGCCCCAGCGGCGCTCGGTGCGCACGAAGACGGTCAGGCTCTGACCGGTAGGGGTCACCCGTGTGCTGTAGCTGCTGAAGGCGCCAGGATCGGTGCGCGGGTAGTAGGTGTCCCAGGGCAGCTCCCGCCAGTCGGTCACGGCCTGCCAATTGGAGCCGCCGCTGTAGTCGAAGCCCACATACACCCGATAGCGCCAGGGATCGCCGCCATGATCATCGGCCCGGATCATCCCCTTCAGAGAGAGTTCATAGGAAGCGCCCGGCGCCGTCCGCACCGTCTGGAAGATGCCAGCAATGCGGTTGTTGTCGCCGCCCTTTTCCTTGGTGTTGATCTCGATCAGTTGTGAGTGCTGGCCGGCGTAAACCGAGCGGCTCCACATATCATCGTAGAAGCCATAGACCGCGACGCCACCGTTGGTGAAACAGCCCCAGCCGGCGCCGACCATGCCGCCGCAGCTTGAATTGAAGGCAAAGCCATTCTCAAAGCCGCCGTTGACGATCAGATCGCCAGCCGACGCCATGGGTGCAGCGCCAGCGGGGATCAGGCTGGCCACCAGCACCAGCGCCAGGGCGGCGATCAGAATTCGGAGTTTCCTTGTTTGCACCATCGTTAGCCATTCCTTACCTGGGCGCACTGCCCAGGGATGCACGTACTGCCTTGCTCGATTCGCTGGCAGCCTTGAGAACCGCCAACACGCAAATTGTAGCATGCGCACGTGAGGCAACACAAGGGTTTCTTGAGGTTCCGCGCCTTAAATGGAGCCTGTTTTTCGCATAGCTTTAGCTCCCCCACCTGCCCCCAGCCACCTATTCTGTCTATACGAAGGATTTAAGGTTTGAACGAGGGGATTTCCACCCGCTCCAGCCCCTGTTCAGCCATGAACTGCGCCTGCGCCTGCAAAGCCCGCTGGGCATAGGCCAGGTAGCGCTCCCCCTTGTTGCGCACGTGCGTCTCCAGCTCCGGCAACAGGCCAAAGTTGGACTTCATCGGCTGGAAATAGCGCGGGTCGGCCTGGCAGAGATAGGCGAAAAGCGCGCCCATCATGGTGACGTTGGGCAACACCAACGGCGCCTGGCCCGCGGCCAGGCGCGCAGCGTTCAGGCCGGCCCACAGCCCCCCCGCGGCCGAGCCCACATAGCCCTCGGAGCCGGTGATCTGCCCGGCGAAGAAGAGATCGGCGCGGGCGCGGGCCTGCAAGGTCGGGTGCAGCAGCTGCGGCGAGTTGATGAAGGTGTTGCGGTGCATCTGGCCCAGGCGCACGAACTCGGCCTGTTCCAGCCCTGGGATGGTCTGCAAGATGCGCCGCTGCTCCGGCCACTTGATGTTGGTCTGGAAGCCGACGATGTTGAAAAGCGCGCCGGCCTGATCGTCCTGGCGCAGTTGCACCGCGGCATAGGGTCGCCGGCCGGTGCGCGGGTCGCGCAGCCCCACCGGCCGCATCGGCCCGAAGGCCAGCGCCTCGACGCTGCGCCCTGCCAACACCTCGATGGGCAGACAGCCCTCGAAGAAGCGCTCGGCCTCCGGGTCCCGCTCGAAGGTGCGCAGCTCGATCCGCTCCGCCTCCCGCACCGCGGCCACGAACGCCTCGTACTGAGCGCGGTCCAGCGGACAGTTGATGTAGTCCCCCTCCGATTGGCCGCTGTCCCGGTCGTAACGGCTCTGTCGCCAGGCCGGCGGCATGGCGATGCTCTCCAGGGTGACGATGGGCGCCAGCGCGTCGTAGAAGTAGAGCTGCGTCTGGCCGGCAAAATGGCCAATCTGCTCTGCCAGGGCGTTAGAGGTGAGTGGGCCGCTGGCCAGAATCGTCAGGCCCGCGGGGATGGTCAACACCTCCTCCCGGCGCACGGCGATGCGCGGGTGGGCGCTGACTGCCTCAGTCACAGCCCGCGCGAAGCCCTCGCGATCGACGCCCAGCGCACCTCCGGCCGGCAGCGCGCAGCGATCGGCGCAGGCGATGATCAACGAACCGAAGCGGCGCATCTCCTCCTTGAGCAGACCCAGCGCCCGATCCACACGCATGGCGCCCAGGCTGTTGCTGCACACCAGCTCGGCGAACTGATCGCTGACGTGGGCCGGCGTCGGGCGCAACGGCCGCATCTCGAACAGGTCGACGTGCAGCCCGCGCTGCGCCAACTGCCAGGCCGCCTCACAGCCGGCCAGCCCGGCGCCCACCACCGTCACATCGCTCATCTGGTTCATCCTTAAATACCGTCGTTTAACCTTCCACGAAGGCCAGATCGCCGCCCATCAACCTTAAATCGTGGGCTGTGACCGGTCCGGGGCGCAGAATGCGCGGCGGCGAGACGCTCAAATCGAGCACGGTCGAGGGCACGCCGCCCGGACAGGCCCCGCCGTCCACCACAGCCTCGATCCGCCCCCCCAGTTGAGCCATGACATCCTGCGCGGTCAGCGGATTGGCGTGGCCGGAGAGGTTGGCGCTGGTCGTGGCCAGCGGCTGGCCCACCAGATCGAAGAGCCGCAGCGCCGCGGCGTGAGCAGGCATGCGCACGGCCACGGTCAGGGTTCCGGCCGTGACGATCTCCGGCACGTGCGCAGCGCAGCGCGCCACCAGCGTCAACGGGCCAGGCCAGAAGCGTTCAGCCAGCGTCGCCAGCAGCGGGGTCGCCTCGACTCCCAGCAGGTCCAACTGCGCCAGGCCGGCCAGCAGAACGGGGATCGCCTTCTCCGGCGGACGCGCCTTGGCCTGGTAGATGCGGGCCACACTGGCCGCGTTCCAGACCAGCGCGCCCAGGCCGTAGACGGTGTCGGTGGGGAAGGCGACCAGGCCGCCCTGCCGCAGCAGCGCGGCGGCCTGGTCCAGCGCGTCGGACTGGCGAGCATTCAGCAGGAGGGTGGACTTGGTAGCCATCATCTTGGGAATTGCTGGCAGATGCCCATGCGCATGGCCTCATGGGGTGTGGGGCTTGACGCTCAGGTCTGGATGCGCACGATGCGCTCACGAAAGGCGTAGTCGGTCAGCACCTCGATCAGCGCATCGGGGAAGGCGGCGCGCGCCATCTCGGCCACTGCGCCCCCCTGGCTGGCCCCCACCTCCAGCAGCACCACGCCGCCGGGCAAGAGGTGATCGGCCGCCTGTTGCAGCAGCCCGCGAATGAACTCCAGGCCGTCGTCGCCCCCCAGCAGCGCCAGGGCCGGCTCGTAGTCGGCGATGCCGGGCGCCAGGTGGCTCCACTCATCGGTCGCCACGTAGGGCAGATTGGCGGCGATCACGTGAACCGGCTGCGGCAGCGGCGCCAGAAGATCGCCCGGCAAGAGCTGGATGCGCTCCTCCACCCCGTGCCGGGCCGCATTGAGCGCGGCCACGCTCAGCGCGTCGGGGGAGATGTCCACCGCGTAGACAAAAGCCGATTCGGTGTTGGCGAGCACGGCAATGCCCACGGCGCCGCTGCCCGCGCCGATGTCGGCCACCAGGAAATGCCCTTCCGCCAGCTTGTTGTCGTTGCGGCCGCGGGAGCGCAGATCGTCATACTGCAAGGCCACGTCCAGCACCATGTCCACCAACAGCTCGGTCTCCGGCCGGGGAATGAGCACCCGGCGGTCCACGATGAAGTCCAGGCCGTAGAATGCCTTCTCGCCCACCAGATAGGCCACCGGCTCGTGCTGGCAGCGGCGGATCACCAACTGCTCGAAGCGGTGGCGCTCATCGTCGGTCAGCAGGCGCTCAGGATGGGCGTAGATCTGAGCCCGCGTGCAGCCCAGGGCATAGCCCAGCAACACCTCGCTGTCCAGCTTGGGCGATTCGGCGCCGTTGCTGGTCAGGCGTTGCGTGGCAGCCACCAGAGCAAGCCCCACAGTAGCGCCCTCGGCCAACTGCCAGCGAAACGCTTGCAGCGAGGGCAGCGCAGACAGCGCGCCGCGCGGCTGATCGAACCCGGTATGGGTTGAGGCTATAGGATCAGCGACGGTCCATTGCTTGTTCTTCACAGCCAAATTCGCTCCTTTGCGACTTCGGACATTGCAGTGCACTCCTCCCACGTCATTCATACAGCACTGGTTGCTCCATCGCCCAGGCGTGACAGCTTTTCCGCCTGCTCTGCCGCCATCAACGCCTCGATCAACTCTGCCAGATCGCCTTCCAGCACGCTGTCCAGGCGATGCAGGGTCAGGCCGATGCGATGATCGGTGACACGGTTCTGAGGGAAGTTGTAGGTTCGCACCTTTTCACTGCGCTCGCCGCTGCCCACCTGGCTGCGCCGCGCCTCGGTCTGTTCTTCGATCTGGCGCTCCAGCTCCATGGCGTGCAGGCGGGCGCGCAGGATCTGCAACGCCCGCGCCCGGTTCTGAAGCTGTGACTTCTCATCCTGGCACGAGACCACCAGCCCGGTGGGCAGATGGGTGATGCGCACGGCCGAGTCGGTGGTGTTGACGCTCTGGCCGCCGGGGCCGCCGGCGCGAAAGACGTCGACGCGGATCTCGTTGGGGCTGATCTCCACCTCGACCTCGCTCATCTCAGGCAGGACGGCCACGGTGGCGGTGGAGGTGTGGATGCGGCCCTGGGACTCGGTCACCGGGACGCGCTGGACGCGATGCACGCCGCTTTCATGTTTGAGGCGGGAATAGGCGCCCTGGCCCCGCACGGAGAAGATGACCTCTTTGAAGCCGCCGACGCCGGTCTCGTTCTGGCTCAGGAGATCGACCTTGTAGCGTTGCGCCTCAGACCAGCGCGCGTACATGCGGTAGAGATCAGCGGCGAAGAGGCCGGCCTCATCGCCGCCCGCTCCGGCCCGGATCTCCACGATCACGTTCTTCTCGTCGGCCGGGTCGGAGGGCAGCAGCATGAGCTGCAAGCGCCGCTCCAACTCTTCGGTCTCTGTCTCCAGGCGCTCGATTTCTTCGTGCGCCAGCGCGACCAGTTCTGCGTCCTGTCCCTCTTCGGCCAACAGGGCGCGGGCCTCATCCAGCTCCCGCAGGGTCGTCCGGTAGCGGCGATAGCATTCCACCATCTCCTCCAGCTCCGAGCGTTCCCTGGCCAGGCGGGCCATCTGCTCATAGTCGGTGGCGACCTGGGGATCTGCCATCAGATCGCCGATGTCGTCGTAACGCTTCTCTACATTTTTCAGGCTTTCGAACATGTTGGTTGTTGATTTTCTGGTTTCGGGATACGGTCAGGCGACAAGCTCTCGTGCTGGCCTTGGCGGCACAGCTACGACTATTCTACCATACAGCGACCAAACCTGAGAATACGCCAGGATGACGATTGCTCTACGGCTGGGGGGTTGTGGGCGGGCTGACCTGCATGCGCTGCATCAGGTTGGCCGCCTGGACGCGCGCCACGGCCACCAGCTCGGCGTTGCCGGCGGCCTCGGCCAGAGTCGCCGCCTGCTCGAAGGCGGCCAGCGCCTCTGGAACGCGGCCCACCGTCTCCAGCGCGCTGCCGACCAGCAGGTGAGCCCGGGCAGAGGTAGGATCCAGCCGCACGGCCTCCTCCAGATCGGCCAGCGCGGCCTCAGGCCGTTGCGCCTGCAAATAGGCCAGGCCACGATCGGTCAGGAAGGACGCCTCGGCGCCGCCCAGCAGCTCCCGCGCCTGCTGCCAGGCCTGCTCAGCCGCCGCGGCATCGCCCAACTCCTGGGCGACAACGCCGTAGAGGATCAACAGGTCGGGGTCGTCGGGGGTGGTCTGGATAGCCTGCTGCAGGGCCTCTGCGCTGTGGGCCAGGCCGCCGGTGCTCAGCGCCGACTCAGCCTGCAAGCGCAGGCGATAGGCCGCGCGCATGGCCGGGTCGCCAGGAAAGAGACGTGAGATGGCAAAAGCCGCCAGGGCGACCACCGCCACGACCGCCAGGAGAATGCCCCCGGTCCGCCGGCGCCGGGCGCGCCGCCGTTCAGCCAGCCATTGATCGATCCACCACCACCACAGCTCTGGGGCTGGATTGCGCGCCTGACGCGCCGCGACCAACGCGCCGGCGCCCTGCCAGGCGGCCAGGACGCGGTCGCCGCGCGTCAGCAGCCGCTCTTGCAGCCCCTGCCAGCGCGCGCTTTCGGCCCGCAGGTCAGCGCCGGCGGCCTCCATCTGCGGCAGGAGCGCGGCGATCTGGTCCAACACGTCGAAGAACGCGGCCGCGCTGGCGGCGTCGGTCAACTGGATCAGGCCATCCTCGCCGCGCGCCAGAAGCTGGCGCAGCGCATCGGCCGGGGTTATCTGTTCTTCTGTCAGCGCGATAGCCATCGGTTTGGTCTCGCAGTATGAATTCACCGCTCAGGCTGGTCTTGCACAGCGGCCGGCTCCAGCGTGATCTCGCCGAAGAGCTGGCTTTGATGGGCCCGCAGCCGGCCGCGCTTGATCATCTCCAGCACGGCCCAGAGGCTGACTACGATGTCGATCCGGCCGCCGCTCTGGCCCACCACCCGTTGAAAGGAGACCTGGCGGCCTTGGGTCAGCAGATGTTCGATCCACTCGATCTTCTCGCGCACGGTGATCTTGCGCTGCGCCACCATCACGCCGGCCGGCTGCAGCTCCTCCTCGGCCTCCAGCAGCCGCTGCAAGGCTGCCAGCAGATCGTCCAGGCTGATGGCCTCCCAGTCGATGCGGGTCTCCATGGCGGGCGGGGGGGCCACCCGCACGTAGCTGTGGCGACCGCTGGCTTCCAGCTCTTGCAGCAAACCGGCCGCCTGCTTGAAACGCTTGTACTCGCGCAGACGCCGGGCCAACACCTCGGCCGGATCATCCTCCTCCTCGTCCTCCACCGCTGGCGGTCTGGGCAACAACAGGCGCGACTTGATCAGCAGCAGCTTGGCGGCGACCACGAGAAAATCGGCGATCAGATCAGCCTGCACCTGCTCCATGGCGTGCAGGTGCTCGACGAACTGGTCAGCCACCAGCGCCAAGGAGATGGCGGTGATGTCCAGCTCGTTCTTCTGGATCAGGTGCAGGAGCAGATCCAACGGCCCTTCGAACAAGGGCAGGCGCACCCGGTAGACCTCCGGCGACGCGCCCGCCTCGGCAACGACCGGAGAGGTGGGGGTGTTCAATACGAAAGCTCGCTCACGTGAGAGTCAGGAAGCGCTGGCCGCGGTCGGCCATGCCGTCCAGGATGCGCTTGGTGTCGGCGAAGTCCACGCCGGCGATGCGTTCCACTTTGGCGCCGGCCGCTCTCAGCGCCTGCTCAGCCTGGCCGGACACGCCGGCGTCGCCGCCCACGATGGTGACAACCCTGGCCTGCTGCGCGTCGTCCAGCGAGAAGCCGGCCGTGGGCCGGAAGCGGCCGATGTAGCGCTCGGCAGCGCGCCAGTCCTCCTGGGCCCACGAGTCGACCTTCTGCCAGAAGAGCACATAGTGATCCAGCGGCCTGGCCGACCTGCCCATCTGGGCGCGCACGCTGTCCAGCAGCAGGTTTTTCCAGGTCATGCGCTTCAGCCAGGTCTCGCCCGGACAACTGGTGTCGTTGTTGGGGAACTCCTTGTGGCCCAGGATCTTCTGCTCGGGCACGGAGAGTTCCTGCATCAGCCAGGCCACCAGATGAGCGGCGGTGTCGATCTGGCTCTGCGGCGGCGGCGCGTAGGTGAAATCGCCGGCCACGCAGATGCCGACGCTGTAATCGTTGTTGTGGCTCACATGCCAGGAAATCGTCTCCAGACGCTGGGTCTGATAGATGACGCCGTTGGGCTCCACGTAGAAGTGATAGCCGATGCCTGGCCAGCCCTGATCCTGCACATGGTACTGGGCCACATGCTCCACCGGCACCGTGCCGGCCACCGCGCTGTGATGGATGCACAGGTGGGTGATGGCCTTGAGCTGACGGCGGCTGTAGCTCTTGGTGGGATGCTTCATCAGTTGGTCGACGATGTCGGTGATGGCTGGCCGGGTCACCTGGCCGCCCGGCGCGCCGCCTCCCTGCTGAAGCTGCGCCCTGAGCCGGGCGATCTCCGCCTGCTGGGCGGCGACAACGCGGGTCTGCTGGCTGAGCTGGCTTTCCAGCTCGGCCACGCGCCGGCTGCACGCGTCCAGGTCGCGCTCCATCTTGGCCAGATGGAGCTGCGCCTCGGCCAATTCCTCCTCGCGCTGGCGCAACTGGGCCTCCAGGTTGCCGCTGGCCGCGGACGTGCCGCGGCTGGCCTCGACCGCGGCCAGTTGGGTGGTTGCGGCCAACTGGGTGCGCGCCTGGGCCAGATCGGCCGCCAGGCGCTGCACCTCGGCGCGCTGCTGGATCAACTCTTGCTGGCGCACGAGCGCCTCCTGGCCCGCCAGGCGCAGGCGGATCTGACCTGCCACCTCCTCCAGCGCGACGCGTTGGAAATACTGCGTGGGCAGGCCGGTGTCCGGGTCGATGGCTTGCTCGGTGAGGGGGTAGCCGGTGATGCCCAGGCCATAGCGGCGGTACCACTCGGCAAAGGCCCCGCGCACCCATTTCTGAGTCACCGGCTCAAAGATTGCATCTGCCTGAGGGGGAACATTGTCAGCCACGGTTCTGGTCGCTCCTTGTAACGAAAACTGTAAAGCGCTTCTGCCGGCGGCGCAGACAGGGTGCGTCCGATGCTTGCTGCATTATACACCGATTTTGTCGATCCGTCCATGATTGTCTGGGACAACCAGCAATTCCAAATATGGCGATTGCCAAACTGGAGTCGAGGCTTCAGCCGGGTTTGCACGCTCAACTCGCATCGTCCAGACCCGGCTGAAGCCTCGACTCCGCCCATATTTGGAATTGCTGTGAGACAACCGCGGCGAAGCGCCAAATCGCAACTTGCAGAATTCTTCGACCTGTGCTAGGATAACGCTTGGAAAGCCCTGCTGTGTACGTGATGTTCTTCTAACGTTTTGAGCCAACACCAGTCCGAAGGGTTGCGTCAGTTTGTCGGATGACACGATAGCCCCTGGTTCGCCAGGATTGGCAAGGTGAAAATCGACGATGTGCCACCCACCTGCGCAAGCAGGTTCAAAACCCGATAACACACGGCACGGCGGGGAACCTTGCTCATCGAGGCCATCGGTGCATCAGCCCGATGGCCTTTGTTTCATGGCCCCGGTTTCATATGGAAAGGACGGCATCGGCTCATGCTGCGTGAACGAGTTGCCGGCGATATCTACGTCTTTCGCAGTGAGATGTACCTTCAGGTGACGGCTGGCGTGATCGTGACCGAAGAAGGGGCGGTCATCGTCGACACGCTGCCCTTTCCCCAGGAGACGGTGCGGCTGCGCGACTTCGCGCTGCGCCGCTGTCCCCAGGGCATTCGCTATGTCATCACCACCCACGCCCACGCTGACCACACCCACGGCAGCTACCTCTTCACCGGTGCGCAGATCATCAGCCACCGCCGGGCGCGCGAGTTCCTGGCCAAATACGGCGAGCAGAGCCTGGCGCTGGCCAAGAATCAGACGCCCGATCTCTCCAACGTGCAACTGCGCCTGCCAGAGATCACCTTCGACAGCCTGTTGATCCTGCGCCTGGGGGGCAAGACCATCACCCTGCGCCATGCCCCTGGCCACAGCCCCGATGTCATCACCGTGCGGGTCAAGGAGGACAAGGTGCTCTTCGCCAGCGACACGCTGCTGCCGGTGCCCTATCTGGACTTTCCCGGCGGCGGCAACGTGGACGATCTGCGCCGCTCGCTGCGCGGCATCGAGATCTCCGGCCTGGAAAATGTCGTGCAAGGGCATGGCGAGGTGTTGCTGCGCGGCGAGATCCGCGGCGCCATCAGCTCCAGCCTGAAATACCTGGACTGCATCGAAGAGTTGGTGGAGCGGCACGTGCGCAGCGGCGCCCCGGTGGAGAGCCTGCTCAAGACCACCATCGAACAGTGCGGCCGCTCGCGCATCCCGCTCAACGGCATGGTTCAGCGCCTGCATCAGGCCAACCTGTTCTATCTCTACCAGATCAAAACCGGCCACCCCGTCGCACGCCAACACTGAGGCGCCGATGGTTGATTGGAAGCCAGCAATTCCAAATATGGCGATTGCCAAACTGGAGTCGAGGCTTCAGCCGGGTTTGCACGCTCAACTCGCATCGTCCAGACCCGGCTGAAGCATCGACTCCGCCCATATTTGGAATTGCTGATTGGAAGCGCGCGCCCTTGACCGTGTGCGCGTTCCATGTTATACTATGCACAATCGAATAGAACAGCCATCGAACCTTCGGGGCAGGGTGAGGCCAGCCGGCGTCAGCCAGCCAGCCAATTCCCGACCGACGGTGGAGGCGGCCAATTTACAGGCCGCCTGAGCCCGTGACCCGCTACGGCGGTGGATCTGGTGCCGAACAGCGACGCTGCTTCCAGGCCAGAGCCGACGGTATAGTCCGGATGAGAGAAGGTTGAGGTGCTAAACGACGTCGTGCCTGCACGCGCGGCGCTGCCGGTTGTCGGCCAGCGCCAGCACATCTCCCGTCTTGCCACACCCCCAGTTCGGCCAGCAACTGTGGGGTGTTGTTTTTTGGCCGGCTGGCCGTGGCAAACACGCAGAACTGCTGGCCTTGGCGCGGCCGGCTGACGTCCCCCCTGGCCCCTGGCCGCGGACTCTCCGCCGGCCTGGGGCTGAACCGCCACGCGCCTCCTGCCTTCCCTTGCCCCGACCTGGTTATCCGATGACCGTGGTCGGCTTTTTTTTGACGTCTGGAAACGTTGCCATGTGGACTGCAAAACGAATGCCCAAGATGACCGCCGAAGCGCCGCTGCCCGGCGCCAAGGCATCGACCCGGCGCCTCAAGCTCGAATGGCTGCTGGCGCCGCTGATGCTGGCGCTGGCCATTCTGCTCTGGGATGCCCTGGTGCGTTGGCAGCAGTATCCCTCCTTCATCCTGCCCGCGCCCGCCCTGGTCGCGCGCAAATTCGCGACCGTGCTGCGGGATGGCTCGCTCTGGTATCACACCCAGCTCACCCTGCTGGAGATCTTCGCCGGCATGGGGCTGGGGCTGAGCTGCGCCCTGGTGCTGGGCTACTTCCTGGCCAAATCGCGCCGGATGGAGCGCCTGCTCTCCCCCTATCTGGTGGCCGCGCAGGCGGTGCCCATCATCGCGCTGGCGCCTTTGCTGGTGATCTGGATCCGCTCGCCCGGCCTGAGCAAGGTGTTGATCGTGGCCCTGACCATCTTCTTCGCCGCGCTGATCAACACCATCGTCGGCATCCGGTCGGTGCAGCCTGATCTGGTCAGCCTGATGCACTCCCTGCAGGCCAGCCGCTGGCAGATCCTCACCAAGCTGGAGATCCCCGCGGCGATGCCGGTGCTCCTGGGCGGGCTCAAGATCGGCGTCACCCTGGCCGTGATCGGCGCGGTGGTGGCTGAGTTCGTCGGCGCCGACCGCGGCCTGGGCTATCTGATCAACCTGGCGCGCGGCATTCTGGACACCCCCCTGCTCTTCGTGGCGCTGGCGACGTTGATCATCATCGCGGTCTTGCTCTATGCCGTGGTCAGCCTGCTGGAACACAAGCTGCTGGCCTGGCAGCGCATCCAGTGAGATTCCGCCGTTCCTGTTGGAGGTTTTATGTCAATCCGCTTTTCGTTGATCTGCCTGATCCTGGCCGGCGCGACGGCGCTGGCCGGCTGCGCCGCGCCGACCGCGCCGCTGATGGTCACACCTGCGGCCGACCAGCCAGCGCCGGACGCAGCGCCGGCCGCAACGCCGGCAGCAACGCCGGCCGCGCTGACGCCGGTGAAGATCGGCCTGGGCTACATTCCCAGCGTGCAGTTCGCCCCCTTCTACGTGGCGCAGGCCAAGGGCTATTTCGCCGAACAGGGGCTGGAGGTGCAGTTCCTGCATGGGGCAGAGACCGATTTTCTCAAGCTGGCAGGGGTCAATCAGATGGAATTCGTGGTGGCCAGCGGCGATCAGGTGATCCTGGGCCGCGCCCAGGGGCTGCCGTTGACCTATGTGCTGGCCTGGTACCGCAAGTTCCCGGTAACTGTGATGTCGCTGGCCAGCCAGGGACTGGACACCCCCCAGGCGCTGGAGGGCAAGCGCGTCGGCATCCCCGGCATGTACGGCGCCAGCCTGGTGGCGTGGAAGGCGCTGGTCTATGCCGCCGGCCTGGACGAAAGCAAGGTCAAGCTGGAGAGCATCGGCTTCACGCAGGCGGCCGCGGTGAGCGAAGGGCGGGTCGACGCGGCCCTGGACTACGTGGCCAACGGCCCGGTGCAGTTGCGCCTGGCCGGCAAGGAGGTCAACGTCATCCCCGTTTCCGACTACATCGACCTGCCCTCCAACGGGCTGATCACCAACCAGCAGACCATCGACCAGCAGCCGGAGCTGGTGCAGCGCATGAGCAACGCGCTGCTGGCCGGCATCCGCTACACCCTGGCCCACCCCGATGAGGCCTTTGCCCTCAGCCTGCAAGCGGTGCCAGAGGCCGGCGGCAGCAACGAAGCAGCCAGCCGCGCCGTTTTCGACGCCTCCCTGGAGCTCTGGCAGGCGGCCGACGCCGACATCGGCCGTTCAGATCCGGCGGCGTGGCAGGAGGCGGCCCGTTTCATGCGCGCGACCGGGCTGATCGAAACCGATGTGGCGGCGGAGACCCTCTTCACCAACCAGTTCATCGACGCCGCGCCGGCGCCCTGACATGAGCCGTCAAGACGGGCTTTCCACGGCGGCGGCCCCGCCGCCAGTCGCGGTGGAGCCGATGCAGCAGGCGGCCGCCAGCCCGGCCGGGGGAGCCTGGCTGGCGGCCGAACAGATCGAGCGCCAGTACGATGCGCCCTCGGCCAACGACGCGCCGCCGACACGCGCCCTGGCCAGCACCTCGCTGCGCGTCGACGCGGGCGAGTTCGTCTGCGTCGTCGGGCCGTCCGGCTGCGGCAAGACCACCCTGCTGCGCATTCTGGGCGGGCTGTTGCGGCCCACGCGCGGCCAGGTGATCTTCAAAGGCAAGCTGCTGACCGGGCCACAGCAGGAGATCGGCTACGTCTTCCAGCACGCCAACCTGATGCCCTGGCGCACGGTGCTGCGCAACGTGGCGCTGCCGCTGGAGCTGCAACACCGGCCGGCCGAGGAGATCCAGGCGCGCGCCCAGGCGGTGCTGAAGCTGGTGGGGCTGCAAGGCTTCGAGCATTCCTACCCCCGCCAGCTTTCCGGGGGCATGGCGCAGCGCGCGGCCTTGGCGCGCACGCTGGTGCATGCGCCGGAGCTGCTGCTGCTGGATGAGCCCTTCGGCGCGCTGGATGCCATCACCCGCGAGCGCATGAACCTGGAGCTGCTGGGCATCCGCCAGGCCTACGCCTGCACCGCCATCATGGTGACCCACAGCATCTCCGAGGCGGTCTTCCTGGCCGATCGCGTGCTGGTCATGAGCCAGCGGCCGGGCCGGATCGTGGCCCAGATCGCCGTTCCCCTGCCCTCGCCCCGCACGCTGGAGCTGATGGGCGCGGCGGACTTTGCCAGCCTGACCAGCGAGGTGCGCCGGGCCATCGACCGGCAACAGGCGTGAAGGCTTCAGGTCAAATAGCCTTGCGCCCCCGCCTATGGTATAATCGCGGCCTCAACCGAGCCCCAACCGACACGCGATGACCGAGCGACTCTACTATTCCGACCCCTATCTCACCACCTT
Source organism: Chloroflexota bacterium (assembly GCA_029558955.1). GTDB lineage: Bacteria > Chloroflexota > Anaerolineae > JAAEKA01 > JAAEKA01 > JAAEKA01. The sequence goes on from JAKQCW010000319.1 coordinate 16,735, forward strand.
CGACGCCCAGGTGATCGCCGCGCGCCTGTTGGAGGGGCAGCCGGCCGTGGCGTTGGATCGCACAGCCTTCTACCCCACCGGCGGCGGCCAGCCGCACGACACGGGCACGCTGAACGGCGTCCCGGTGTTGGAGACAACCAGCGACGGCGACGCCATCTGGCATCGCCTGGCCGCGCCCCTGCCGCCCGGCGCGGCCGTGCATGGCCAGGTGGACTGGGCCCGGCGCCGCGACCACATGCAAAACCACAGCGGCCAGCACATCCTCTCGCAGGCGCTGATCGTCACGGCCGGGGCGCTGACGGTGGCCTGGCGGCTGAGCGACCACAGCCTGACCATCGACCTGAACCAGACCGGGCTGAGCGATGGGCAGTTGGCCAGCGCCGAAGGGCTGGCCAACCAGGTGGTGCAGCAGGATCAGCCCATCAGCGCCCGCTTCGTCAGCGCAGCGGAGCTGCCCACGCTGGCGCTGCGCAAACAGCCCGACGTGGAGGGGCCGCTGCGCGTGGTCGAGATCGGCGACTTCGACCGGGTGGCCTGCGGCGGCCTGCATGTGGCCAGCACGGCGCGGGTGGGCCTGATCAAGGTGCTGAGGGCCGAACGCCGCGGGCCGGAGACGCGCCTTCACTTCGTCTGCGGCCAGCGGGCGCTGGCTGACTATGAGCGCAAGCACGAGCTGGTGCGCAGCCTGGCTGGGCGCTTCACCTGCGGCGAAGAGGAACTGCCTCAGGCCGTCGAGCGCCTGCAAGCCCTGGCCGACTCCAATTTCAAGGCGCTGCGCGCGGCGCAGGCGGAGCTGGTGACGGCCGAGGCAGCGCGGCTGGCGGCGCTGGCCGGCCCTGGCGGGCTGGCGACGGGCGTCTATCCCACCTGGGAGGCGGAGCAGCTCAAACAGTTGGCCATGGCGCTGCGCGGCCAGCCGGGCCTGATCATCGCCCTGGCCGGCGGGGCCAACCAGGTGCTGGCCGCGCGCAGCGCGGATGTGAGCTTCGACGCTGGCCAGGCGCTGCGCGGCGCGCTGGCGGCCGTGGGCGGCCGCGGCGGCGGCCGGCCTGATTTTGCCCAGGGCGCGGCGCCGAGCTGGCAGGCCGCGTGCCAGGCGCTGGATGTGCTGGCTCGGTCGGGAGACCGGCCAGAGCGCGCGGTTGCGTAGCTGTGCTGGCTCGGTCGGGAGACCGGCCAGAGCGCGCGGTTGCGTAGCTGTGCTGGCTCGGTCAGGAGACCGGCCAGAGCGCGCGGTTGCGTAGCTGTGCTGGCTCGGTCGGGAGACCGGCCAGAGCGCGCGGTTGCGTAGCTGTGCTGGCTCGGTCGGGAGACCGGCCAGAGCGCGCGGTTGCGTAGCTGTGCTGGCTC
>JAKQCW010000337.1 GCA_029558955.1 Chloroflexota bacterium
TTGAACTCGATGATGCCATCCAGGGCCAGGCCGCGCAGGGTGCGGCCCACCATCTCACGCACGGTCCCCAGCCGCGCGGCCATCTCCTCTTGGGTCAACAGCCGCTGCACCACGTCGCTGTCGCGGCTCTCAGCCTCCTCCAGCAGCAGGCGGGCCAGCCGGCCGCGCACGCTGCGCATGGACAGATCATGCACCAGCTCCACCAACAGCCGCGCCCGCCGGGCCAGACTTTCGACCAACGCCCAGGCCAGGTCGGGATAGGCCCGCGCCAACCGCTGCATATCGGCCCGATCGATGCGCCAGACGATCACATCGGTGCGCGCGCTGGCGTGGGCCGGGTTCGGCCCGCCATCCAGCATCGACACGTTGTTGAAGATGTCGCCCCGCTCCACCAGGTGCATGATGAATTCACGCCCCTCCAGCGAAACGCGACTGATCTTGACCGTCCCCTGCTCAACCAGGAAGAGCCCGGCCGTGGGCTCCCCCTCGAGAAAAATCGTGGCGCCCTCCGGAAAGCGCAAACAGACCGCCGCGTCCGCCAGCGCGTCGATGGCCTCAGGCGAAACATCGCGCAGGAATGGCACCTGAGGCAGCAGGTTGCGCAACGTGGATTGGTGGTGAGCATGTGGAAAACTCATGGAGATTCCTTGCAAGAATCGTGACACAGCCTCAGCGCGCTCGACAATGTGCCCGAACACCCGTCAAGTGTACCACAGCCGGGTGGAACATCCAATCCCAACCGAATGCTGCGCGCGGCGGATAACGTTTCCGCTTGCGTCCAGCGTTTCGCTCCCGGATTTCCCCGCAACCGCCGATTCCAAAGTTGACGCTGCCAAACCGGAGGCGAGCCTGCAAGCAGGTCAGCGCGCTCGACTCACATGGGCCAGACCCGGCTAAAGCCTCGACTCCGCGCCATATTTGGAATCGCTGCACCGCAACGGCGATACTTGACGCCAGCGGCAAACTAGGCGACAATTCGATGCAGCACGCGCCGAAGCGCGTCCATTCCATCGGAGTTGTGCGTTTATGTCGAATTTGTCTCAGGAGCAACAGCCTGGCGCCGCGGCGTCAGGTCAGCAACCGCAGGACGCCAAGACCCGCGCCCTCAGTCTGATCGGCTACATTCTGGGCATCTCCTACCCGCTGTTGGCGCTCTCCACCGGCGCGCGCGGGCTCTATCAGCTCTTTCTGCGTGATGATCTGGCCAAGCTGGGGCCGGCCCTGTCGGTGCTGACGGCCGTGCTCTACCTGGTGGCGGCTATCGGCTTTTTCAAGCGCACCCCTCGCTGGTGGCGCATCGCCGTCGCCGCGCTGGCCGTGGAGACGGTGCTCGTGCTGGCCGTCGGCGCGCTCAGCTTCATCATGCCAGAGCTGATCGGCAGCACCGCCTGGCGTCATTTCGGCCAGGACTACGGCTATTTCCCCCTGATCCAGCCGCTGCTGGGCCTGATCTACCTGCTGTGGAAGCCGACGCGCGTCGCCTTTGGCGTTGGGGGTAATGCATAATGCGTAACGAGTAATGCGTAACCGGAAGGTGTTTGCCTGCGCAGGTTCTGTGCCTTTCACGCTCCACACCCCTGCGCAACCCCAAGCCACCCCCCATCCCCACACACACTCCGAGTTACGCATTACGCATTACGAGTTACGCAAAGCCACACCAAACCACTGGACACCCCCCCATGCCCCGCAACATCTCCATCTTCGACATCATCGGGCCGGTGATGGTCGGCCCCTCCAGCTCGCACACGGCCGGCGCGGTGCGCCTGGGCCAGGTGGCGCGCACCATTCTGGGCACGCCGCCGGTGGACGCGTTGATCGAGCTCCACGGCTCCTTTGCCCACACGGGACGGGGCCACGGCACCGATCGCGCCCTGGTGGCCGGCCTGCTGGGCATGGCCACCGACGACCCCGACCTGCCGCACAGCTTCGAGCTGGCCGCGCAGGCCGGGCTGGCCTTTCGTTTCGAGGAAATCGATCTGGGGGAAGATGCCCACCCCAACAGCACGCGACTAACGGTGAGCGACGGTGTCCACACGGCGCAGGTCACGGGCTGCTCTGTCGGCGGCGGGCTGGTGGAGATCACCAATCTGGATGGCTACGATGTGCGCTTCAGTTGCGGCTATGACACGCTGCTGGTGCTCACCGAGGACCGGCCAGGCACGATCACCGAAGTCACCGGCTGGCTGGCCCGCCATGACATCAACATCGCCTTTCTGCGGGTCGGGCGTGACCAGCGAGGGGGCGACGCGATCATGATCATCGAAACCGATCACAGCATCGAACCAGAGATCCTGGAGGCCTTCGAGGATTACCCCTGGGTACACTGGGCGCGGCAGGTGCCGAAGGTGGAGATGTAGGACTACAGGTGAAAATCGCCCGCGGCTTCCGGCTGATAGACGATTTCCTTGACCTGCAAGCGCCGGCTGCCCGCGGGCACGCGCCACTCGAAGATGTCGCCGACCTCGTAGCCCAACATACCGGTGCCGATGGGCGCCAACACAGAGAGCTTGCCGGCTGCGATGTCGGCCGCCTCCGGGAAGACCAGGGTGTAGATCTCCTCCTCGCCCGTGTCCATATCCAGCAGCGCGACGGTGGAGTTCATGGTGATCACGTTGCGCGAGATCTCCTCGGGCGCGACCACGTTGGCCGTGGACAGCTCGGCGTTCAGCTTGGCCAGGTCTTCCCGGCCGCGAAAGTTGGTGTGCGAAGCCGCTTCCAGCAGCAATTGCAGGCGATGAAGGTCGAACTGGGTGATTTGGATGGGTTTATGACTCATGGGTCAACTTCTCGAGCGTAAGAGTGCGTCCAGGAACACGACGGATTTGGCCGGATTGAAGACCGGCCAGAACAAGAACTGATCACATGCATCCTGACGAACCGTGGAAAACAACCGGGTCATCTGGTTGACGGCTATTGTACCACAAGCATCATAACCCCCGAAATACCTCAGCATCGTATGGAGAAAAACGCCATGATCCCTGTCGAAATCTGTATCAATGCGTCCGACCACGATGCAACAGCCCAGGCCGTCAGCGCCGCCTTTCAGGGCGACGCGGCCACCGTCGAGCTGTGCGCCGACATGCATCTGGACGGCCTGACCCCCTCGTTGGACTGCCTGGCCGCGGCCCGGCGGGCCTTTGGCCAGCGTCCCGGCCTGATGGCCATGATCCGCCCGCGCGCCGGCGATTTCTGCTACGATTCGGCTGAGTTGACGCTGATGCTGACGCAGATCGAGGCCGCAGCGGCGGCCGGCGCCGATGGCGTGGTGTTCGGCGTGTTGCAGGTCGCCGACCAGCGCATCGATCGCGATGCCAGCCAGCGCCTGCTGGCCGCCGCGCGCCGGCATGGCCTGAAGACCACCATGCACCGCGCCTTCGACGCCACGCCCGACCCTGACGCCACCCTGCAAACGTTGATCGAGCTGGGCTTCGACCGCGTGCTGACCAGCGGCGTGCCCTGGGGAGTCAAAGGGAGCGCGCTGGACGGCGTTGAACGGCTGGCGGCCACCATCCAGCGCGCCCAAGGCCGCATCGAGGTGGTGCTGGCCGGCAGCATCAGCCCCACCAACGTCGGGCCGCTGCTGGCGCAACTGCCGCTGGACATCGGCCCGGTCTCGGTCCACGCCTACTCCGGCGCGCAGATCGCCGGGCAAACGACGGTGGAGGCTGTGCGCAACCTACAGGCCGCAGCACAGACGCCGCGACCTGCGTGACCGACCAGCGCCACACCGCCGGCAGCGATTCCAGCAATGATGGCTGCCACAGAAAGACGCTCCTGTTGGATCGATGATCCGACAGGAGCGTCTCGCGCCGTCAATCGAGCAATTTACCGCGCACCCATCTACCGGGCCGCGGGCACATGCCCTTCGATCACACTCTGCCCCGTCATCTCCGCCGGCTGCGGCAGGCCCAGCAGGTCCAGCACCGTCGGCGCCACATCGGCCAGGATGCCGCGCGGGCGCTGGGCGTAGTAGCCATCGCCGATGACGAAGCAGGCCACCGGTTGGGTGGTGTGGTAGGTGTGCGGCTCGCCGGTCAGCAGGTCGCGCATGCGTTCGCAGTTGCCGTGATCGGCCGTGACGATGGCCACGCCCCCCTTGGCCACGATGGCCTCCACCACCCGGCCCGTGCACTCGTCCACCGTCTCCACCGCCTTGATGGCCGCCTCCAACACGCCGGTGTGGCCTACCATGTCCGGGTTGGCGAAGTTCAGCAGGATGAAGGCGTCGTCGTGGTCGTGAATCCGCTTCAGCACCGCCTCGGCCAGCGGGTAGGCGCTCATCTCCGGCTGCAGGTCGTAGGTGGCCACCTTGGGCGACGGCTCCAGGTGGCGCGCCTCACCCTCGAAGGCCGCCTCGCGGCCGCCGTTGAAGAAATAGGTCACGTGGGGGTACTTCTCGGTCTCGGCCGCGTGAAATTGCCCCAGCCCAGCCTTGCTCAGCACCTCAGCCAGCGGGTTGGTGATCTCTACCTCGGGGAAGATGATCCTGGCCGGCAGCCGCACGTCATACTGCGTCATGGTCAGCAGGTCCAGGTCGGGGATGAAGTCGCGCGGGAAGCCGTCGAAGTCGGTGAAGGCAAAAGCGTAGGCCAACTGACGGGCGCGGTCGGCGCGGAAGTTAAAGAAGAGCAGACAATCGCCCGGCTTGACCAGCACATCGGCGTCGCCCACGTCGATGGCCACCGGCAGCACGAACTCGTCGGTCACGCCCTCGGCGTAGGAGCGGGCCAGCGCCTCGCTGGCCGTGGAAGCGGTGCGCCCTTCGTGGCCCTGGTGGCGGGCGATGACATCGTAGCCCAGCACCGTGCGCTGCCAGCGGCGGTCACGGTCCATGGTGTAGTAGCGGCCGCTGACCGAGGCAATCACCGCCTTGCTGACGGCCAGGCGCGCCTCCAGGGCGCGGGCATACTCGATGCCGTTCTCCGGCGGCGTGTCGCGGCCGTCGGTGATCAGGTGCAGCACCGGCGTGATGCCCGCGGCGTTGGCGATGTCGATCAGCGCGTTCATGTGGTTCACATGGCTATGCACGCCGCCGTTGCTGAAGAGGCCGATCAGATGCAGCTTGCCCTGGTTGCCCTGCAGCCGCTGCAGCGCCGCGCCCAGCACCTGATTCTTGGCCAGCGAGCCATCCTGGATGGCCAGGTTGATGCGGGTGAAGTCCTGGTAGATGATGCGGCCCGCGCCCAGGTTGAGATGGCCCACCTCAGAGTTGCCCATCTGTCCTTCGGGCAGGCCCACGGCCATGCCGGACGCGTCCAGCACGGTGCGCTCCAGCGTTTGGTTCCAGCGGTCGTAGTTGGGCGTCTCGCCCAGCGCCACCGCGTTGAAGGCCTTCATCTCGCGGATGCCCCATCCATCCATGATGATCAAGGCCACTGGCTTGACAGATTTTCCAACCATAGCAGTCACCTTTTCTAGCTGAATCATGATCTACCAACCTACCACGCTGCCAATCGCTCGCCCAGCACCACCGACGCCGCATTGCGCCCATTGACCGCGATCACGCTGCCGCCGGGATGTGTGGCCGCGCCGCACAGGTAGACGCCCGGCATAGGGGTCTGGTATGCCAGCCGCTGATCCCACATGTGCTGCGGCAAGATCTCGCCCTGGAAGATGTGGCCGCCGGCCAGGCCGACCCGCTGCTCGATGTCACGCGGGCCAATGACCTCGTAGTGCAGGATGGCGTCGGGCAGGTTGGAACAGAAGCGGGCGATGGACTCCAGCGCGACCTGCCCGGCCCGCGCCCGCCACGCTCCGGACGGATCGTCCCAGTCGCCCTGGGTGAAGTTGTAGGGCACATACTGGGCGAAAACGCTCATCAGGTGCGCGCCGGCCGGCGCCACCGAGTCGTCGAAGGCAGTCTGGAAGTAGAGCTCGGTCCACAGCCGGTCGGGCAGGCCGCCGGCGCGGGCCACGGCATAGGCCCGCCTCCACTCGTCCTTGGTCAACGGCGTGTTGATCTGGCCGCGGTGATGAATCTCGTCGACGCCCGGCTTGGCGGTGAAGTTGGGCAGCTCAGCCAGGGCCACGCTGACTTTCATGCTGCACCCCTCGATGGGCACGGCCTCCACCTGAGCACGCCAGGCCGGATCTGCCGCGTCGCCCAGCAGGGCCAGCGTGGTCCGTGGATCAGCATTGGAGACCACCACCGGCGCATGGATGCGTTCGCCGCCCATCAGCTCGACTCCTGCGCCGGGCAGGATGCGGGCCACTGGAACGCCGGCCGCAACGGTCGCGCCCAACCCGCGGGCGATGTCGCACAGGATGAACGAGACCATGCCCATGCCGCCGCGCACGTAGCCCCACATGCCGGGCAGGCCGCCTAGCCGGCCGCTGGAATGGTGGAAGCTGATCGAAGCCGTGCCGGGGTCGAAGGGGCTGGCAAAGGCGCCGATCACCCCCTGGCCCAGGTAGGCCATCTGCAGGCGCTCGTCGCTCAGGTAGCGCTCCACGTACTCGGCCATGGACCACTGAAAGAGCAGCCCGCGCGCTTCCTCGTCGCCGGCCAGCCGCTCCTCGATCTGCTCACGGCTGGGCGCGGGGTTGAGCCACAGGTCGTCGGGGGAGAACGCGCCGCCCAGCGCGCCGGCCGGCCGCAGCGCATTGCGCGCCCGGCGCATCACATCGCCCATGGCGCGCCAGCCGGCGAGGTCCCGCGGCGCAACGCGCGCGATCTCACCCTCGCAGGCATCGTCATCCTCCGGCAACTGCACATAGCTGCCGTCCTCGAAGGGCACGAACATGCCGGCGGTGGCGGGAGTCCAGTGGTAGCCCCAGGCGGGGAAGTCCAGTTCCTCGATGACCAACGGGTGCAACAGGCCGCACAGATAGGCACAGGGGGAGACGCGAAAGCCCGGCCACGGCTCCTCCAGCGTGCAGGCGCCGCCCACCCGCTCGCGCGCTTCCAGCACCAGCACCTGTTTGCCAGCGCGCGCCAGATAGGCCGCGCAGGCCAGCCCATTGTGCCCCGCGCCGACGACAATCACATCCCAGCGCCGCGCGGCCAGCTCCCTGGCCGGCATGGGCAGACCAACCACGCCGAGGGTGCTGCGGGCAGAGATCTCAGGAAAATCGGTGGAGTGTGTCATAACCTGACTCGAGTCGCAACCGTGGCTCGGTGAGATTCAGAAAGATGTCGCGGTTCTGGATTTCGCACACGACCTGGCGCCACGTCCTTGGGCGTTGACCTGGCTACTATACCACAGGTAGCCGAGGATGTCACGCGCCGATCTGCGATCGCAGCGATTCCAAATATAGGCGGAGTCGAGGCTTCAGCCGGGTCAATTTGGGCGGAGTCGAGGCTTCAGCCGGGTCCGGACGATGCGAGTTGAGCGTGCAAACCCGGCTGAAGCCTCGACTCCAGTTTGGCAATCGCCATATTTGGAATTGCTGCTGCGATCGGCGTCGTCGGCGCCAGCGATGAGCCGAGCCAAAGCCACGCCAACCCGGTCACCTGGTGCGCCGCTGATGGCCGCGCGGTTGGCTGACCGTGCCAGCGCGCGGTGGGGATATCGCGGGCAGCGCGTCCTCCGCCAGATCGACGCCGGCCAGCAACAGGCCGCGCAGTTGGCGCTCGATGGCCGGATCGGCCGGCGCCGGCTGGCAGGCCGCCAGACGGCGCTCAACCTCGGCCACGGCGCGCTGCATCAGCGTGGTGCGGCCCCCCTTGACCCAGCTATCCTCCCCCTGCCGATCCCAGATGGGGCCGGGGGTGTAGAGGGCGCGGCGGTAGTGGGCCAGGGTGTGGGCGGCCGTCAGCAGGTTGCCCTCGGCCAACTGCTCGGCCGCCAGGCCGCCGGCCGGCAGATCATCCTCCACCGTGAAGGGCCGCGCCAGATGCAGCGCCTGGCCGCACAGCTCGTCGTCCAGCAACAGCTTGGGCAGGCTGAAGGCGATGGTGTAATCCAGCATGCCCGGCCCGGAGACCGAGTTGATGCCGGCCAGCGCGGCCAGCAGCGCGCCGCCGAAGCTCTCCGCGCCGGCCTGCGCATCCACCGCCCGGTTCTCGCTCATGCCCAGATAGCTTTGCGTCGGCAGCCCCAAGCGCTTGGCCACGGCCACGTAGGCCAGATCCAGCCGCATGGCCTCCACGGCCGACATGGGCGCGGTGCTCTCGCGCATGTGAAACGCGGCCGGCGCGCCGCCGAAGATCACCGGCGCACCCGGTCGCACCACCTGCGCCATCACGATGCCGGCCAGCACATCCACCGTGTGGAAGACCGCCGCGCCCATCACCGTCACCGGCGCCACCAGCCCCATCAGCGTCACCGGCACGACCTCGATGGGAATGCCCCACTCGACGCAGTCCAGCAGGTTCTGGCAGGAATCCTCGCTGTAGCGGAAGTTGCCGGTGGCGGTGACGGTGAAGATGGCCAGCGGCCGGCGGACCAGATCGGCCCGGTCGCGCCGAAAAAGGGTCAGCATCTCGGCCATCCTGGGCACGCCATGCTCGGTGAACGCGCCGGAGACCACCGGACGCTGCGCCTGCGTCAGCACCAGGTAGAGCCGCCAGGCGTCAGCGATCTCCGGCGGCACATCGGCCGTGGAGAAGGCCGTGGCCAGGTAGGCGATGTGCTCCAACCCATCGGCCAGCCGCACGTAGTCCACGAAATCCGCGGTCAGCGCCAGCCGCCGCGCGCCGCTGCGGTGATCGAAGAGGTACAGGCCGCTGGAGCCAGGCACGAAATGCACCCGGTCGCCGGCCAGCTCGGCATGGGGCTGGCCAGCGCGGTCGTAGAGGGTGATCGCCCGCGGCGCGCTGGCCAGGGCGCGCGTCACCACGTCCGGCGGAAAGAGCACCCGCTGGCCCGCGGCGTCCAGCGGCAGGCCCGCGTCCAGCAGCCGCTGGCGCAGCGCCGCCCCGCGCACCTCGATGCCGGTCTCGGCCAGGATGCGGATAGCGTCGGCGAGGATCTGTTCGATTTGGTCTGGGGTGAGAACTTGGAGGGTTGGGCGCATGGGAGTGAGGTGGGAAACGGGATGGGTGGCGCCACAGATTAGCGTTGCCGGTGAAAACGATCCTCTGGCCCCTACTCAGCCCTCGGCCGCGCCTGCCCGGCCACCTTGACGATGGCATCAAGCTTCTCGACGATCTCGGCAGCGATCTGCTCGCGCGGCGCCAGACCAGCAAGCACGTGATAGTCGGTCTTGCGCATCAGATTTGGCAGGCCCAGCTTGCGAAAGTAGCGGTCGAAGACAGGATCCAAGAAGTCGTCGCTGGCCTTCACATCGGGCGACCAGGGGCCAGGTCGGCCCAGCGTTTCCAGCGCCTGTGCCACCTCGGCAATGGCTTCCTCCATGGCCCGCTCGCGGCGTTCACGCTCAGTCAGGCCAAACAGGTCATCGGGCAGATCATGGCGGGCATAGGCCAACAGCACCTCGGGCTGGCACAGGTAGTTCTCGATTTCCCTCCGCTGCCACATCAGCTCTATCAGCGGCTGGCCCTCTTGCAGCTTACGTTCCAGGCGGTCGAAGATCGCCACGCCCACAAAATCGGCCTTGCCCTCGCGCAGGCCGTAGAAATGCTCGCGGGCCTTTTGTGGCACGTTGGAGCCCACGTAGACCACGAACGGCCGGGCCAGCGCCTGGGCGGCCGGATGCTCCAGCGTGGCGGCCAGGGCCTGCAAGATGGCCAGATCGGTGCTTCCCTCGACATACAACGCCCAGCCGGTCTGCTCAGCCTGATAGTACTGGTCGAAGCCGATGGCGGTCAACGCCTTGAGCACGTGGCTGCCCCGATCATCCATACGATGAGGCGCGCCGACGAAGGCGATGACCGTGTCGCGGCCCGCCGCTTCGTTGAGCACGATCTCAGAATGGCTGGCGGCGACGATCTGCGATCCCTGTTTCTGCGCTACCTCGGTGATCAACTGATAGATCTGGCGCTGGCGCAACACCTCCAGATGGGCGTCAGGTTCGTCCAGCAGGAGGACGGTGCGCGGGTTGGCGTAGAGATAGGCCAACAGCAAGAGCGTCTGATGCAGGCCGCGGCCGGCAGAGGAGAGATCGAGGGTCGTTCCACCCGGCTCCATGTAGGCCATGGTCAGCTCGCTGCGCTCTTTGACATATGTCGGCGGCAGCAGGGTCACGCCAAACAGGCGCTGGATGTGCTGCGCCAACTCCTGCCATTCCGGCGAGCCGTTGAACTGCGGCTGGCGCTCGCCGTAGGGCGCCCGCGCCTCCCGCAGTTGCGCCATCTCCTGTGTCAGCGCGCCCAGCTCGCCATAGACCTGATAGCAAAGGTTGCGCAACACCTGCGCGGTCTGTCCTTGCCCGACCAACACGCCGATCTCGCCGGCCTGCTTGATGAACTCGCGGTCGGCCAGGCCTGACATGGGCGGCAAGAAGGCAACGCGGGTCGATGCCGCCTCCGGCGGCACAGGCATGCGCCTGGGCGGGTCGTCATCGCTGAGGCGCAGCGGCCGGCAATAGAACGACTCATCGTTGGCGTAGTCGAACTCCAGCCCACATGACCAGACGCGTCCCTCAGTGATACCATCGACGACCACCTCGATGCGAATGTTCTGGGTCTTCTGCTGGCTCGTGCCGCGTGCCGCAATACTGCGTACCCGCAGGCCGCGCCACAGAAGATTGGCGTCAGGGATAGGAATGGCGTTGAGGTCGCGGCGGTTGATGGTGACCCCCGGCCGCTCCTCTGGGGATTTCCTGCCTGCGTACTTCTCATTCCAGCGCCGCAGCCCGATCTCCCACAGCGCCAACGCCTGCAAGGCCGTGGTCTTGCCTGAGTTGTTCGGCCCGATGAGCACGACCGCCGGGCCCAAGTCGAACTCGACGTCGTCGAAGCGTTTGAAGTTGCGGATGCGGATGTGGGTGAGCATGGCGTTTACTCCGGTAGTTGGCTATGAGGAGTATCCATCGGCTTCGGGATAGCCGGCAGGGTCAGTGGCAGGTGAGGTGCGCCACATCCCATGAGTCTCTGAACTTCCAGCGTATCGAGATCAGCGAACGGGTCTACGCGTCGCAAGGATAGGGTCTTACGGTTCGACGGCGGCATCCGGCTTGTGAAAGCCTTTTGCGGGCACACAAGGCCACTGGCAGGCGTTGCCAAAAACCTACTCGACCCGCGTTCACGAGGCGCTTGATGCGATTGTCAGGCAGCCAGTTCCAGGGTCAGCGTTGCACATCCACCACCTGCCCATGGCTAACCACATACGCCGGGGCGGCGTGATGGCGCAGCGCTTCCAGCACGTTGGGCGCATCCAGCACCACCAGGTTGGCCGGCGCGCCGGGCTGCAGGGCGAAGTCGTGCAGCCCCATGGCGGCCGCGGCCCGGGTGGTGACCATGTCGTAGAGCGTCTCCATGTCCGCGGCCGTGGTCATCCACAGCAGATGCGAGGCCAAAAAGGCCACCTCCAACATGTTGTTGCGGCCATAGGGGTAATAGGCGTCGGAGATGTCATCCTGGCCCAGGCAGACCAGCACCCCCTCGGCCAGCAGCTCCTGCACGCGGGCGTGCAGCGGGCCGGTGTGGGGATCGCTGACCACGCCCAGGCGCGCCTGCCGAAGGAGTGCGACCAACTTCTGGAAGTAGGGCTGGGGATAGAGGGCCATGGCGCGGGCATGGTGCGCCAACACACGGCCCTGCCAGCCGCGCCGGATCGCCTCCACCGCCATCAGCTCCAGCGAGCGCAGGCCAGGATCGCCCGCGTCGTCCACCAGCATCGACACGTCGGCGTCGAACTCCTGGGCAATGTCGAAAACGACGCGCACATGTTCGGCCACATCCGCATCGGTGTACTCGATCCAGGGAATGCCGCCCACCACGTCCGCGCCCAGACGCATAGCCTCGCGCAGCAGCTCGGCCGTGCCCGGCTCGCGCACGATGCCATCCTGGGCAAAGGCCGCCACCTGGAGCTCCACCACGCCCCGGAACTCCTCACGCGCCCGCAGCAGCGCCTTGACCCCCTCCAGCCGCGCCTTGCTGTCCACGTCGGCGAAGGCGCGGATGTGGGTGTTGCCGTAGCGCGCGGCCTCCCGCAGCGCCCGGCGCACGTTCTCCAGGATCCACTCCTCGGCGTACTGCTCCTTGACGGCCGCGGCCAACTCGATGGCGGTCATGGCCTTGCCCATCTGCTGGCCGTGGTAGTCGCGCAGCGCGGCCTCGTCCATTTTCGCCAGCGTGTAGACCTTGCACAGGTGCAGGTGTGGGTTGGCGAAGGACTCGGTGACCAGCCCGCCGGCTGCGTCGATCACTGTTCCGGCCGCGGCCGGGCCGGCTGCCGCAGGCAGGATCGACGCGATACGACTCTGCTCTACCGTTATGTCAAACAAATCATCGCCCTGACCGCGCAGGCGGGCGCGCTGGATCAATAGATCTGCCGTCATCGTTGCTCACCTCACCGGTGGAAAGACCATCACCCGATGGTTGTCCGCGTCCGCCACGTAGACCAGATCTCCTGGCCCGATGGCGATGCCGTTGGGCAGGGCAAAGCTCTGCCCGTCGTTGCCGTAGATGCCGAAGGCAGCCTTGAACGCGCCTTCGTTGTCGAAGGCCACCACGCGGTAGCCCTCGGGATCGGTGGCATAGACCACGCCGGCGCTGTCCACCGCCACGTAGGGCTTGTTGACCACGCTCTGGCTGTTCCAGCCCTCCATCGGCCACTCCTTGACGAAGTTGATCACCAGCGCGTCCCCCTCGCCGGCGCCGCTGAGAACATCGCCAAAGCTTGCCTCCAGCTTCTGAATGCGCCGGTTCCAGGCGTCAGCCACGAAGAGCACGCCGCCCGGCTGGCCGTCGAGCCGCGGGGTGATGGCCAGGCCCACCGGCTCGTCGAAGCGGCCCTCGGCCACGCCGCCGCCGCCATACTGGGTCAGAAAACCGCCCAGACTGTCGAAGACCTGGATGCGTTTGTTGCCGGTGTCGGTGACGTAGACGTTGCCGGCCGCGTCGATGGCGATGGCGCGCGGGCCCCAGAAGCCGCCGGGGCTGCCGACAGCCTCGCCGTTGGTGGTGGCAAACGTGCCCCACTTGCGCAGGAAGTTGCCCTCCTGGTCGAAGACCACGACCCGGTGGTTCCAGGTGTCAGCCACATAGACATTGCCATCGGGGCCGATGGCGATGCCCCACGGCTCGCGCATCTGGCCATCGCCCAGCTCCAGCGGGCCGCTGCCGTCGGGGTCAACGCAGCCAGGCAGCCCGTCGGTGTAGAGCTCGCACGAGCTGCCCCACTGGCGCAGGAACGCGCCGTCGGGCGAGAAGACCTGGATGCGGTGATTGCCGCTGTCAGCCACGTAGACCGTGCCGTCGGCCGCGATGGCCGCGTTGCGCGGGAAGTTAAGCTGGCCCGGCTCGGCGCCCGGCCCGTTGCCGATGAGCTGCTGGCTGCTCCAGTTCTCCAGCACGCCAGCCGCGTAGGGATCGAGCACCGCGGTCACGGCGGTCGGCTGGACGCCGAAATCCCAGAGCTGGGCGGCCAGGTCGTTGCGCACAAAGAGACTGTAGCGGTGCACCAGCGGCCACTGGTTCATGGGCGTGGTATAGCGCCGCCACAGCACCACATCCATGAACTCCCGGCGCTTCTGCGGATCAACAATGCCCTGCTTGATCTTCTCCCAAGTGAGGTTTTTGTAGTCCTCGTTGGGCCACCAGATCAGGCGGCGGCTGAATTCGATGTAGTCGCGCTGCAAGAAGGGGCGCGCCTTGTCCAGGTTTTTGTTGCCCACGATGACCACCGGCGCATCGGCGACGGCCTCGCGGCTGGGATTGCCGCCGAAGTAGGCCGTGTTGGGCCAGTCGCTCAGATACCAGTTGAACGGCCAGGAGGAATCGTCGTCGTAGGCGACCTTGATCTGCCGGTCTCCCACCGTGCGCCGGCTGATCTCCTCGATCTGGCGGATGTCGGCCAGCGGGTCGGGGGAGGCATGGGCATAGAACAGATACTCGGTGACGTAGTTCTGGTTGACGAAGTTGAGCTGGTAGGTGGTGCGCACCGTCCAGATCCCCAGCAGGGCGATCAGCGTCAGACCGACTACCCGCAGCCCCTGACGCCAGCCGCCGCGCCAGAGCAGCCACACCAGGAGGGCCAGGGCGCCGGCGGCCATCAGCAGCGCGGCCAGCCATTGGCCGGTCTCGCTCAGCTGGGCCAGCTCCCGGCCCTGGAAGGGTTGGCTGCGCAGAATGCCCAGCAGGCTGGCCAACAGGAGAATCAGCGCGATGGCGATCCACAGCGCTCCCCAGCCCAGGCTGCGCCACTGAACCCGCTCCACCATCCGCCCCAGGGTCCAGCCGCCGGCGATGCACATGGGCAGGGTGATGGAGGCCACCAGCCAGGGCATCTTTTCGCCGGCGATGGTGTAGGCGACCCAACTGAAGAGGACGAGGAAGGGCAGGAAGGCCAGGAAAAGCTGATTGTTGCGCGGGTGGCGGGTGAGGCCGCCCCAGATCGAGGTGAGGAGGATCACGGCCATGGCCGCGCCGGCCAGCGCCTTGTAGGCCATGCCGGCGCGCGCGTCGACGGCGATGTTCAGCGCCATGATCAGCCAACCAGCCAGCAGCGCCAGCGACAGCACGCTCAGCGCCACGATCACGCGGCGGCGCTGCAAAAAGGCTGCCAGCACCACGGGAAGGGAGAGCAGCAGCGGCAGGAACTCGTAGAGCGGCGTGATCAGCAGATAGTAGAACCAGGGCTGGCTGCCGCGCGCCACCTCCTGCTGCGAAAGCCAGTAGCCCAGCGAGCCGATGACGCCGGTGGCCAGCCCCTGGCCGTTGGTGAAGAGCCCGGTGAAGAGGACCACGAAGATCGCAGCAAAGATGCCGGCCGAGATCAGCCAACGCCGCGCGTCCCACAGCAGGCCAACCACCGCCGCTGCGCCGATCATCGCGGCCAGCACCGACAGGGTCGGGATCATGCCGCTGGTGTAGTTCAACGGGTCGTAGCCCAGCGCCTTGATCAGGAAGGGGGAAATCCAGGGCAGGATCAGGGTGGCCAGCAGGATGATCATCTCCGTGGTCGGGCTGAAGGCAGGCGGATCTGCCGCGTCGGCAGCATGGCGGCGCACGCTGGTCCACAGGGCCAGGCCAACCGCCGCGGCCGGCGGCAGCAGGATCAGGACCAGGATCGCGGCTGTCTGCACGGTGGAGAGCGCGCCGGCCGACGCGGCCAGGCCCAGGCCGCGATAGACCACCATGCCGATGCAAGAGATGGCGATGCCTGCGGCCAGCGTCAGCCAGTCTCGCCGCACGATGTGCAGCGGCCGCTCGCGCGCCTCTTCCGGGATGGCCGGATCCACGCGCGCGCCCAGCCAGCGGAAAAGCACCAGCAACACCAAGAAGCCGCCGATGGCCGCGCCGTGGATGAAGGCATCCTCCTTGCTGGCCAGGGCCAGGCTCAGCGCCGCGGCCGCCACGTAGGTCCAACGCTCCCCGCGGGCGCGGCCCAGGTCCAGGTAGCGGAAGATGGCGATCAACATCAGCACAGCCCAAAAGATCTCGTAGATGTCGTGGCGGGTGTGGCGGGAATAGTGCAGCAGGGCGGGGGAGAAGGTGATCAGCAGGGCGGCGAAAAACGCGCCCCGCTTGCCCAGCCAGGGCCGCGTCAGCCACATGGCCCAGACGATGCCCAAGCCAAAGAGCGCCGTAGGCAGCCGCGCGGCCACGTCGCCCACGCCAAAGAGCAGGTAGAAGAGCGCCATGACGTGGTAGATGAAGGGGCCGTGGTAGATGGGGCTGTGCTCGTAGCCTTTGCCGGTGAAGAGGTTGTAGGCGAACCAGGCGTGCTGCGCCTCGTCGTGGCTGGCCGAACGGTTGTCCAGGGCCGCCACCCGGAGCAGCAGCGCCGCCGCCAGCAGCCCGGCCCAGGCGATCTTCTCCCAGTCCCAGGTGGTCAGGCTGGCCAGCGAGCGATCCAGCCAGCCGGCCGGCCGCGCGTCTGCCTCCTGCGAAACAGTGTCAACGATCAGGGTCTCGGCTGTGCTCTGATCAGCCGGGTGCATCGGTTCGTTCATAGCGTGATTCTGTAGAGGATAAAAAGTAACTGTTCAGCCGGCGGGTGCGAACACGTTGATTGAGTAGGCCGCCGTATCGAAATCAACGTGTTCGCACCCGCCGGCGGGCCAAACGTTGATTGAGTAGGCCGCCGTATCGAAATCAACGCGTTCGCACCCTCCGGCGGGCCAAACGTTGGTTGCGACGCTTGCACCTGCGCTGCGCTTCGGCGCAAGCGCAAGTGTACGCGGTCGCAGGGTGCGCAGCGCGCTTGACGCCTCACTCTGCTGCCACCCACAACACCGCGCGTTGTTCGCCCTTCAGGGCATCGAAACGGCCAAAGAGCAGCCAGCGCAGCAGCGCGCGGCTGTCCAGCCCGGCTGGCGACCAGGCCTGGGTCAGGCGGAAGCTCTGTCCGCTGTATGCGCCCCCTCTCCCGCTGAGCGAGGGCTGGAGCTGGGTCGATTCGCCCGGCGGCCGGTCGCTCTCCATGCCCAGCCAGACCAGGTCGGCGCCGTCGACGGCCGGCGAGCCGGCCTTGGCGCCGCGGCCAACCCAGCGCAGCAGCGCGGGGGTCTCCTGGCCCGGCTCGGTGAGAAAGGCCACCGGCAGATCGAAGAGGTCCAGCCCGCGCTGGGCGGCCAG
>JAKQCW010000277.1 GCA_029558955.1 Chloroflexota bacterium
ACACAAATTTCATCTGCAAGTATTGCGGGAGCCGGAAAAAATCCGGCGCCGGCCTGCCCAAAGTGAGCAAGGTCACTGCTGCTGATGGCTTTGGCCGTCGGGATGGTCAAGCAGCGTGATGGCGGAGGGGGGATCCCCCTCGGGGAACTTGAACAAACGAACCCCTCGGGGGAGTCTCTGGTTACCAAGCCTAGAGACCGTTCAAGTGTGCCATGTTGACCTGCAGCGTTCGCAATTTTTCCTGTTCCTGATTCGCCTCGATGAAGAACTCGCTGCCCAGGCGCAGGGCGCGGGGTGTTCATGCGGCGGCGTGCTTCATCGTGCCAACTATCCCCGTAAGCCCCGTGGTTGCCCGACCCTCGCGATCCGCGACGCGTTCTCGTCCCGGCTGAGCTTTTGCTGCAGCCGTTGCCGCCGGCGCACCACCTCGGTGTCGGTGCGTTTCCTGGGCCGGCGCGTGTATCTGGGTTTGGTGGTGGTGCTGTGTTCTGCCCGGCATGCCGGGCAGAACACAGCGGCGGCGACACTGTGCGAGGCGCTCGCGGTGCCGCTGCGCACCCTGCAGCGCTGGCGACGGTGGTGGCGTGAGGACTTCATGCAGACACCGCTATGGCAGGCGCTGTGCGCCCGCTTCATGCCCCCGGTGTCGCCCCAGGGGCTGCCGGGCGAGCTGCTCGCGCGCTTTGCCGGCGAGGCCACCGAGGCGCTGCAGCGGCTGCTGCGCTTTCTGGCGCCGCTCACGGTGCGCGCGGTCACGCTGCCCGAGGGGCGCTGAGTTCCCGCAGAGGATGCAGATCGCCACCGACGCCGAGGCTTCGTAGCCTGCACTCCCAGTGGCGCCACCACCCCGGTGCGCCCGAACCGGGAGAACCTCTTGAGCACACCGACCGATCCCCCGCAACGCGATCGCTGGGCGCGGCTGCGCTTCTCGATCATCGGCCCCTTGCTGGCCGCACCGCCCGCGCCGGGCGACGTGCACGGTGCGCTGGCCACGCTCGCCGCCCGCACCTGGCGCCATCCCATCAGCGGCCAGGACGTACGCTTCGGGCTGTCGACGATCGAGCGCTGGTACTACGCCGCGCGCAGCGCCACCGACCCGATCGCGGCGCTGCGCGACCGGCCACGCCCCCGAGGCCGCTTCGCGAGCCTGGCACCGGGCGTCATCGACGCCCTGGTGCAGCAGTACCGCGAACACCCCGGCTGGACCGCGCAACTGCACGTGGACAATCTGCGCGTCGCGCTCGAGAACAGCGGGCTGACCGTGCCGTCCTATCCGACCGTGCGCCGCTACCTCAAGGCCCAAGGGATGTTCCGCCAGGCGGCACCCAAGCGCACGAGCGCGGGCGCGGCGCTCGCGCGCGATCGGCTCGAGCACCGCGAGGTGCGCAGCTTCGAACTCGATCATGTCTCGGCGCTGTGGCATCTGGACTTCCACCACGGCGCGCGCCGCGTGCTCACCCGCGCCGGCACCTGGGAGAAACCCTTCCTGCTGGGCATCCTGGACGATCGCTCGCGCCTGGTCTGCCACCTGCAGTGGTACCTGGACGAGACCGCGCAGAGCCTTGTTCATGGCCTCTGCCAGGCCTTCATGAAGCGCGGGCTGCCGCGCGCGCTGATGACCGACAA
>JAKQCW010000286.1 GCA_029558955.1 Chloroflexota bacterium
CTCGCCGCGCAGGGTGGCGAACTCGAAGTCCATGCGCCCCTCCAGCGGCTCCATGTTGCCGCCCGTCACCGGCGCGCCGTAGTCGCGCCAGACCACGCCGCAGAGGATGTGCATGGCGGTGTGGGTGCGCATCAGCGCGTAGCGCCGTTCCCAGTCCAGCCGGCCGATGACCGCCCTCCCCTCGGCCGGCAGCGCGCTCTCCCGCGCCAGCCAATGCCAGATCAGTTCCCCCTCGCGCTTGACCTTGACCACGGGCAACGCCGCGCCGTCGATCAGCAGCCAGCCGGTGTCGTGGGGCTGGCCGCCGCCGCCAGGGTAGAAGGCGGTGCGATCCAGCGCTGCCGCGTGTTGATCAGGCTGCACGGCCACGATCTCGGCGGCAAACTCGCGCAGATAGCTGTCGGTAAGGTAGAGGGGGTGTGTCATGGGGAAAGCGATCCTCAGAATCCGGCCAGCGCGCGGCGCTCCAGCAGCGTCCGCTGGCTGTCCACCGGCTCGACGCCGTCGCCGGGCGCCGGCCAAAGGTAGCTGCCGTCGGCCTGCAAGATGCGGGCCTTGACGTTGTCGGCGCGGTAGGTGCTCCAAATGCCCGTTCTGATCTGCTCGACTAGCAGCGGATCCAGCACGGGGAAGAGGACTTCGACGCGGCGATCCAGGTTGCGCTCCATCAGGTCGGCGCTGCCCAGGTAGATCTGTTCCTCGCCGCCGTTGGCAAAACAGTAGATGCGGCTGTGCTCCAGAAAGCGGCCCACGACGCTGGCGACGCGGATGTTCTCGCTGACGCCGGCCACGCCCGGCCGCAGGCAGCAGATGCCCCGCACCAGCAGATCGACCACGACGCCCGCCTGGGAGGCTTCGTAGAGCAGGCGGATCAGGGCCGGGTCAGTCAGCGCGTTCATCTTGAAGCTGAGCTGCGCGGGCCGGCCCTGCTTGGCATGGGCGATCTCGCGGCGAATCAGGTTGGCCACGCCGCCGCGCAGGTTGACCGGCGCCACCAGCAGATGCCGGTAATGGCGCTGCCGGGAATAGCCAGTCAGGTAGTTGAAGAGGTCGGAGACGTCGGCGCCCAGCTCAGGCCGGCAACTGAACATGCCCAGATCGGTGTAGACGCGGGAGGTGGAGACGTTGTAGTTGCCGGTGCCCAGGTGGACATAGCGACGCAGGCCATCCTGTTCGCGGCGCACCACCAGGGCCAGCTTGCAGTGCGTCTTCAGCCCCATCAGGCCATAGACCACATGCACGCCGGCCCGTTCCAGAGCGCGGGCCCAGCCGATGTTGTTTTCCTCGTCGAAGCGGGCCTTGAGCTCCACCAGCACCGCCACCTGCTTGCCCTCCTCCCGGGCGCGCATCAGCGCCTCGACCACCGGCGAATTGCTGCCGACGCGGTAGAGGGTCTGCTTGATGGCCAGCACGTGCGGGTCGGTGGCCGCGGCCTTGATGAAATCGACCACCGGCGCAAAGGAATCGTAGGGATGGTGCAGCAGGATGTCGCCGCGCCGGATGGC